>CAYQAC010000094.1:3790-8181 GCA_964415255.1 uncultured Polyangiaceae bacterium | reverse complement strand
CGCCGCGCTGAGCTTTGGTCGAGCACCCATGAGGTGCGCTGCGCAGCGGCGTCGAGCGATCGGCGCCGCTTGCGTTTTTGAGGCCGCGTGTGACGAGGCGTCGCGGGCTTGACCGGTCAGGGTGCGGCGCGCGTTTTGTGGTGCGCTGACGGCGCTGGGGTACTCGTTGCGTGGTAGCGTCGCCCGATGTTGCGTGGATGTGTTGTGATGCTCGGCGCGTTCGCGCTCATGGGTTGCACCGCGTACGCTGAGATGAGTTCAGGCTACGTGCAGTCGGTGACGGGGCACCCTGGGCGACAAGGGCTGGGGCTCCATGCGAGCGCTGGCTATGGGAGCGGAGACTCGGGGATGGGCGTCAGCTCACGCGCCCGGATCACCGAGGAGGTTCAGCAGATCGGGGCGGGGACTCACCTGTTCTTGCTCGAGGGCGAGTCGCCGATTTGGTACGGGCGGCTGGGGATGGACGCCTTCCAGATCGGGCGGGTGGATGAGCGCTTCAACGTGAACGTCGCGAGCCCCTACTTGGATCTTGGCGTGTTCGCGGTCAGCTGGCTGTCCTTCAATGTGACCGCTCAGTACGATTGGCGCCTGTCGGACGCCGGCAACGACGTGTGGCTGGGGGCGTTCTTCGGCATCGGCCACGCGGAGCGGGTGACGATGCCGAGCTTTTAGCCGTACGCGCGAGCGCGGTTCAGCGCGCCGCAAACCACTCGACCAGCTGATCGCAGAGCGCGCTCCGGAGCGCGCCGTCGGTGAGCAAGTCGTTCCGAGCCTCAAGCTCTAAGGCGCGCCGCCGGTGGCGACGCGCGGGCTGCTCGATGCTGTAGATGAGCCCCGCCTTGCCGGAGTACGGCTCGTTCAGGCGCACGTCGTAGCCTGCCCTGCTGAGGTGGTTCGCGAGCGACCCCGCGAGCGCCTCCTCCTCATTGAAGAGCACCCCAAGCTCCAGCGTCCTTGGGGTGCCCTGGTACACCGGTGTGAAGCTGTGGATCGAGAAGCAGAGCGGCGCGCTTGCGCGAGCCACCTCATGGTCGAGCCGCGCGTGGTAGGGCCGGTAGCAGCGCGCCAGGCGCCGCTCGACCTCTCCGTCGCTCAGCGCCTGATTGAAGACGACCGGCGCGCCGTCCGCTTCCTTACGGAAAAGCTCCGGGTGACCCTCGGGGCGGTTGGGGTCGGCGAGCAGGCGGCTGAAGCGCGCGAGCACCGCCGTGGTTTGGAGGCGCTCAGTGAGCTCGAGGCAGAGCTCCCGAACCCCAGGATCCCAAGCCCAGTGGCTGTCAGCTAAGCTGACGTCCGCCTCAGGCCATCGCCAGCCGTCGGGCAGCCGATTCGAGGCGTGCTCCGCGCTGAAGAGCACGCGCGAGGCGGCGCCTACCCGCGCGACCTCATAGGCATCTTCGACCTCAAGCCAGCGCATGGCTCAGTCGAGCAGCGGGAGCCGCCGACTGGGCAGCACCTCGTTGTGGCTGCCGGTGCGGTAGCCCGCAAGATCGAGCGTGATGTAGGTGAAGCCCGCGCGCTGACCCGCTAGCACCGCCTGCTCGCGCACCCCCGGCTCAGCGAGGCGCGGGAGCTCTGAGAGCGCCAGCTCGATGCGGGCGATGCGCTCATGCCAGCGCACCCTGAGCTGCTTGAAGCCGAGCTCCCTGAGCGCCGCCTCGAACGCGCCGACCTGCGCCAGGCGCTCGCGCGTGACCTCGGTGCCGTAAGGGATGCGGCTCGAGAGGCAGGCGGCGGCCGGCTTGTCCCAGATCCGCATGCCGAGCAGCTTGGCGGCGGCGCGCACGTCCGCCTTGGTGAAGCCGAGCTCCACCAGCGGGCTTAAGGCGCCGGCGTTCTTCGCTGCCTCGAGGCCAGGGCGGTAGTCGCCGAGGTCGCTCGTGTTGGTGCCGTTCAGCACCCAGCCGAGCTGCCACTCAGCGCGCTTCAGCTCGGCGATTTCGTAGAGCTCTGTCTTGCAGTGAAAGCAGCGATCTGGATCGTTCCTCACGTAACCAGCGCGCTCGATCTCATGCGAATCCACCAGCTGGTGTTGGGCGCCGAGCTCAGCCGCCAGGCGCTGGGCGTCGAGCCGCTCAGACTCCGCGAGGCTGGGGCTCACCGCGGTCATGCCGATGGCGCGCTCACCCAGCTCAGCGGTAGCCACCGCCAGCACGAAGGCGCTATCGATCCCGCCCGAGTAGCAGACGAGCACTGAGCCCAGCTCGCGCAGCCGCGCCCGCAGCGCCTCAAGCTTGGCGGCTGCGTCAGGTGCAGCAGCGGTCGGTGTCGCAGCGCCAAGCGGGGCGCTCGGCGTGGCAGCACCGGGCGTCGCGGCGTCCGTCGCCGCGTCGCTCGTTCGAGCGTGGGCGATCTCAGGGCGCGGGAGGGAGACGCTCATGTCAGCTAGGTGTATCACCAGGGTGCCAAACGGCTCGCTCGAAAAAGTCAGGGAGCGCGGTGCCGTCCAACCCCCCCCCTAGGGAGACAAACGCTAGGGGAGCCCGGCCCAGACCTGCAGCGCGTAGCGACCGCTACCCTCGAACACGCTGACCTCCAGGGTGTAGGTGCCGGGTTGGTCGAAGCACAGCGGGCCTGTTGGCGGCAGGAGCGGGTAGTTGTCATGAGTCAGATCCGCCACTAAGGGCGCGCCATCAGGATCGCGCAGCAGCAAGTCCAGATCGCGCACTTGAGCGTCGCCTACCGCGACGACGCGCGTGCAGAGGCCCGCTTCAGGGATGAAGAAGCTGTAGCGCTCAGCGGGCTGCTCGGCGGACTGCGCACCCTTCACGATGGGCGTGAGCTGAGTCATGCCGAGCTGCTCGGCACAGCGACGCGTGAGCCAGCTTAAGTCAGCGTCCAGCTGACCCGTGGGCTGATACGCCTGGTGGCAGCCTGCCCAGCTCTCCTGGTGGCTGAAGTCATGAGCGTCAGGCTCAGGCGGGTTGCTGCTGGCGCACCCGCAGCTGAGGGCGAGCACGGCGCCGAGCAGAGCGTGGGATCGCATCGGGGGGAGCATAGCCTGGGTGGGGCGCAGCCGCTGCGAAGCCGCTCAGGGAGCCGTTCAGGCGGCTCAGTGAGGCGCTCAGTCACTCAGTGAGGGCCAGGGCCGCTCTGGGGGGCGCCTTGTTCAGGTGAAGAGCCGCTGGCTCATCCAGATCGGGGTCTTGGGGTTGGGCACCTCAATGTGAAAAATCATAAATAAAATCAGCTATTTACGTATTTTTTGGACATTGTTTGTCCTGCCTCCAGCGTACATACCTGGCGCGCCCGTTCAGTGCTGTTATGATGTTCAGTATGGCGCTCCCGGCGGCTCTCCTGGCTCAACTCCCTCGCTCCGTTTACCTAGCTCAGCCTAGCGGCGATCTGCCCGGCGCTCGTGCTTCGGCTCTGAGGCCGAGCGAGCGCAGCGTGCGGCCCCTTGGTCTGCCTCTTGATGATTGGCTCCCTGACGGCGGCTTCCCCACTGGGGCGGTGGTGGAGCTCGCGCAGAGCGGCGTGGCGCTGGGGACGAGCGTGGCGCTGGCGGCGTGCCGTGAGGCGCAGCGAGGGGCAGGGGGGCCGAGCGGAGAGCGCTCGTGGTGTGCCTTCGTCGACCCCACGGCGTCACTGTTCGCGCCAGCGGTCGCGCGTGCTGGGGTGTCTCTCAATCGGCTGCTGGTGGTAGAGCCCCAGGTTGAGGCGATCCACCGCGCCACCATCAAGCTGGTGGAGTCGCAGGTGTTCTCGCTCGTGGTGGTGGACTGGGTGGGGACAGCGGCGCAGCCGTTGGAGATCCCACTCAGCGGGCTGGGGCGGGTGGTGCGCCGCCTGGCGCTGGCGGCGGAGCAAGGAGACACCACGGTGTTGCTCCTCACGGACGCCAGCACCACGCGCCGCGCGCCGCTGCCCGTCGCGCAGCGCTTCGAGCTACGGCAGCACGCCGGAGTGGTCTCCGTGAAGCTCGGCAAAGATCGTTACGGGCGGCAGGTGGGCGCGCAAGGCGCTGGCTCCACCCTGGTGCGCGCCCAAGCGCTGTTAGGTGGCGGGGCCGAGTTGGAGGTCGCTGATGAGTGCCGCAGCGCTTGAACCCCATGCAGCGCCCTGTGGCCGCCCTGCGCCTCAGGCTGATGAAAGGGCAGCCGGTGCGCGGCGCGTGGCGGCGCTGGTGCTCCCGGAGCTCTTGGTTGAGCTGGGGGTAGATATATTCCGTGAGGAAATGGGCTATCGGGGCGTGGCGCCCACGCCAGGGAGCGAGCTCATGAGCCGCCCCTTCGCGGTGGTGTTGGAGGAAGATGAGCGCTCGGCCTCGCTGCCCGCGGGGGCGCGGCTTGGCGCGGTGAACGGGGAGGCGGAGCGCTTCGGCGTGCGGCCAGGTCAGCGCTTGGCTGAGGCGCGTGCGTTGGTCTCGGAGCTGCGGATCCAGGCGCTGC
>CAYQAC010000094.1:0-3780 GCA_964415255.1 uncultured Polyangiaceae bacterium | reverse complement strand
GCCCACGCGGCGTGTCACGCGAGAGCTCCAGCGCCTGGCAGAGGTGGCGCTCGGGTTCGGGGCGACGGTGGGCTATCAGGCCCCGGACACCGTGTGGGTGGACACAACCGGTGCGGATCGGCTGTTTGGTGGGGAGGAGCTGCTCGCCATGCGCCTCGCGGATCGGGTGCGGCAGGCTTCACCGAGCTCCAGCGGTCGCGCTGTGCGCGTGGTGATCGCCGGGGGGCCGCAGGCGGCGCAGGCGATCGCGCGCTGGGGGCGACTATCACGCGACGGGGTCGCTGTGGTGTCACAAGCGCAGCAGCAGGCGCGGCTCGCGGCCCTGCCCATCACCGCGCTGCCGCTCGATCGGGAGCGGCTCACGAGCCTCTCGCGCTTGGGCTTGCACACGGTCGCCGCGCTCGCCGCGTTGCCGCCTGAGCTGGCAGAGAGCCGCCTGGGCCCGAACGCCCGGCAGATCTTGGAGCTCTGCCAGGGCAGCGATCGTGAGCCGCTCACCGCTCACCACCCCGAGGAGCGGCTGGTGGAGCAGAGCAGCTGGGAAGATGCTCTAGATGGCCTCGAGCCGCTCAAGTTCGCGCTGCGCGGCTTGGTCGCGCGCCTCAGCTCGCGGCTGTGGGGGCGCGGGGCGGCGGCGCAGCGGCTCGAGTTAGTCATTTTATATGACCGCGCGGTCGCGCGCCTGCGCGGGCTGAAGCCCACCGCGAGCCACCGCTTCGAGCTCGCGGCGCCGCTCTGGCGTGAGGCGGATCTGCTGCGGGTGCTGACAGCGCGGCTCGTCACCCTGCGCCTTGAGGCGCCTAGCATAGGTCTCGTGTTGAGGGCGCCAAGTGTCACGCGCGCCCAGCTCCCACAGCTTGAGCTGGGGCGGAGCGGCGCTGAGGGGCGGGGAGATCTCGCCGAGCGTCTGCCGGTCTTGATCGCAGAGCTTGAGGCAGAGCTGGGTGAGGCGCGCGTGGGGGTGCTCGAGCGGGTGGATGGGCACCGACTCGAGGCGCAGAGTCGCTTAGTCGCGGCGGTGCCGCGGCCAGCGCGTGGCGCCGCGCGCGGTCGGCGGTCCTCAAGCGTCGCCTCGCGTCGTGAGGCGTCGCTGCTGTTGCCCTATGGGCCCCCGCTGTCCGCTTTTGAGCTGCCCACGCGGCTATTTCAGCGCCCCATCGAGCTCGGCGGTGTGCTGCGGCGCATCTCACCCAAGGGTCAGTCAGCCGTACAGTCAGGGCAGCGGTCTTCAACGCAGTCGCCTAGTGGTCAGTTATCCATACCGTCAGTGAGCCCAGCGCGCTCGCCTAGGCTCGTGGCGCGCCGCGGTGAGCCCGCGGCGCGGGCTGCGGAGGGGCGCTCCGCGCCGCCACGTCCGCCGTTTGAGCGCGGCGCGACGCTCAGCATGGGGCGCCGGCTGTATCGTGTGGCGGAGGCGCACCTGGAGTCGCGGCTCGAAGGTGTCGAGTGGTGGAGTGAAGCCCCCGTCTCGCGGGACTACTGGCGTCTCACGCTGGAGAGCCTGTCGGAGCCGGGGGAGCGCGCTAGCTTCGAGGCGCTGGCCTTCGTGGAGCGCCAGAGCGGTGGGCGCTTCTTGCAGGGCGTGTACGACTAGAACGACAAACGGTTTACCGTAAGTCGACCTCAAATCAGCAACTAGAGCGCCGTGAAGGGAAGCAGCAGCATGCGGAGAGCCCGGAAAAGCGCACCCTCGCCCCGCATGGGGGCGGTTTTCCGGGCTCGTGTGGCGGCGAACGGATCGCCGCTCTAGCGTCAGGGCTGAGCCATGGGGTTCGTTGAGCTGCTCGCGCGCTCGAATTTCTCATTTTTGCGGGGTGCGTCTCACCCAGAGGAGCTGGTGACGCGCGCGGCGGAGCTGGGGCTCGAGGCGATCGCCATCTGTGACTTGAACGGGCTGTACGGCGCGCCGCGCAGCTTTCAGCGGGGGCGCGAGCTGGGGCAGCGAGTGATCGTGGGTGCGGAGCTGAGCGTGCACCCAGGGCCGCTTGATGAGTGTCTTGGGGCGCCGAGCGGCTTGGGCGCTCTGGGTGAGCTGGGCGCGCTGGGTAGCTCAGCTGCGCTGGGTGAGCTGAGTGCGCTGGGTGGCTCAGCTGCGCTGGGTGAGCTGGGTGCTGCTCTGGGCAGCTCCCCAGCGCGCCGAAGTGCGGTGCCCAACCCCCAAAGAAATGTACAGCGCGAGTCGCTTCATCGCTGCGCCGCTGCGGCGCTTGAGCTGCCCACCGTGTATTGTTTGGTGGAAAATCATCGCGGCTACACCAGCCTGTGTCAGCTGTTGACGCGCGGGCACGCCGATCAGCCGAAGGGCGAGGCCGCGGTGGAGCTCAGCTGGCTCTTGCAGCACGCGGAGGGCCTGCGGCTCGTGCTCCCGGTGCAGGATCCGCGCGGCGCTTCGTCCCGACGCGTGGAGCTCAGCGCGGAGCAGCTAGGCGCGCTGGCTGAGGCCTACGACGCGCGGGCGAGTGATCCTGAGGCGCGGCGCATCGCGGTGGCGCAGGTGCGGCGCTTGGACGGCTACGATCGCGCGCGGGAGCAGCTTGGGCGGAGCTGGGCTAAGGCGCATGGGCTCCTGCAGATCGCCAGCGCGCGGCCGCGCTACCACCACCCTTCGCTGCGCCGAGTCGCCGACGTGCTCGAGTGCGTGCGGCGTAAGCTCACCCTAGATCAAGCAGGGACCTGGCTCAGCGTGAACAGTGAGTCGCTCCGCTCGGAGGTGGCGATGCGCGCGCGCTTCGCGGACGAGCCAGCGTGGGTGGAGGGCACCTCGCGCTTCGCGCGCGCGCTGACGTTCAGCCTGGCGGAGCTAGATTATCAGTTCCCCTGCGCGCTTGAGCCGGGTGAGTCGGCGGATCAGCGCCTGCGCCGGCTCACTGAGGAGGGCGCCCGGCGGCGCTACCCGGAGGGGGCCCCAGCGCGAGTCACGGAACAAATCCGCAAGGAATTATTATTGATCGAGCGCATGGGGGGCGCGCCATACTTTTTAAGCACCTTTGAGGTGGTGGAGCTGGCGCGGGCTCGGCGAATTTTGTGTCAGGGGCGCGGCAGCGCGGCCAACAGCGCGGTGTGTTACGTGCTCGGCATCACCGCGGTGGATCCGGCGCGCAGCGAGCTCTTGTTCGAGCGCTTCCTCAGCGAGGAGCGCGCGGAGCCGCCGGACATCGATATTGATTTTGAGCATGAGCGGCGCGAGGAGGTGATCCAAGACATCTACGCGCGGTACGGCCGGGAGCGCGCGGCGATGGTGTGCGAGGTGATCCGCTATCGGGGCAAGAGCGCGCTGCGCGATGTCGGCCAGGCGTTTGGGCTCAGCCTGTCGCAGGTGACCGCGCTGAGCGCCGCCTTGACCCAGTGGGAGAGCGCGGCGCTCACGCCCGCGCGCTTGCGAGCCCACGGCTTTGACCCGGACGACGCGCGCCTCTCGCAGGTGGTGAGCATCGCCGCGGCGCTCGAGGGCTTCCCGCGGCACCTGTCGATTCACGTGGGGGGTTTTGTGCTCTCAGACGCGCCGCTCGCGCAGGTGGCGCCGGTGGAGCCAGCGCGCATGGAAGGGCGCACCGTGATCCCGTGGGACAAAGATGACATCGAGATCTTGGGCTTCTTCAAGATTGACGTGCTCGGCCTGGGGATGCTGACGGCGATTCGTAAGGCGCTCTCACTGATTGACGCGGACGGTGGGCTGCCTAGGCTCGCGCCAGATCCTCGCGCGCCGCGGCTCGGCTGCGGCGCTCACCGCCGGATCTTCAGGGGGGATCTGGGTGATGGCCTGGAGCGGATCCCAAGCTC
>CAYQAC010000093.1:13479-20652 GCA_964415255.1 uncultured Polyangiaceae bacterium | reverse complement strand
CCAACGCCTCCAGGGCCAGCGGCGCCGCGAGTCCCGCCGGTCCCACCCGTGCCGCCCGTGCCGCCCGTAGAGGAGCAGCTGAAGCTCGGCGGCGGAGTGATCGGAGAGCTGACCGTGAACGTGAACTCAGAGGTCAGGACCCCCAGATCGTAGCGAGCCGCCTCGCTCAGATCGATCTGGTTGGTGGTGGGGAGCAGCGGCGCCGGTGGATCGCCCTCTGGGACGGCGGTGAGCGAGAAGAACGGGAGCAGCAGCCCAGCGTTCGGATCTCGGGTGTAGCCGTAGTCGTCGAGGCGGCCTGCGATCCAGGTGTTGTCGCACGAGCCCCCAGGGCACGGTGCGATCACGAAGCCCGGCACGAGCTGTGGACCTGCCGAGGCATCCACGCACGAAGGGAGCCGCCCTAGGCCAAACACCGCGGCGTCCGGCGCGAGCCCGCGCTGATGGAACGCGCCCCAGCTGATGAAGCCTTGGCCATCGTCAGGGAAGCTGTAGTTTGTGCCAGGAGAGAGCTGCACCACGAGCTTGCGGAAGCCCACCATGGGGATGTTGACCTCGGTGCCGACCCCTGCGGGGAGCGACACGGGGCGCAGCCGCATGGGGGTAGTCAGGCCCTGGTTCAGATCCACGCCGCCGAGGAACACACCCCACACCAGCGGGGCTTGGCCCGCGCTCACGAGCTGCAGCGCCAGCGGGTTATCGAAGAACCAAGCGCGGATGTAGACCGTGTCGGGGAGGCTCTCGATCGCCTCTGTCCAGCCGGCGAGGTCCGCCAGGCTGATCTCGCCGCCCGCGCCCGACGTGATGTTGAGGGTGGCGAGCGGCCCTGGCGCGCCGGGCAGATCGGGCTGCTCCACCGAGTAGATCTGCACCACGCCGACGCCCTGGCCATCAAGGTCAGGTGAGCTGCCGAGCGTCAACGCCTGTGGCGCCAAGCTGAGGCACACCTTGGAGCTGGTGGCGTCGCGGGGCGCTTCGCACCCCGCGCCCCCACCGCTGCCGCCCACGCCTGCCGTCGCACCGGTACCCGCGGTGCCACCTGACGCAGCGGTGCCGCCTGAGCCGGCGGTGCCACCTGAGCCGGCGGTGCCTGCTGTGCCACCTGAGCCCGCCGTGCCACCTGAGCCGGCGGTGCCTGCCGTGCCGCCCTGCCCGCCAGGCTTCTTCTCGTCGTCATCGTCAGAACACCCGACGAGGCCCATCAGCCCCACGAGTGGAATACACACCCAAGAGAAGACGCCAAGATGGCGTGTTGTAGCGATGCGCTTCATGGTCAGGCCCTCCTTATGACTCAAGCAATGAGGTAGCTCTGAGCGACCCCACGTCCTAATACAGCTCACAGGATCTCCGAGGGGCCGCGCGACGTCAAGCGAGCCTCCCTCCTCCTTTGCTGGGCCCTCTTCAGGGCCGGTTTCTCGGGTCCGTTTGGTGGCAAACTGATCGCCGCTCTAGAGCGCCGACCTCAGAAGCGCGTGATCCAGGTGCCCACGCCACCCCCCGCCGTGGGGTACACATTGAGCGGCAGGGGCGCGCGCGCCTGCTCTCCGCCGTAGTCGTGCGTCAAGATGAGGTAGGCGGCGACTCCGAGTGACACGAGCCCCACACCGAGCGAGATGTCCGCGAACAGGAACTTCTGGTCCACCGCGTCGACGTCAGCTTGTGGGCAGTTGGGCTTACAGTCGCTCTCCAGGTCGCTCCGCTGCTGCCTCCCCGTGAGCGCGAAGTAGCCGAAGGCGCCGAGCCCCACCACCCCCACGCCGCCGAGGACGTAGCCGAGGATGGGCGCCGACGAGGTCTTAGGGTCGAGCGACACCGAGTCTTCATCAGTCACGCTGGCTACCGCGGCGGAGCTGCCACGGGGCTTGAGCGTCACCTCCACCTGGCGGTGCTGCTCGCCCTCGCGGAGCATCAGCTTGAGCTCGAACGGCTGGTGACCCGCTGCGCTGATGGTGAGCTGATGCTCACCAGGATCGCCCTCGATGGCGGCGCCCGCGTCGGTGCGCAGCTGCTCGCCGTCGAGGCGCACCTCGTAGTCCATCACGTCCTGACCGTCAGTGGTCTTGACGACCAGCACGAAGGTGGGGATGGATCGGGTGACCTCCTCGAGCCAGGAGGAGCAGTCCTTGCGGACGAAGGCGGGGCACTCATCTTGGGCGCAGACCAAGAGCTCCTTGCGAGCGTCGAGCCAGGCGCGCTTGGCTCGGGCCTCTTGGGCGGCCTCATAGGCGCCGCCGCAGCGCGCTTTGGCGGCCTCAGCGTCAGTAGAAGCTGCGCTCACCGAGGTGCTCGCGGCGGTGCTCAGGGCGAGCAGCACCGCGGCGGTGGTGGCGCGAGGTAGCACACGTGTGGGGCGCATGAGGGGGGAGTGCATGGGGTTAGGTCAGTCGGCTTGACGGAGGCGTAGTGCGGCTCGTGCTGGTAGTGCGGCTCGTGCTGGCAGTGCGGCTCACAGGCAGCCAGGCTTGATGCGTTTGATGCCCTTGTCGTCGATGGAGTATGGCGGGTCGCAGTTGGCGGCCGCAGGAGCGGGCTTGGGTTTGGGCGCGGCCTTGGGTGCTTGCCGCGGGGCGGCTTTGGTCACTGGCGTGGCAGCGACGGGTTCAGGCGCCTCAGCGGTTGCGGCGGGCTCAGGCGTCTCAGCGGGCTCAGGCGCCTCAGCGGTTGCGGCGAGCTCAGGCGCCTCAGTGGGTGCCGTTGCCTCAGCGGTTGCGGCGGGCTCAGTCGCCTCAGCGGTGTTCGGGGCTTGAGCGCTGAGCGCGGTGTCGCTCACGCTAGCCTCTTGCGTGGCGGCGGCGGGTGGGCTGCGCATCCGCCAGAGCGCGCCGGCACCGATGGAGAGCGCGAGCAGGGTCAGCGTGGTGAGCCCCGCGATGAGCGGCCAGCGGGGGCGCCGGCGGACCGGCGCGGTGGTGACCACGCTCGCGACGTCGACGCGCGGGATGATGCCACGCGGCACGATCGTGCTGCGGCTCTCGACTTCGCTCACCTGCTGGCTGCGCTCGCTGAGCCCCTGCGCTGCGATGCGCTGCACCCAAGCACCGATGGTGAGCGCCGAGCCCACGCGCCCGGTGGCCTCGATGGCGGTGGCGAACTCGAGCGCCGTGTTGAAGCGCTCCTTAGGTGATTTCGTGAGCGCCCGCAGGACCAGCGCGTCTACCTCGGGTGGTATCTCGGGGCGCACGGAGGATGGCGGCGCGACCGGCGCCTGGGTGATGCGTCCGAGCGTCTCCGCGAGATCTTGCCCCGCAAACAGGCGCCTGCCGGTGAGCGACTCCCACAGCACCACGCCCGCCGCGAACACATCCACACGGCGATCGATGTCGCCGCTCGCGAGCTGCTCCGGCGCCATGTAGGCGATCTTGCCTTTGACCTGGCCTTCCCGTGTGGTGCTCGCGCGCATGGCGGCCTTCGCCACCCCAAAGTCGAGCACCTGCGCTACCCCGCCCGTGCCCACCATGATGTTCTGAGGTGAGATATCGCGGTGCACGATGCCGAGCGGCTCCCCCCGCTCAGACTGCGCCTCGTGCGCCGCGTGCAGCCCGAGCAAGGCTTGGCTCACGATGCCGAGGCACACGTCGAGCGGGACGTACTCTCGCGCTTGGCCGGCGAGGCGCAGCAGCTTGGAGAGCGACTCACCATGGACATAGTCCATGATGAGTAACAGCGCCCCCTGGCTAGCCACCACGTCCAGCGTGGACACCACGTTCGGGTGGCGGATCCGCGCGGCGATGCGCGCCTCGTCGAGGAACATGTCGACGAAGTCGGCGTCGCGCGCGAACTGAGGGTGGAGCCGCTTGACGGCGACCGTGCGGCTGAAGCCACCCTCGCCCACCAGCCGGCCGAGGTGCACCGTAGCCATGCCACCGGCGGCGATCTCCTGGTAGATGGCGTAGCGCCCGACCAGCTCCGGCTCGGCGTGGGGCGTGGGCGCCGTCATGGGCACAGCTGCACCTTGCAGGCGCCGTTGACGCAAATGGACCCATCAGCCGCACACTCGCGGCAGTCAGTCACGTCGCTGCATTTGCCAGGCCCGTCCTTGCCGTCGACGCAGGACCGACAGGTTCCATTGCACGTCGAACTGCAGCACACGCCCTCAATGCAGACGGACGCCTCACACTCCAGGTCTCTTGTGCAGTGCTTGCCGAGCGCCAGCGTCCGCTCCTTGTCGCACTTGCCGTAGGCGAGCATGCAGATGTTCTCCCCAACGCAGTCGCTGTCGCCGCGGCACGTATCGATGCAGCCAAAGTTGTTGCACTTGTACGGGTCGCACTGAACTGTGCTGCCGAAAGAGCAGGTGCCCGAGCCGGTGCAGGTCCGTGGCTGGCTGAAGCGGCCATCGGGCTGGCAACTAGCCGAGACACACACCGTCCCGCTTGGGTGCAGGCGGCAGGCGCGGGCGCCATCGCACATGCCGGTCTGGCCGCAGCTTGAGGCGCTGGCCTCATCACACTGGGTCAGCGGGTCCGTGTTGATCTTGACCGCGCCGCAGATGCCGCTCGCTCCTGAGGCCTTGTGGCTCCCCAAGCAGCTCTCGCACAGGCCACTGCAGGCGGCGTCGCAGCACACGCCCTGGGCGCAGTGCCCGCTCTCACACTGGGCAGTACGTTCGCAAGCCTGACCATTGGTGAGCGTCGGCTCACAGTCGGCGCTCACCGTGTTGCAGTAGCGCCCGGAGCCGCACTGGTTGTCCGCCGTGCATTGCCCCAAGCACACGTCCCTGTCGCAGCTGCCCTGCGCGCAGGCCTCCGTACCGCCAGCGACGCAGGTGCCGCTGCCATCACACTGTGCTGGCAGGGTGCGCACCCCCGCGCTGCAGCTTGAGGTCCCGCACTGGGTGTCCGCAGCGTAGAGCTGGCAAGCGCCAGCGCCGTCACACAGGCCGGTGGTGCCGCAGCTCGCGCTGCCTTGGTCCAGGCACTCCGAGTCAGGGTCGGTGCCTGTGGCGATGGGCGCGCAGGTGCCGTCAGTGCCACTGCCAATGCGATCCGCCTTACACGCGACGCACAGGCCGTCACAAGCGGTGTCGCAGCACACGCCATCCACGCAGTGGCCGCTCGCGCAGGCGCTCGCGTCATGGCACTCCGCTCCGAGCGTGAGCGCCGTGGCCCCGCCTGTCCCCGCGGCTCCCCCGCTCGCCCCCGCGCCCGCGCTGCCACCCTCGCCGCTCGTGGCGCCATTGCCGCCCGCTCCGCTGCCGCTCGTGCCCCCGTGGCCACCTCCGCTGACCCCGCCGCTACCGCTCGTTCCCGCGACGCCCGCGCCCTTCGAGCCTGAGCTGAGGTTGCTGGTGTCGGTGAGGGAGCAGGCGCCGAGCAGCAGGGCGCCGACCGATGAGGCCACAATGAGGCGGAGGAGTTGAGCGACCACTGGTACAACCAATCTGTGGTGAGGCGAAGCTGGACTCGTCACCATAGCCCATCACCCGCGGTGCCTGCCAGCTAACGCGGCGCGGCACCAACGCCGCAGGCCCCAAGCCGCTCAGCTGCTCAGCTGCCCCAGCTGGCGCGTGGCCCTGGTGTGTCACGATGGCGCAGCTTGTTTGTGTCGTGGAGGTCATGAGGACCCCCCAACCAAGCAGGTCACTGGCAGAACATGTCAGGCTTGCAGACGCCGTACTTGTCGCACATGCCGTTACACTCTGGGGTGGTGCAGAGCTTGGTGGGGCCGCACTCACCCGGCACTTTGCCGGTCTTGCAGGAGAAGCAGGCGCCTTCGCAGGCGCTGTTGCAGCAAACCCCTTCGACGCACCGCCTGGAATCGCACACGGCGTCCTCGTTGCACTTCGTGCCGAGGGGCTGAACCTTCACACACTTGCCGTTGAGAGCGCAGTGGTGGTCCTCCGCGCAGTGGCTATCCACCACGCACGGGGCGATGCAGCCCTCGGCGTTGCATCGCCGCGGGTGGCAAGAGATGGTCGGCGCGGCCGAGCACGCCCCGCTGCCGTCGCAGTGTTGTTCGGGGTGATAGCGACCATCCTCTCGACACGTGCTGGCCCCACACACGGTGCCAGGCCGGTACACGCGGCAGCCGCGCGCGCCATCGCACAGGCCGTTGGTGCCACAGCTGGCGGCTCCCTGATCGTCACACTGAGACAGCGGATCGGTGCCGTTTTGAACCGGTCCGCAGGTGCCATCCGCGCCCGATGCCTGGTGGGCTGCGAGGCAGCTCTCACAGGTGCTGTCGCAGGCGGTGTCACAGCACACGCCTTGAACACATTGCCCGCTCGCGCACTGGGCATTCCGTTCGCAAACCTGACCATTGTCGAGCACGGTCTGGCAGCTGGCGCTCACCAGCTCGCAGTAGCGATCGGCCCCGGCGCATTGGCTGTCTGCGGTGCACTGACCCAGGCACACGTCGCCGGCACACACGTCTTGGTCGCAGATTTCAGTCGTGCCCGCGACGCACTCGCCGCTGCCATCGCACAGCGAGGGCAGGGTGCGCACGCCCTCGCTGCAGCTCGACGGGCCGCACACCGTGTTGGTGGGGTACAGCTGGCAAGCGCCGTTGCCATCACAAGCGCCGCTCGTGCCGCAGCTCGCGCTGCCCTGATCCTCGCACTCCGAGTCCGGGTCGGCGCCCGCCGTGATGGGCGCGCAGGTGCCGTCGGTGCCTCCCCCAATCCGCTCCGCGCTGCACGCGACGCACAGGCCATTGCAGGCAGTGTCGCAGCACACGCCGTCCGCGCAGTGACCGCTCTCACACTCCTCGCCGCGCTGGCAGCTCAAGCCTTGGATGAGTGGTGCCCTGCCCCCTGAGCCGGCGTCGCCCCCTGAGCCGGCGGTGGTCCCCGCGCTGCCGCTAGAGCCGGCGCTGCCGCCGGAACCAGCGCTGCCGCTAGAGCCGGCACTGCCGCCGGAACCAGCACCGCCGCCGGAACCAGCGTTGCCGCCAGAGCTAGCGTCTCCACCCCCTGCGCCTGAGGCCAGATCGCTGTTGCCGGTGAGCGAGCAGGCCGTTGCGATGAGGGCGAGGCTGGTCAGCGCGATGGCGAGCGATGGGATGGAGCGGAGGGTGAGGCTGCGAGCGGTCACGGTGCCGTCCTTTGATGAGGGCACCAGGCGCCCGACTCAAGAGCATACTCCATCTCCGAGGCCCCCCTCAACTTGACCCAGATCGGGGGCGCCAATCTCGGCTCGGGGGCGCTTCGTTCGGGACGCCAATCTCGGCTTGAAC
>CAYQAC010000093.1:6800-13469 GCA_964415255.1 uncultured Polyangiaceae bacterium | reverse complement strand
GGCTTGAACGTGTGGCCAGGACGGCGCGGCGCGGGCGCACCCTGCTCAATCCTGGTTGGATCGCCAATCTCGGCTCGGGGGCGCTGCGTCGGCTGACCCTTGGCTCACGGCTTCGGGCAGGCTCCACGGCCGCCAGGGAGTTTGGGAATTTGGGGTTTGGGGGTTGGCTTGCGCTGAGCCACCCTGGGCACCGCTCGCAGGGTGCGCCGGGCCGCGCTGGCAGCTCGGGCGTCCTCTGAAGTCAGCCTGGCTCATCAGATGGTAAATAGACAATAAAGCTGACTTATAGTCGAGCCTGAGCCCTCGATGGCGTCGCGCGGCATCGAGCCCTCTTCGCGGCGTTGAAGCGGCGCACCACGCGCCGTCGCCGCTGCTCCTGGGGCTCAGGCGCTGCCCGTGCGGTTCACGGTGTCGATCAGCAACTCCACGCGGTCTTGTCCCCAGAACAGCTCATCTTTCACGGTGAAGCTCGGCGCGCCGCACAGGCCGCGGGCCAGCGCCTCATCCGTGTTGGCTTTGAGCGCCTGCTTGATGGGCTCGCTCTGAGTCGCCTCGAACGCCGCCTCAGGTACCCCCACACGAGCCGCGATCTCACGCAGCACCGCCTCATTCGAGATGTCTTGGCCGTCCGCCCAGTAGGCCTCGAACAGCGCGCTGCTGAGCGGCCGCAGGTGCTCACCGCTCGCCAGCGCCAGCCGCAGCGGCGCCACCGCGCGCAGCGGAAACAGTGAGGGGAACTGGTAGCGTGCGCCGAGCGTGCGCGCGGTGCGCTCAAGGTCGAGTCCCGCGTAGCGCTGCTTCGCCGGTGGGAAGGTGAGGATGGGCGCGCCGGCGTAGCCGAGCTGTTGCAGCACGGCGCCGAGCAGGAACGGGCGCGGGCGAACGCGCGCCCCCGTCTCGCGCTCAATCCGCTCGAGCTGGCACCAACCGAGGTAGGCGTAAGGGCTCGAGAAGTCGTACCACAGCTCGATCTCCAGCTCGCCACCCCCATGGACAGTCGAACCACCCACGTCTGCTCGTCGTGTGGGAAAGTCAGGGGGCCAGCCTAAATCGGGGGTGAGCGCCGCAGCCACCTGGGCTAGCCGGTCTTGTCCCCAGTAAAGCTCACTGCCATCTTCAGTGACCACACGGAAGCTAGGTACGCCGAACACCCCGGCCTCGGCGGCCTCCGCGGTCGCCGCGCGGAGCGCCTCCTTCACCTCGGGCTGCTCCGCCCGAGAGACAGCGAGGGCGCCGTCCAGCCCCGCTCGGCTGAGCGCGCTGGCCACCACCTCCGGCCGCTCCACGTCGGCTCCCTCGCCCCAGTAGGCCTTGAACAGCGCGTGGCTGGCGCGCGCGACGTCCCCGCTCGCGAGCGCGGCGCGCAGCGCCAGCACCGTGCGCCGTGGGTGCTCTGCTGGGCGCGCGAGCGCTGCCCCGTAGAGCGCCGCGTAGCGCTCGAGATCGCGCTTACCCACCTTCGCGCGCGCCGCGTTCATCTGGTTCGGCGCGTAGCCTTCGCCCGCCAAGTGCCGAAACAGCCCGCCGAGCAAGAGGGGGCGGTACACCAGCTGAGCCCCAGCGCGGCGCGCGAGGGCCTCCACTTGGGTGCTCGCCAAATAGGCATAGGGGCAGACGAAGTCGTAGTAAAACTCGAGGGTGGCCACGGCGGCTTCGTGGCACTGCCCGCGGGGCGCCGCAAGCGAGGCCAAAGCGCTCGACTTCCTGCGGCGCTTGCTCAAGGCTGTTCGCCGTGAATGAGCGAAGGAGTCGGCGATCCACGAGGCGGCCTAGGGCGGGCGTGGCGCAGGGCGCCGAGCGGCCCGACGCACCGCGCGTCGCGTCAGGCGCGCCGCGCCCGAGGCCCAGCGTCCAGCGCCCCCGACCCGACCCGCAGCGCCACAAGTCACCTAAGCTGACTAAGAGTCCGAGCGATCAGCTTGAGCTGGTGGTGGAGCTGGACGAGCCTGACGACGCGACCGCCCTACGTCAGCGCGCGGCGGAGGCGCTCAGGGTCTCACAGGAGCAGCTGCCCGAGCTAAAGCTCTTGAAGCGCTCGCTCGACGCGCGCCACCGCCACGCGCGTCACCGCTTGCTGTTCCGCGTAGGAGGCGCGCCGGAGCTAGTCAGTGGCCCGCCTGAGTTAAGTCAGGTATCCGATCCAGAGCGGGTGCTGATCATCGGCGGTGGCCCGGCGGGGCTCTTCTGCGCCTATCAGCTGGCGCGCCTCGGCGTCGGCTCCACGGTGCTCGAGCGCGGCAAGCAGGTGCAGCCGCGGCGCCACGACCTGAAGGCCTTGAACCGCTATGGGGTGCTGAGCGCGGACAGCAACTACTGCTTCGGTGAAGGCGGCGCGGGCACCTACAGCGACGGCAAGCTCTACACTCGGAGCCACAAACGAGGCGGCGTGCGCGACGTGCTTGAGGTGTTGGTCCAATGCGGCGCACCCGAGGAGATCCTCACGGAGGCGCGGCCGCACATCGGCTCCAACCGACTGCCGCAGGTGGTGAGCGCGCTGCGGTGCGCGCTTCAGGCCGCTGGGGTGCGCTTCCGGTTTGGCGCGCGGGTGACGGAGCTTGTGCGTCAGGGAGAGCGCGTCACCGGCGTGCGCCTCCAAGGGGGTGAGGAGCTCAGCGCGGCGCGGGTGGTGCTCGCCACGGGGCACTCCGCGAGCGACGTCTACCGCATGCTGTGGGAGTCCGGGCTGCCGCTTGAGGGCAAGCCGTTCGCGATGGGGGTGCGCGTGGAGCACCCGCAGCCGCTCATTGACCGCATCCAGTATGGCGCGCACGCCGGGCACCCACGCTTAGGCAGCGCAGCTTACCGCGTGGCGCATGAGGTGGACGGGCGGGGCGTGTTCTCGTTCTGCATGTGCCCAGGCGGCTTCATCGTGCCGGCGGCGACGGAGCCTGAGAAGCTGGTGGTGAATGGCATGAGCCTGAAGCGGCGCAGCTCGCCGTTCGCCAACTCGGGCCTCGTGGTGCAGGTGGAGCAGGAGGATCTTGCGCGCGCCGCTCGGCACCTCGGGCTCCGCGGGGACGCGCCGCTCTTGGGCCTTGAGGTGCAGGGCAGGCTGGAGGCGGCGGCGTTTCAGGCGGGCGGGGGCGCCTTCGTGGCGCCTGCCGTTCGGGTGACTGACTTCATCGCGGGGCGCGCAAGCGGCCGGCTCGGGGACACCAGCTACATCCCGGGGCTCACCTCAGCGGAACTCGGCGCGGTGCTCGACAGCACCGGCCTGGATCTCAGCCGGCGCCTGCGCCGGGCGCTCACCGCCTTCGACGGGCAGCTCCGAGGCTACGTCACGGAGGAGGCGCAGCTCATCGGCGTGGAGTCGCGTACCAGCAGCCCGGTGCGCGTGCCGCGTCACCCAGAGACGCACGAGGCCCTCTCGGCGCCTGGCCTGTTCCCTTGTGGAGAGGGCGCCGGCTACGCGGGCGGCATCATGAGCGCCGCTGTGGATGGCCTCCGGGTGGCGGAGGCGCTGGCCGCGAGCCTCGGCGTCGTCGTCTCAGCGGAGCTCTCTGGGCGCAAGGCCTGAGGCGCGCGTCGCTCACCTGGGCGGCGCTCACCTGGGCGGCCCTCACCTGGACGGCAGAGCGCGTCGGTGGCTCTCGATCTCAGCGACTGTCTCGCTGCCCAGGGCGAGCGCGGGGCGCAGCGGGCGCCGCATGAACCACTGCACTAACCCGGCGATCAGCGTCAGCAGGAGGACCAGCGCCACGCCGAACCCCCCCTTGGCTGTCCAGGCGGAGCGCGGCCCCGAGACGATCAGGATGCCGCAGAAGCCATAGACGCCGAGCCCGATCAGCATCGCTAGCTCGCGCAGGCCGCCCAGCCAGGAGAGCCGGCGAAATCCGAGCGTCATGCGCGCCCCGAGCGGCGGCTGAGGAGGCGTCGCGCTCAGCGCGCGACGGTGCCACACGCGCTGCCACTCAGCGCCGACGGTCGCGAGCGCCAAGGGCAGATCGAGATCGGCCCGGGGCGGCAGCGCGATGAGCGCAGGGACCCAGCGGCGATCGAACAGCGCCGCGGTGCCGAGCTCACGGGGCGGCGAGCGCCGACCGCTCAGGCGGCACAGGCCGCGGTGGATGAGGCGGGTGACCTTCTCCCCCCCCGCCGGTGCGCGCTCGCTGAAGACAGCGGAGATGTCTGGATCGCGCAGCTTGGCGTGAGCGGTGAGCAGCTCACCGAGCCAACCGTCAGTTTGGGTGACGTACGCATCGAAGGCCGCGATGAAGCAGCCGGTCGCTTGAGGCAGCGCCTCCAGCTGGCGGACGAACAGCGGGCGCTCATCGCTCGCGATGAAGACCAGGTCGAGCTCTGGGGTGCTCGTGGGTTGGGCAGCGCCCTGCGTGCCCCCAGCGGTGGCGGGCTGCGCCGCCGCCTCTGAGGACCCAGCGTCTGAAGGCGTAGCGCCCTCGGCGCGCGCTCCGACAACAGACGCCTCAAGCTCCGCCTGGTAGCGCTGGGTGAGCGCCTCGCGCGACTCGCCCTCCGGGAGCTCCATGAGCAGACTCAACTTCACGGCGCGGACCATACCTAGAGTCGCCACGCCTGCCAGTTGGTTTTTTTACCGCGGCGCGCTCGCGTTGGGCTCGGTGTTCACGCCGCTGAGCGCGCAGCGCCGCTCAAGCGCGGTGCCGTCCAACCCCCAAATAATCCACTCAAGGCGCCTCACACGGCCTTGAGCACGACCTCCGTCACCTCGGCGGGTGCGCCCAGGCGCAGCGGTGGCCCCCAGTAGCCGGTGCCCGAGCTCACGTAGATCGCGGTGTCACGGAACCAGGCGAGGCCCGCCACCACCGGCTGCTGCAGGCGCACGAAGAAGTGCCATGGCCACAGCTGACCGCCGTGGGTGTGACCGGAGAGCTGCAAATCCACGCCCAGGCGCGAGGCCTCGTGGACCTGAATGGGCTGATGCGCGAGCAGCACCACCGGGCGCTTGGGATCGCGATCGCGCAGCGCCGCGGGCAAGTCCGCGCCGTGACCCGGCGCTTGGCGCCCCTGCAGGTCATCCACCCCGGCCAAATCCAGCGCGCCGCCCGCCTCGTTACGCAGCGTGACGTGCTCGTTGCGCAGCACGCGGATCCCGATGCGCGTCAGCTCCTCACACCACTCGGCGGCGCCGGAGTAATACTCGTGGTTACCGGTGACGAAGAAGGTGCCGTGGCGCGACGTCAGCTCACCTAAGGGACGCACGGCGTGCCCCAGGCGCGCGACGCTGCCATCCACCAAGTCCCCCGTGATGACCACGGCGTCCGCCGCTAGTTCGTTCACTGTGCTGACTATATCGCGGATGAACCGCTCGCCGATGGTGGGCCCCACGTGCACGTCCGTTAGCTGCACGATGCGGAAGCCGTCGAGCTCCTTCGGCAGGCGCTTGAGCGGCACCTCCACCCGCTTCACCTGCACTCGGCTGAGGGCCGAGCGCGCGGCGCTCAGGGTGAAGCCGGTGGTCACTAGCAGCGCGGCGCCGCCCAGCGCGCGGGCGAGGAAGGTGCGCCGCTCGGCGGCGAAGGCAGGATCGGCCTGCCACTGACGCCGCTCCAAGATCCACGCGCCGAGCCGCACCAGCTCGCTCACACCCACCCACAGGGTGAGCCAGAACATCACCCCCAGCCACACGTAGAGCACGAGCAACAGCGGCCGACTCGCCTCGGGGTCGAGCCGCCGTGAGAGCACGAAGGTGAGCGGGATGCTCGCCGCGAGCAGCCCGAACAGGACCGCCAACGCCTGCTGCCAGCCAGGGGACAGCGCCATGTCGCGCACCAGGCGCGCCCACAACCAGTAATGGATGAGGCCGAGGAGCAGGAGGAAGACGAGGAAGAACATGAGCCATCGAAGGGAGCGCGGCACTGGGGGGCTATATAGTCACCGATCGCGCGGCGTCTCCCCCTTTGGCTGCATGAGCTGGTCGAGGCGTCGATGGGTGGGGGAGTTGAGGTAAAATGGGGGCGCTTGGGGCTTGAGCTGCACGAGCGTTGGGCACGGCAGGGGGGGCCCCGGCTAAACTCAGCGGCCGCTCGACGGCGCTCGTCGTGTCACTGGGGCGCAGGCCGGCCGGCTGTGACGGGGTGCGTCACGGGGCGTAGGGTGCGGCGCCTGACGAGCCACGACGGCTTCGCTTCACGAAGCGCCCCTGTGCGTTCCTGGCGCTTGAAGCGCGCCGTCGATGTTCGTACGAATGCCTCGGCCGCCGCGATGCCGCGAGCCCCCACGTGAGCCAAGGAGCCTACAGGTGCACAGCTACTACCCGTACTACCCCGAGTTGTCCGACACGGATCCTGACGAGACGCGCGAGTGGGTGGAGAGCCTGCAGGCGGCGGTGGCCGCGGTGGGCAAGCCGCGCGGGCGCTTCTTGGTGCGCCGGGTGATGGACGCCGCGCGCGGCCTCGGCGTCGTGCCCGGTGGACCGCTGATCACGGATTTCGTTAACACCATCCCCAAGGGGGAGGAGCCAGATTTTCCTGGGGACATGGGGATTGAGCGGCGCATCCGCCAGTACGTGCGCTGGAACGCCGTCGCCATGGTGCACCGGGCCAACGTGCGCTTCCCGGGGATCGGCGGCCACCTCAGCACCTACGCCTCGAGCGCCAGCCTGTACGAGGTCGGCTTCAATCACTTCTTCCGCGGCAAGGATGCGGCGGGAGGCGCCGATGTCGTGTTCTTCCAGGGGCATGCCTCGCCCGG
>CAYQAC010000093.1:4659-6790 GCA_964415255.1 uncultured Polyangiaceae bacterium | reverse complement strand
ATCACTTCTTCCGCGGGCGCGACGAGCGCCCTGGGGATCTCGTCTACTACCAGGGGCACGCGGCGCCCGGCATCTACGCGCGCTCGTTCCTCGAGGGGCGCATCAGCCTGGAGCAGATGGAGAATTTCCGCAGGGAAGTTGAGCGCGGCGTGGGCCTCAGCAGCTACCCGCACCCGCGGCTGATGCCCGGCTACTGGGAGTTCCCCACCGTGAGCATGGGGCTCGGTCCGCTGAGCGCGATCTACCAAGCGCGCTTCGCGCGTTACCTGCACGCGCGCGGCATCGCGGACACCTCGAACACGCGGGTGTGGGCGTTCTTGGGGGACGGTGAGACGGATGAGCCGGAGTCGCTCGGCGCCCTCAGCATCGCGGCGCGCGAGGGGCTCGACAACCTCACCTTCGTCATCAACTGTAACCTCCAGCGGCTGGACGGCCCGGTGCGCGGCAACGGGAAGATCGTGCAGGAGCTCGAGGCTGTGTTCCGCGGCGCCGGGTGGAACGTGGTCAAGGTGATCTGGGGGGACGAGTGGGACGAGATCCTCGCGCGCGACACCGACGGAGTGCTCAGGCGCCGCATGAACGAGGTGGTGGATGGTCAGTGGCAGCGTTACACGACGGCCCCTGGCTCCTACACGCGTCAGGATTTCTTCGGTACGGATCCGCGGCTGCTCGCCCTGGTGGAGCACCTGTCAGACGACCAAATTCGCCACCTGAGGCGCGGTGGGCACAGCTACCGTAAGGTCTACGCAGCGTACCGCGCGGCCACTGAGTATCAGGGGCGCCCCTCAGTGATCTTGGCGCACACCGTCAAGGGGTGGACGCTCGGGGACTCCTTCGAGGGCAGCAACGTCACCCACCAGAAGAAGAAGATGGAGCTCAGCGAGCTCGCGGCCTTCCGTGACCTGCTCGACCTCCCAGTGCCCGACGACAAGCTCAGCGAGGCCCCCTTCGTGCACCCGGGCATGAACAGCCCGGAGGTGCAGTACATGCTGGAGCGGCGCCGCGCCCTGGGCGGCGTCATCCCCAAGCGGAAGGGCCACGCCGCGGTGCCCGCCGCGCTGCCGGGCGCGAGCTTCTACGCGGAGTTCGACGCAGGGATGAGCAAGGGGGAGGCGAGCACCACGATGGTGTTCGCGCGGCTGCTCGCCTCGCTGATCCGAGACAAGCAGATCGGCCGCCGGGTGGTACCCATCATCCCCGACGAGGCGCGCACCTTTGGGCTCGACGTGCTGTTCAGTCAGGTGGGGATCTACTCCTCCTCTGGTCAGCTCTACGAACCAGTAGATAAAGGTAAGCTGCTTTACTACCGCGAGACCAAGGACGGCCAGGTGCTCGAGGAGGGCATCACGGAGGCAGGCTCCATGGCCTCGTTCACCGCCGCGGGCTCCGCCTACGCGAGCTACGGGGAGCCGGTGATCCCCTTCTACATCTACTACTCCATGTTCGGCTTCCAGCGGACAGGGGACTTGATGTGGGCGTTCGGCGATTTGAGGGGTCGCGGCTTCCTGCTCGGCGCCACCGCCGGGCGCACCACGCTGAACGGGGAGGGCCTTCAGCACCAGGACGGGCACAGCCCCATCCTGGCGGCCACGGTCCCGAACCTCCGGAGCTATGACGTCAGCTTCGCTTACGAGCTCGCGACCCTGGTGCAAGACGGCATGGCGGCGATGTTCGAGCGCGAGGAGGATTGTTACTACTACATCACGCTGCAAAACGAGGCCTACTCGCAGCCCCCCATCCCCGCCGGGGAGCGCGTGAAGGAGGGCATCATCCGCGGCCTATACCTTTACCGTAAGGAAACGGAGCGGCGCCCGCTGCACGTGCAGCTGCTCGGCAGCGGCACCATCATGCTGGAGGTGCTGCGCGCGTCCGACCTGCTCGCTTCGCGGTTCGGGGTCTCGTCCGACGTGTGGGGCGTCACCAGCTATCAGCAGCTTCGGGATGACGCGCTAGCCGTGGAGCGCCACAACCGGCTCCACCCGCTTGAGCCCGCCAAGACCTCCTTCATCGCCGAGTCCTTCGGCCGTGAGGAGGGCCCGTACATCGCGGCGACGGATTACATGAAGCTCGTGCCCGATCAGATCGCGCGCTGGGTCCCGGGGCGCTTCGTGCCGCTCGGTACGGACGGCTT
>CAYQAC010000093.1:0-4649 GCA_964415255.1 uncultured Polyangiaceae bacterium | reverse complement strand
CATGCCGAAGCCGTCCGTACCGAGCGGCATGAGCGACACCCGTGAGGCGCTGCGGCGGCACTTCGAGATCGACGCTGAGTCGATCGCGCTGGCCGCGCTCGACGCCTTGCGCGCTGAGGGGCGGATCCCAGCGGAGAGCGTGGCGAAGGCGATCGAGGAGCTTGGGATCGACCCCGGCAAGATCAACCCCAAGTCGGTGTAGTCGCGCCGCCCGCGCCGCGCTCAGTTCAGCGCGGCGCTCGCCTGCGCCGCGCTCATGTCCGCCGCGCTCATGTCCGCCGCGCTCATGTCCGCTGCGCTCGGCGCTCCCTCGCTCTCTTCGATGAGGTTCAGGCCCACCTTCTGGCTCCACCACAGCAGGCCGATGATGAGCGAGCGCTTGTCCGAGACAAAGCTCGGCGGCTTGCCCTCGAAGTAGTGCCCCGCGAACTGAATGCCCCAGCCCACCGTGAACAAGCCGGCGGCGAGCGGCAGGCCGACGATCGTCATCCCCACGGGGAAGGAGGCGGCGATCATCGGGATGCCCACGCGGTGACACAGCTGGTTGCGCGGATCCTGGTGATCGTCACGGTAGCTGTTCATCAGGGCGGTCCACTCGGGGTTCAGCTTGAGCTTCTTCATGGCGGGTCCTCTTCGTGATGCTGGGCGACTTCGTGATGCTGGGTGACTCCGTGATCGGGTGCGTGCAGAGCCAGCAGGGGCGCGACGACGGGGCGCACCGTGGGTGCAGTATAGCTACGCGGGTCGCAGCCTGGCGCGGTGCCTCGCAGAACCTTGCCAAACCCCCAAAAACAAGCCTCGCTGCAGATCACTTCGTGTTGAAGCGCGGCTCAGTGCTGGAGTTCACGCCGCGTTGAAGCGCGGCTCGGCGCGTAGATCGCGCGGGGCGAAGCGCGGCTCAGCGGATGGTGACGAAGGTCTGCTGGTTCAGCCCGACGAGCTGTCCCTGAGGGGTCCACAGCTCGCGCAGCTCCACGCTGAAGCCCTCCACCTGCACGTCGGCGCGGGCGCGAAAGTAGAGCGGCCCTTGGCTCACGGCTCCAGGATCCATCAGGAGCTGCGCGGTGTAGGCCAGGGTGGCCATCGGGCGTGGGCGTGACTCACGCACCAGCGCGGCGGGCCACCACGTGTCGAGCAGGGCGAGCACGTCCGGCGCGGTCAGGCGCTCGAGCGCGGGGCGCGCCTCCACCCAGCCCGCGCTCTCGGCCGGACCCTGACTGAAAGGCAGTGGTCCTGTCGGACGGAACTCGAAGTGTTGCCCGAACTCGGGCCCGAACGGCGGACCCACGCTGAGCACCCCGACCTCCGCGGGCCGACCCATGTCCGGCGGCTGGGGCGCCCAGCCTGGGTCCTCCACCCGGCGTCGGCCGTAGACGAGCGTCGCTTGGGCGCGGACTTCACCCTCTTGACGCAGCAGCGCGAGGTACGTCGACACCCCGGAGCCGATGCGCAGCGGCGAGAGCTCGATGCGTGAGGGACCCGCCGCCACCGGCGCGAGCAGCGCGCTCTGCACGCTCCTGAGCGGGCGCTCGGGAGCAGCCTCCACCTGCTCGGCGGCGCGCGCCAGCGCCGCCACCACGAGGCCTCCGAAGGCGCCGCGCCCTTGGCGAAAGCCCTCGGGGACGGCGTAGTCGAAGCGCCACGCGCGTCGATCGCCTGGCTCGGGCGCGGTCCGGTCGCGGTCTTCGGTGAGCGTGGGTCGGGTGAGGTCCTGAAAGTTCATCGGGGGGATCGTGGGGTTTTGGCGGATGGCGTACGCCGCCGCGCCGCACAGCGCCGGCAGCGCGCTGCGAGTCGACAGCGCGTCGCGAGTCGATTGGGCGCGCGTTGGCGCCGCGCTCCCTCGTCGGGTGGAGCACCAGATAGGGGCCGCGCGGCGTATGTCAACGCTCGGCGCGAATCGCGTGGGGCTTTCTGCTTTACAGCTCACCAGAGTTGGTGCCTCCTTCCCCTTGGAGGAAGCTGAGTATGGATCCGTTCGCACCCATCAATGGAATCTCGCTGGAGCGCTACGCCGAGATCGGCGCCGCGTTGGACGGCAAGGATCAGGACAAGGCCGCCACCGCCGCCGTGCTGCAGGCCGAGGGAGTCAGTCAGGCTGACTGGGACGCCGCGAAGGCGGGCTGGACCGCGCGGATGCAGGACATGTCCTTGATGGGGCGCGTGGCCACCGCCTTCATGCCGCTCTACCAGGCGGCGCTGGCGAAGAAGCAGGGCGGCGCGGTGCGCATCAGCTACGAAGACTTCGTCCACGGCAGCGCGCTGATCAAGGCGTATGGCTTCGAGGCCGCGATGGTGGCCGCGAACATCACCATGAACGAGTGGACGCAGGCGGCTGGCTACTGGACGAGCCAGATGTCCGCCAACATGATGCAGTACGCGGGCCACTCGGGGCGCATCGAGCAGGAGGAGGCGCAGCTTCGCTCCGGCGCCCTGCAGCCGCGGCACGTCACGAAGACGATGGACCAGAGCGCCGCGGCGCAGCAGGGGCCGTCTCAAGCGCAGGCCATCGCCCACGCCAATCAAGACCCCATCGCCGCCGCGATGAACTCGCCGGCGATGCTCCAGCAGCAGGCGGCCAACGCGGCCATCATGCAGAACCCGCTCGGGTTCGGCCTGGGTCAGGCGGCGTCCTTCCTCACGGGGGGGATCGTGGCCGGCTCGCGGGTGTTCGTCATGTGGTCTGACGGGAACCGCTACCCCGCGCAGGTGATGCAGGCAGCGCCCGATCAGTACCTGGTGAGCTTCGAGGGCAACGGCGCGCAGCAGTGGGTGCCAGCTAACGCCGTGGTGAAGGCATGAGCACGCCGGGCACGGTGATGAACTGTCAGCACTGCGGGGGCACGCTCTCGCTCAATGACATGACGCGCCCGAACTGCCCCTTCTGCGGGCAGGTGCTGCCGCATCAAGCGCGCGCGGCCGAGCACGCCGTCCTGGTGAACAAGGTGCTCTCGAATCAAATCGGCGCCCAGTACCCAGGCCTCGCCCCCGGCCAGATCCCGCAGATTGGTCACCAGTACGGCGCTGGCATGCAGAACATGGGCAACTTCTACCAAGCGCAGTACCAGCAGGTGAACCAGGCGGTGGCGCGCTCCATGAAGACGGCGGTGATCTTCTCCGTGGTCATCGGCGGCATCATCTTGCTCGTTACCTTCGGCATCATCGCGGCCACGTTCCTGTTCATCTGACTCAGGTTGGGGCGCAGCGCTCTCCACCAGGCGTGGTGGGCGCCTTCAGGGAGTCGTCATGGCCTCAGGACTTGGGTCTTGGGGCTTAGGGACTTGGGTTTTGGGGGTTAGACGGCACCGCATTCATGAGGTGGCGTGAGCACCCTTGTGATGTCGCTGGAATGCACCCGCGCGCTGAGGTCGCGGTACTGCGTCATGACCAAACCGTGACAGAAGCCGCTCGGCGGAGTCACTAAAACTTCCCCCAATATGAGCGCAGCCCTCGCGAGTACGGCAGCCCCTCACGTCATGGAGCTCTACGAGACGCTCCGTGAGCTCGACCCCGCTCGCTTCCGCCGCAGCATGGCGGAGCGTGTGCGCGCGAACCTCGCGCGGCTGAGCCAAGAGCTGGAGGTCGTGGCCGAACGCAACGCTGAGGATCAGGGCGGGGCCGAGCTGGCGCTCTCGTCACAGGCCGCGGCGGGCGGCCTCGCCGCGGGCGTGGCCTTCGCGCCGGTGCTCGACGAAGGCGAGCTCCGGCGTCGCCTGGCTGAGCTCTCCGTCGCGTTGCGTGAGCTCTCCGCGCGCGAGCTGAGCCGCTCCAGCTGGCGCGAGCTGCGCGCGCGCCTGCACCCCGCTTATGAGGCGCTGGCCCAGGCCTTGAACTCCCACGCGGTGCACGTCCCTAGCCTGCGCCCCACCAACATCTCGCGCTCCATTTTCCACGTAGGATCGGCGCTGCTCGCCTTGGCCTTCGTGGTGGTGCTGCCCGGCTGGGTGCCTGTGCTCGCGTCGGTCTTCTTCCTGAGCGCGCTGGTGATGGAAACCATGCGGCGCTTCAGCCCGGAGGCGAACCGCGTCTTGATGGGCGCCTTCAGCCGCGTGGCGCACCCTCACGAGGCGCATCACATCAACAGCGCCAGCTGGTACTCCCTCGCGCTGGTGATCTTGGCCTTCAGCTTCGACGCGCACGTGGCCGCGGTGGCGGTGGCGGTGCTTGGCTTCGCCGATCCGCTGGCGGCCCTCGTGGGGCGCCGCTTCGGGCGCGTGCGGCTGGTGCATGGCCGCTCGCTTGAGGGCTCGCTCACCTTCGTGGTGGTGGGCGCGGCCGCCGCCTGGCTCACGCTCACGCTGTTTTACCCAGGTGTTGCCGTGGGCACGGAGCGCCTCGGCATCGCGCTCGGGGCCGCGGTGCTGGGCGGCCTCGCGGAGCTGTTCTCGAAGCGCCTGGACGACAACCTCACGGTGCCGTTGTGCGCCGCGCTCGGCGCCTGGCTGATGCTGTGAGGCGCCGTCAGGTGCCCTGACAGGGCGCTGTGAGGCGCCGTCAGGTGCACTGACAGGGCACCGTCAGGCGCCTTGACGAGCTTGAAGCGCGCTCGGGTGCGGTGCCGTCTAACCAGCTCTTCAACTCCCCAAGGCTCCGTGCGACGTTCTTCAAGGCCGCCCGAAGACGCCCATGAGGCCTGGGACCGTGACAAG
>CAYQAC010000092.1:0-20929 GCA_964415255.1 uncultured Polyangiaceae bacterium | reverse complement strand
ACCGCTCTAGTTGCTGATTTGAGGACGACAACCGGTAAACCGTTTGTCGTCCTAGCGGTGGGAGCGCCGCGCCAGCAGCCGCCTGAGCAGCCGGATCGGATCGAAGCCGAGCAGCGCCACCGCGTCGCGCCCCTCGATGGCGCTGCGCACGCGATCCAAGGTCGGCCCGAGCGGGCCCTCCTCCCCGAACCAGCTCCCCGCGCCCATCCGCTCCGCGAGCCCCCGGATCGCGCTGAACGCCGCGCGCCCGGCGTCCAGACCGAGCGGGATGGCGAGCGCAGGCACGACGGGGGACAGCACCACGTCGCGCGCCGCCACCGCGGTGGCGAAGGCGCCGCCCGCGCCCGGCTCGCTCAAGCGCTGAAACGTGGCGAGCTCCCCGAAGCAACCGACCGCGATGGGACCCAGGCGCTCCTCCACCGCACGCGACAGGTGGCGGTAGTCGCGCGTCCAGTCGCCGCTCACCAGCCCCATATCCGTGCGGAGATACTCTGGGCCTAAGATCCAGTCGACGCCGCGCGCCTGACGCCTGAGCGCCACGGCGGTGTAGAGCGCGCCGCGATCGAACACACCGAACAGCAGGCTACGCCCCGCGGGGCACACCGCCTCCAGCGCCCGCTCCTTCACGCGCGGTGACGGCAAGGGCAGGCTCGCGAACCTGAAGGGGTGCGCCCGGAGCTTCCCGGCGGCCTCCAGCTCCTGCGCCGCGCGCAGCAGCTCCACCACCTGATCGAAGGCGTCCTGCTCAGAGGTGAGCCGCTCTGACCAGAGGCCCACCAGCTCATCTAGCGCGCCCCAAGACAGCTCCACTGCCCAACGCGCGCTGAGCGCCTGCGCCAGCGAGTCGAGGCTCACAGGCCACTCGAGCCCCGCGAGGCCAGCCCCGTCGCGGCTCGCGCCGAGCAGCTTCACGCGCCCCGTGACGGTGGAGACGAGCTTCACCGGCCGCCCGCCGCGCGTCACGACGACGACGCCACCTGCGCGCGCGCCCTCAGGTCGCGGCGGCGGCTCGCCGGCGGGCCGAAACGCCTGCGCCAGGCGCGACCAATCCCGAGTGGAGAAGCCATCCAACCGAACGTCGGGGGTCAGCACTCGGCGACTATAGCCCTTCTCGCTCAGCTGTCTCTTCCCAGTGAAACCCCAAAGACTGTGGTGACGCCGGGCGACGCTGAGGCGGGACCAACCCCCCAAAAACCCGGTTCTTGGCCGGATGAAGCCTGCGTCACAGCGGTTCCCTGGGCGTCTGAGGCCAAACTGATCGCCACTTTAGGGTCCGCCGAGCGCCGCATGCTAAACGCGGCGCTATGTCACCCGTGGTGGAGGCGATCCTGCTCGGGGCGCTGCAGGGGCTCACCGAGTTCTTGCCCGTCTCAAGCTCGGGGCACCTCTCGCTGGCGCAGCTGTTGATGGGCGTCCGCGAGCCGAGCCTCACCTTGAGCGTGGTGCTCCACGCAGGCACCTTGGCCGCCACCATGCTCCTCGTGCGTGAGCGCCTGGTGTCGCTCCTGCGCGAAGGCCTGCGCGCGCTGCCTCACCCGAAGCGGCTCACCGAGACGTCTGGGGGGCGTGACCTCTTGGTGATCGCGCTGGTGTCGATACCGACCGGCGTCATTGGGCTGCTGTCGCGCTCGCTGGTCGCCCGCCTCGCGGAGTCGCCGCTGGTGCTTTGCATCGGGTTCCTGACGACCGCCGCGCTGCTGATCTCGACGCGCTTCGCTCGCGTGGGTGACCGCGAGGTCCCGACCTACCTCGGCGCGCTGCTGATCGGCGTCGCGCAAGGCATCGCGGTGCTCCCGGGCATCAGCCGCAGCGGCACGACCATCGCGCTCGCCTTGTGGCTCGGCGTGAAGCCAGCCCGCGCCTTCGAGCTCTCGATGCTGATGAGCGTCCCCCCGGTGCTCGGCGCGATGGCGCTGGAGGCGCGCCACGTGTCGGAGCTGGGGGCGCCCGAGATCGTGCTGATCGGCGCCGTCGTCGCCTTCATCACCGGCGCGCTGGCGATGGTGCTCCTCCGGCGCGTCGTGATCCGCAACCAGTTCGCGTGGTTCGCCGCGTGGGTGATCCCCGTCGCGGTGATCGCCGCGCTGCAGATTTGACGACGCCGCGCGCGACGTCTCGCTGGGCCCTGTTGCGTCACCTGAGCGCTCGGCGTACTCACGCCTCATGACGCACGCGCGGTACGCCGTGGTGATGGCCGGCGGCAGTGGGACCCGGTTCTGGCCCGCCTCCCGGCGCCACAGCCCCAAACAGCTGCTCCGCATCGCCCCGGGCTCTCAAGAGACCTTGATAGAAGCCACCGTGCAAAGGCTCGCCCCGCTGTGCCCCTCAGAGCACCTGCTGATCGCCACCGGGGAGCACCTCATGGCCGCGACACGCGCCGCGCTGCCGCAGCTGCCCGCTGAGTGTTTCCTCGGGGAACCACAGGCGCGTAACACCGCGCCCTGCATCGGCTGGGCCGCGGCGCTGATCGCCGCGCGTGATCCGGAGGCCGTCGTGATGGTGGTGCCGAGCGACCAGCACGTGACCGACGAGCCCGCCTTCCAGCGGGCGCTCGCTCGAGCCGTGGCCTCCGCGGAGTCAGGCGTCATCACCACCATCGGCGTCCAGCCGACCCGCCCTGAGACGGGCTACGGTTACATCGAGCTCGGCGCCGAGGTGGAGGGGCTGCCTGTGGTGAGCCTAGCTGACGATGCAGGGGTCGCGTCGCCGAACGGCGATGTGGCGCTCGATGGCGCCCAAGTGAGCTTGACTGACCCAGGAGGCGTACGCCCTGCGGCGACCGCGCACCGCGTAGCGCGCTTCGTCGAGAAGCCGGACCGCGCCACCGCCGAGCGCTACCTCGCGAGCGGCCGCTACGTCTGGAACGCTGGGATGTTCATCTTCCGCGCGGGGGACATGATGGCTGAGCTCGAGCGGCACCTGCCAGAGCTCAGCCAAGGCCTCAAGCGCTTGGCGGCCGCGCGCGGCACACGCGAGGAGGCGGCCATCGCACAGGAGGTGTTCGCCGCCGCGCCGTCGATCAGCATCGACTACGGAGTGATGGAGCGCGCGGAGCGGCTCCACGTGGTCCCGGCGGCCTTCGGCTGGAGCGACTTGGGCAGCTGGGAGTCGAGCTGGGAGCTCGGGGCGCGAGACAGCGCCGGCAACGTGGCTCCAGCCTGCGCGGCCCTGGTGGACGCACAGCGGAACCTGGTGTGCGATCTCCGAGCGGCCCCGTCAGACAAGCCGAGGGTGGTGGCGCTGGTGGGGGTGAGCGATCTTTGCGTGGTGGAGACGGATGACGCGCTGCTCATCATCCCGCGCGAGCGCGCTCAGGATGTTCGTCAAGTGGTCGAACTATTGAAGCAGCGCGGCCGCGAGGACCTGCTGTGAGCTTGCTGAAGCACAGCCTGGTTGAGCTCACTGAGCTGCTCCGAGCGCGCCAGGTGTCACCCGTGGAGCTGATGCGGGAGACGCTCAGCGCGATCGAGCAGAAGAACCCGACGCTCAATGCCCTGGTCTATCAGCGGGACCCAGCGCAGCTATTGGAGGAGGCCGCGCAGGCGGAGGCGCGGCTGATGGCCGGTGAAGGCCGCGTGTTCGAGGGCCTGGCGCTCGGCGTTAAAGATCTGGAGGACGCCGCGGGCCTGATCACCTCACGCGGCTCGCGGCTGTTCCAAGACCAAGTCGCTGCGCGCGACTCGATCGTGGTCGAGCGGCTGCGCGCCGCGGGCGCCATCGTGGTCGGCAAGACCACCGCTCCTGAGTTTGGCTCCACGGCGATCACCCGCAGCCTGCTCCACGGGGTCACGCGCTCGCCTTGGGATCCTGAGCTCACGCCCGGCGGCTCGAGCGGCGGCTCGGCGGCGCTGTGCGCTGCCGGCGTGCTGCCCCTCACCACGGCCAGCGACGGCGGCGGCTCCACCCGCATCCCAGCGAGCTTTGTCGGGGCCTTCGGCATGAAGCCGAGCATGGGCCGCGTGCCCCTGGGTCCTCACGCGCACTGGGACAGCGGCCGCACCACCTGCCCCGGTCCGCTCACCAAGACGGTGGAGGACGCCGCGCTGTTCCTTGATCAAGTCGTGGGGCACCACCCGCTCGATCCCATCAGCCTGCCTCACCCGGGCCAGAGCTACCTGAGCGCCCTTGAGCGGCCACCCGCGCGGCCCTGGCGCGTCGCGTTCAGCCGCGACCTGGGTTACGCCGTCGTGGCATCCGACGTGCTGCGCGTCGTGGAGGAGGCGGCGCGCTGCTTCGAGACGCTGGGCCACCACGTGGAGCTCATCCAGGGCGGGCCGCCGGAGCTCGCCGCCGACTGGGGCCTGGCTAACGCGCACGAGCTCGGCGCCGAGCTCGCGCCCCTGCTCAAGAGCCGCTCCGGTGAGATCCAGCGCGCGGTGCTCACCACCATCCGCATGGCGGAGACGGGGCTCGATCTCGAGTGGTGGGGTGAGGCCGCGCGGCGCCGCGCGGAGCTCAGCGCTTGGTGCGCTCAGCTATTCAGTCAGTACGACTTACTGCTCACCCCTACCGTCCCTTACGATCCGCCCCCCGCCGCAGGGCCTTTCCCGGTGGAAACTGAGGGTCAGCTCCAGCGCGTCGCGAGCGTGGCCTCCTTCACCATCCCCTTCAACCTCTCCTGGCACCCGGCGGCCTCAGTGCGCGCGGGGCTCAGCGCGCGCGGCCTGCCAGTGGGCCTGCAGATCGTAGGCCCGCTCCAGCAGGACGCTCGGGTGCTGCGCGCGGCTGCCCAGTTTCAAGCCGCGCGGCCCTGGCACCCCCACTGGCCCTGACACAGCCGGGCGGCTGCGCGCCGAGCTCAGCTCCGCACAACCCTGACCGCTCACGCTGTAAGGATGCCTGACGGAATCGTCACGCGGCCAGCGACGCTGCTACTCACCGCCGAACATCAGCGTCAGGCTAAGGCCCCCGCTGAAGAAGCTCGCGGCGTTCGCCTGCTTGGCGGCGAGCACGCGCGGCATCTGTCCGCCAGCGACCAAGATGGCCAGCCTGAGCCCGTGGAACACGCTGCTTGAGAGGCGCGCGGCGTCTAAGCTGAGGCCTCCGAACAAGGTCGGGTAGATCCCCGAGGCCGAGGCGCGCGCGTTCGCGACGTCCTGGTCACACGAGACGCCATACCCCGCCTCGCCCATGCAGTAGCTCCCGGACACGTCCAAGCCGAGCAGCGCGCCCCCACCCTGAAGGTGGAGCTCCAAATACTCGCTCTTCGGCGTGATGCGCAGATCCCCCGAGAGCTCGCCACCGAGCCGCAGCGCCTCGAAGGAGGCGCCCTCCGCCTCGTCGCTCACCAGGATGCCGTGGACGACACCACCCACCGCGAAGCGGTCCTCGTCGTCCAAGCGCGTGCGGTAGCGGAGCATCGGCTCACCGTAAGGGCTGCCATCACCGCCGTTGATGACGCGCGCACCGACGCCGAGCCCTGGCACGCCGATCAGCTCATTAGGATCGAACATCAACGCGAGCTGCGAGATCGCGTTGCCCTCCGGCTGCTCCGAGACGGCAGAGCTCAAGTAGTAACCCGGCATGACGCCCGCCTGGCCCTCCACGCGCGCCCTCGTCTCCGGCACAACCGACTGACCGCTGACCACCGGCATCGGTCCCAACGTGGTGCAGCCCGCGCCGAACGTGAGCGCCAACAGGCCGAGCCGAAGGCCAGCGCACTGAAGCGGCCCGGCTCCGCCAGGGCTCGTGTTCATGATCCGAGTCCGTGTCATCCCTATCTCCCTCATGACGCTTGTACGCATTCAAGCACGTGGAGCAAGTCGCACGCCAAACTGCAGCGGCAGCTCAAGCCGAGGAGCACCATCCCCAAGCAGCGCGCCTGCCTTAGCTGACGAAACCGCGACGCTTTCAAGGGCAACGCAGCTGACTGTGCCTCGCGAGGCGGAGAGCGCCATGACGAAGCGGCGCCCCCTTGAGCGCCGTGAGACGCAAAGCACGACGCGGTACCATCCTCACCGTGGACCCTTCGAGCGCTCCACTGTGCGCCTCGCACCACAGCCTGGAGCCACAGGGGCGCGTGCACGGCTACGCGCCCAGTGGCTCCAAGATCAGCGCGAGCGACGGACGGCACGCCCGGTGCGCAGCGTGCACCGGACGCAGCGCGCCCGGTACGCAGCGCGAGCGCTCTGATGCTGTGCGCGACGGACGGCGCAGCGTGCGCCGAACGGCTCAGCGCACGCGCAGGCGAAATCAGTGGTTCAGTGCAGCGTGCCGTCGGTCGCCATGTTGGTGGCGATGACCGGCTCGTCATCTGCCTCCACCTCGTCCACGTCCAGCGCCAACACGCGCTCGACCTCAGCGTCCATCGTGCCGCTCAGCATCTTGCGGAACATCACGAAGTCGGCCGCGAGGCTATAGAGCGGGTACTTGAAGGTCGCCGGGCGGTTTTTTTCTATACGGAAATGACTGAACCAGGCGGGACCGTAGCCAGCGACGGGCGCCAACGCGAGCAGCAGCCCGCGCCCCGTGACGATCCCGGTCGCCGCGAGGCCGAGCGCCAGCCCGGTGCCGATGAAGTGCAGCTTACGGGTGCGCTTGTTCTGATGCTCGCGCACGTAGTAGGGCCAAAACTCCTCAAAGCTCTGATAGCGATCTGACATCGCGCCGAGGCTAGCACGACCTACGCGCCCCGTTTGTCCTGCGCTTGAGATCGTCAAACGGCGCGCTGCGTCAGCGCGCGGCTCCAGCTGCCTGCGTCAGCGCCCTGCGCGCCCTATATACAGCCTAACTGACTACATCGCTGAGGTGAGCGCTACGAGCTAGCTAAAGCAGCCGATCGATCGCGGCCTTGAGCTCTTCTTGGCCGAGCACCCGCGCGCGGAACAGGCGGATGTTCCCCTCGGCGTCCAGCAGGATGAGGGTGGGCAGGCTCGTCACCTGAAACACGCGCGCCACGCTTCCATCGCCGTCATACACCGATGGGTAGCTCAGCTTGGTCTCCATCGCGAAGGCGCGAGCGGCCGCCTCTTCATCCCCCGTGTCCACGCCGAGCACGTGGATCCGCTCGCCGTAGTGGCGCGCCACCGCGTCAACGATCGGCGCCTGCGCGCGACACGGCATGCACCAGCTCGCCCAGAAATCGAGCAAGACAGGCTTGCCGCGCAGGTGGCTCAGGCGCTGGCGAGCGCCTGGCTCCCCTTGGTGGATCACGTCGAGCGCGAAGTCAGGCGCGGGGGTATCGAGCCGGTCACGCTCAGGATCGAAGCGCGGTAACACGACCAGGCCGAACACCAGCGCGGCCACCAGCACCAGACCCGCCGTGATGTAAGCCTGCTTCGGGTTCTGCGTCGGCTTCAGGCGCGCGTTAGCCATCTCGCGGCTCTAGAGCGGCGATCCGTTCGCCGCAAGACGGACCGGGGAGACCACCCCCATGCGGGGCGCCCTCGCAGCGCGCCGTTCAGATCACGCCGCCTCGCTGGGGGTGGCCTTCGGCAGCTTGACGCGCAGGCGCGCGCCGCCTCGCGGGCTGCTGCAAGCGCTGACCGTCCCGCCGTGCTCCACGATGATCTTCTTGACGATCGCGAGCCCGAGCCCGGTGCCGTCAGGCTTACTGGTGACGTAAGGGTCAAAGACCTTGACGCGGTCCTCCTCCGCGATGCCCGGGCCGTCATCGTCCACGTCGATCACCCAGTGCTCCTGCTCGGGGCTGACGCGGACCTCCACGCGCGCCCCTCCTGGGCGACCTCGGCCCGCCTGCGCTGCGTTCTCCACCAGGTTGAGCAGCGCGCGCTTCAACATGTCGCGGTCGAGCCGCGCTGGCAGCGGGCCTTCGGGCAGCGCGAGCTCGAAGCTCAGATCGGCGCCAGGCGGGGCGCCGGGCGGCTCGTTCGGGTGCGGCGCGTCTTCGGGCGTGAGCGCCTCGTACGAAGGGCGCGCGCCGCGCGCCTGCAGCTCGTGCAAGAACTCTCCTAGATCGGCCGGCGCGAGCGCGGCCTGCGGGAGCCGCGCGAAGTTCGAGAACTCACCCACCAAGCGCCGCAGCGTGCCGACCTCGTCCTCAACGATCTCGAGCGTGGTGTCGAGCATGCGTCGGTAGCTCGGATCGTCCCCTGGGTAGCGGCGGTGCACCTCCTGCACTGCCAGCTGGATCGGCGTGAGCGGGTTCTTGATCTCATGGGCCAGGCGACGCGCCATCTCCTGCCAGGCCCCGATGCGTTGAAGGAACTCGATGCGCGCGCGGCTGGTCTCCACCTCCCCGAGCATGCGGTTGAAGGCGACCGCCAAGTCGGTGATCTCATCGCGCCCCGTCTCAGGCACCCGCACCTCGAGGTTGCCCGCGCCCACCTCAGCCGTCGCCTCAGCCAACTTGCCGATCCGCGTGGAAACGCCGCGCGCCAACGTGGTGCCGACGCCGATCGCCATCAAGATGGTCAGCCCGAGCAGCGCCGCGAAGGCATACAGCCGACCTGAGTCGTCCTCCTCGCGCCGGCGCTCCACCGCGCGGTAGACGTCGAGGAACAGGCTGAGCTGGTCGCGCTCCTGAAAGCGCCGCGCGTCGGTGGCGAACACCGCCACCAGCGCGGGCGCTGCCTCGCCCGCTCCGAGCGGCACGCGCACCTCCAGATCGAGCTCCGTCTCCTCATTGAAGTCCGACGCGCGACGCTCCTCGGCGAGCGCCTCACCAGCGGCGTCTTCCACAGTTAAACTGACTAAATCGGACTCAGCGTGGAACAGCTGGGAGAGGCGCTCCTTGAGCGCTGCTTGGTCACCACTAGCGAGCGCCTGGCTGAGCGCCGCGTCCTTAGCCATCGCGGCCGCAGAGACTCGCATCCGCGCCTTCACGGCCCGCGCCAGGTCTTGGTAGACGTCCAAGGCGTCGTCCAGCCGGGTGCCGACCTCGGGGGTATAGAATCGAGCCGACGTCTCACGCACGACCCACTCGCCCATGGCGATCGCCGCCACCAAGGGGATGAGCGCGGTGAGGACGATGGCCAGGGCCAAGCGCCGCTGGATGCGTCCAACTGCCATCCCGGGAGTGTCGGCCGAGTCGTCCGGCCGCGCCAGCGGCCGCGCGTAAAACGCGGTGCCCAACCCCCCCCAAGAAATGGGCCGCGCGTTGCAGTAGAGTCACGCAATGCCCGCCTCAGGAGAGCCGACGCCGACCGGGCGGCGCCCAAGCGCCCGTCAGCTCACCGCGTGGTGGTCACGGCGCTGGCAGCACGGGGCGGCACGACGAGCGCTCAGGGGAGCGGCGCCGTGAGCGCCGAGCGCCGCGCACAGTGGCTGCTGCGTGGCCTGCCAGTGCTCAGCGTGCTGGCGGTGGGCTTCGCGCTGCTCGTGGTGGGGAGCCCACGCGCCTACGTCGCGGCGCGGGTGTTCGGGGGGCCTACCGAGGGCGCTTCGAGTCACCACGTCCGCTTGGTGGTGGCAGAGCACACGCGCGAAGGTGAGCGGCCTCGAGAGCTGCCGGTGCGCGTGACCGCCACCAGCGAGGCTGGCCAGACGACGGTGGTGGAGGCGCTGACCGACGCGCAGGGGCACGCCCAGCTCGAGTGGGTCTGGGAGGCGCCCACGACGGGTCCGTTCACGCTCCGCGTCGAGCCCGCTGACGATTCGCCTGGCGTCTCGCGGAGCCACCCGCTCGCCGCGGGCGTGGTGAGCACGCCGCTCGCGGCCTGGCGCGCTGGCCTGCGGCGGGGCGCGACCTGGAGCGCGCCGAGCCGTGGGGAGCTCGCCCTGCGCGTCGCGCCGGGGCGCGGGGCGTTCGCGGTGCCCTTCCGCGACACCTTGTGGATCGAGGTGACGCGCGCTGGGCGCCCCGTCGCTGGGAGCCACGTGGAGGTGCAGCTCACGGGCGCGACCCTGACCATTGATGGTGAGGATGGCGGACGTTCACGACAGCTGATGAGCGACGAGCGCGGCCTCGCCTCCACCGAGCTCATCGCCGATGCCCACACCATCTTGGTGGACGTGAGCGCGCGCCTGGAGCAGCCCGAGGGGGAGGCGCTCATGGGCTCGCTCAGCGCGACGCTCCCGGTGATCCCCGGCGCGATCGATCTGCGCCCTGGCGCCGATGACTCCTTGGTGCTGACCTCGCCCGTCGAGCGGGAGCGCGCCTTCGTGGCTTGGATCGACGAGCAGGGGCGGCGCGGCGGCGCCACCGTGCCACTCAGCCCCTCACCCGATGGCTTGTGGCGTGGGGCGCTCAGCTTACCACCGCGCGCCGAGGGCGAGCCGCTCGGGTGGCTGCTCACTTCGAGCTCGCCCGAGCTACAAGGTGGAGGCAGCGTCGGGTGGCCGCTCGATGATCCGAGCGCAGGTCCGCTGCCAACCCTCGGCGCCAGCGAGCTCACGCTGCTCGATGGCTTCCCCGCAGCTCAGGCGCGCGCGGAGGCGCGGGTGCGCCAGGCGCGCTGGATCGCCGCGGGGATCGCGCTCTTCTCAGGCCTGATCGTGATCGCGTTGATGCTGGAGCAGAGCCGCCGCGCGGCGGCGCGCTTCAATGAACACCTAAAAGAGCAAGCGAGCGCCGAGGCTCAAGCAAACCTCACCGTGACGCCGATTGGGCTGAACCTGGTCATCGCCGCGCTCTGCGTTGGGCTCGGCTTCTTGCTGCTCGGCCTGCTCGTGCTTTATCGAGGTGCCTGATGTCGCTCCACGCTAGGCTCCTGCACCCCGCGCGCGCCGCGCGCCTCACCTCAGCGCTGCTCGGGTGTGCGCCCGCCGCGCTGCTCACCTCAGCGCTGCTTGGGTGCACGCCCACCGCCGCGCCGCGCGCGGAGCCACCGCGCGTGGAGCCCCTGGGTAAGCCCGCCAATCCAGCAGCGCTCGCCATCGACGGCAGCCAGCCGCACCGCATCGTCAAGGCCTGGGAGGTGAACCTGGGGGGCCGGGGCGTGGCCGTCGCGGTGTCGCGCAGCGCCTCTCGTGTGGCCGCGGCGGTCGCTGATAGCCCAGTGAAGCTGTACGACACGCGGACAGGCAAGGCGCTCGGCGCGTCGGCGAGCTGCACCGACGTGCTGCGCTCGGGCGTGTACCTGGCGGCGTCGCGGCTCATCGTCGCCTGCGGCTCACGCGTGGAGCAGTACCAGCTGCGCGATCTGAAGGAGCTCAGCCGCCTGGAGTTCGAGCCTGAGCAGCGCGCCGTCGCCGTCACCCTGAGCTGGCCCTGGCTCGCCGTGGGGCACCACGACGGGGTGCTGCGGATCTACGATTTGGTGGGCGGCGGCGTCCGAGAGATTGAGGTCCCAGGGCCCCCCATCGACGTCAAGAGCCTCGCCCTCAGCCACGACGGCCAACGGCTCGCCGTCGCTTGGGTGCAAGGCTCCATTTGGTGGTGGTCGATCGACGCCCCAGAGCAGCCGAACCGGCTGGTCCGCTACGAGAACGAGAGCGACGCGCTCGCCTTCGATCGCAGCGGTCGGCTGCTGGCGGAGGAGGGGGAGGCGAACCTCACGCGGGTGTGGGCGCTGGATGAGGCGAAGCCAGCTCACCTTCGCGCCCACGGCGCCTGGATCAAGAGCCTGTGGTTCACCGCCCGCGGGGACTGGCTCGTGCGCGGTGGCTCCCACGGCCTGGACTTGGTGGAGCTCGCGGGCGAAGGCACGCTGAGCCTCGCGAACGGCCTGGTGGAGGACGTGGCCCTGGATGATGACGGCGCGAGCCTCGCGGCGGTAGACCGTGAGGGCAACCTCCGGCTATGGGTAGGGCGTCCTTAAGCCCAGCACCGCGCGAGCGCCTCCGGGCACGCCGCGCCACGCCCTCTAAAGACAGCCCCTATGACCGATACGCCCAAGAGTTCGAGCACCAGTCGCCGTGAGCGACGCGCCACGCAGAGCCGCAAGAAGACGGACAAGAGCGCCGCCGAGCAGCCCAAACAGCGTGTCGCGCGGGAGCGGCGCTTCGCTGTGCCTGAGCTCAGCACCACGCCGCTCGCCTTGGCAGGCGGCGCGCTCGGCGCCTTGGCGCTCGGCGTTGGGGTGTACGGCCAGTGGCTCCGTGACGAGCCGCTGAGCTACGCCCTGTACCTGATGGCCGGCGGCGGCGCGGCGCTGGGGGCCGCGCTCTGGCTCGGCGACGCGCCCATCTACCCCGTGCGCGTGGGTGACGCGGGCGTCGCCGTCGAGCGCGGGGAGACATCCCGGCTGTTGTGGTGCGACATTGAGGAGCTCAGCGTCTCTGGTGGAGATCTGGTGCTGCGCGGCGCAGAGCTGGTGCTGCGCGTGCCGCTCAAGGCGCACGGGGCGGCCGCCGGCCACATCGTCAGGGAAGCTGAGAAACGGCGCCCCAAGCTCGTCAGGCTGACGAGCGATGAACTGGGGGAGGTGCGGCGCTATGGCGGGGCGAAGCTGGGTGAAGAGGGAGCCAGCGCGCTCCCGAAGCGAGCCCCCGTGGAGGCGATCCAAATCACGGGGCGCGCCTGCAAAGCGAGCCGCGCCGCCATCACCCTCGAGGCGGACGCGCGGCTCTGCCCTGGCTGCAGCCAGGTGTACCACCGCCGCCACGTGCCGGAGCTGTGCGCCACCTGCAAAGAGCCGATTCATGGCCACGGGCTGCGCCTGGAGTAGCGGCCTGCGCCTGGAGTAGCGCTCAACACATGCGGCGCACGACGACTGCCAGAGCCCGCGGAGGCACCTGACGAGGCGCGTGGAGGTGCCTCATGGGGTTTTGGGGGTTTGGCACCGCGCTCCGCGGCATAGACTGTGCGCCGCGCGGGGTCTCAGCACTAGCCTGGCGCGCGCTGCGGCGCGCCGCATCGCGACGGAAGGGCGTGGACATCGCCGCGAGGGTTCCCTATCGGTAACCCATGGTGGACGTACGTGAGGTGTGGAGCGTGGCGGTGCTGGGGGCAGGCACCATGGGCATGGGGATCGCGCAGCTGTGCGCGAGCAAGGGGATCGCGACTCGGCTCTTCGATGTGGCAGAAGCGCAGCTGAGCCGCGCCACGGCGAGCATCGACGCGCAGCTGAAGCGTCAGGTCGAGCGCGGCAAGCTCGACGCCGCGGAGGCGGAGGCCACACTTAGCCGCGTGGAAACGAGCTCTGAGCTCGAGGCCAGCGTGCGCGGCGTGGAGCTGGTGATTGAGGCGGTGCCGGAGCGGCTGTCGCTGAAGCTCGAGCTCTTTCGCAGCGTGCTCCAGCACACCACGGAGGACACGCTGCTCGCCTCGAACACCTCCAGCCTCTCGCTCACGGAGCTGGGCCAGCAGCTGGGGCAGCCGGAGCGCGTGATTGGGCTCCACTTCTTCAACCCGCCTCCGGTGATGCCGCTGCTCGAGATCGTGCGCGGCGTCGCCACCAGCGACGGCAGCGTGGAGCGCGCCCTGAGTTTTGCGCGGCAGCTTCAGAAGGAGCCCATCGTCGTCCGCGATTTCCCTGGCTTCGCCTCGAGTCGCCTCGGGGTGGCGCTCGGCGCGGAGGCGATCCGCATGCTGGAGAGCGGCGTCGCCTCCGTCGTGGACATCGATTGCGCGATGGAGCTCGGCTACCGCCACCCGATGGGGCCGCTCAAGCTGACTGACTTGGTGGGGCTCGACGTGCGGCTCGCGATCCTCGAGCACCTGCACCGCGAGCTCGGCGAGCAGTTTCGCCCGCCGGCGCTGCTCCGCCAGCTGGTGCGGGCCGGGCGCACCGGGAAGAAGGTGGGGCTCGGCTTCTACCGCTGGACCGACGAGGGCCCCATCCCGGCGTACCCCTGAGCGCCGTCTGAGCGCAGCCCCTGAGCGAAGTCCCTGTGCGCAGCAACCTGAGTCCTGATAATTTCCACACGGAATCAATTGGAGAGTAGCCCATGTCCACGCAAGCCGTGTTCGTCATCGACGCCATCCGGAGCCCCATCGGCCGTTACCGCGGCGCCCTGAGCCGCGTACGCACCGATGACCTGGCCGCGCACGTGGTGCGCGCCTTGCTCGATCGCAACCCGGCGCTCACCGAGCGCATCGACCAGGTGGTGTTCGGCTCCACCAACCAAGCAGGTGAGGACAACCGCAACGTGGCGCGCATGGCGGCGCTGCTCGCGGGCCTGCCTTATGAGGTGCCCGCGGTCACCGTGAACCGCCTGTGCGGCTCGGGGCTTGAGGCGGTGAACGACGCCGCGCGCATGATCGCGCTGGGCGACGCGAGCCTGGTGATCGCGGGTGGCGTGGAGAGCATGACGCGAGCGCCTTATTCCATGGCTAAATCCTCGGAGGCCTTCCCGCGCTCGGCCCCGGAGATCTACGACACCACCCTCGGCTGGCGCTACCCGAACCCGCGCATGGCGGAGCGCTTCGACCTCATCAGCATGGGGGAGACCGCGGAGAACGTCGCGAAGAAGTACGGCATCACCCGCGAGGAGCAGGACGCCTTCGCGCTCGGCTCGCAGCAGCGCGCCGCTATGGCGTGGGACGCCGGCGAGTTCAATGATGAGGTGGCGCCCATCACCGTGCCCGGCGTAGGCCGCGAGCCGCCACGCGAGATCAGCCGCGATGAATCACCGCGCGGCGACACCACCCTCGAGGCGCTGGCCAAGCTGAAGCCGGCTTTCCGCGCGGAAGGGACCGTCACCGCGGGGAACTCGTCCCCCTTGAACGACGGCTCGGCCGCCGTCCTGCTCGCGAGCGAGGCCTTGGTGGTGGAGCTCGGGCTCACGCCGCTCGTGCGCTACCTCGCGTCGGCCACCGCGGGCGTTCACCCGAGCTTCATGGGGGAGGGGCCCATCCCCGCGACCAAGCGCGCGCTCAGCCGCGCTGGCTTGCGCGCGCCCAACCTGTCCGTGGTGGAGCTGAACGAGGCCTTCGCCGCGCAGAGCCTCGCCTGCATCCGGGGGCTCGAGCTTGACCCTGAGCGCGTGAACCTGCGCGGCGGGGCGATCGCCTTGGGCCACCCGATCGGCTGCTCCGGGGCGCGCATCGTCACGACGCTGGCGCACCTCATGCGTCAGCGTCCAGACGCAAAGCTGGGGCTCGCTTCGCTCTGCATCGGCGTGGGCCAAGGGATCAGCACCCTGTTTGAGCGCGTATAACGCGGGGCAGCGCGCTGGCGCCGCCCTGCTGACGCTCACTGGGTCAGTCAAGCTGCCGTGAGGGGTGAGGCTGTGGTAGGATTCGTGGTTCGCACTTGCTCCACAGGACGGATTTGGAGACCTACTGGCTCAGGTACCGCGGCGTGCGCTTTCCGCTGAGGGTGGGCGAGACCGTACTCGGCAGGAGCCCTTACTGTACCGTCGTGATCCCTGACGCCGAGGTGAGCCGCACCCACGCCCTGCTGCGCCTCACCCGAGAGGGCCCCGAGCTGCAAGACTTGAACAGCGCCAACGGCACGCGCATCAACGGCCGGCGCCTGATTGAGCCGCGCCTGGTGCAGCCGGGGGATCTCATTGGCATTGGCAGCGCCACGCTGGAGGTGGTCGCCGCCGAGCCCAACGGCTACCAAGACACCTGGGAGGATGGCATGGAGCCGAGCCTCCCCACCAAGCGGCGATGATTCCATACAGGAAGAGCGATCAAACCTGAGCTGTCATTTCAGCGGGCCCGCTTGACGAGGCGCGTGCCGCGTGTCAGATGCTCAGCCGTTCCCATGTCGCTCCATCACAGCATGTGCCTCCCGGCGGATCTCCTCCCGAGCTCGACGGTGCTGCGCATGCGCATTCCGAGCTGAGTTCGAATTCAGCCGGGCTCGACCTAGGCTGGCCTCGACCTAGGTTGGGCTGCTCCGCGCGCCCCCCGCTCCAACGCCGCGAAATGCTGCGTTCGCCGCTGAGCGCGTTCGCGCTCGCTGCCGTGCCGACCCGCAAGGGTCGCGCAGCGCTCTCTTGTTCCTGAGGACTACGTCGCTCGAACCTGGCGTTTGTCCACCACTGCTCACCCACGAGCACCCCATGCACTCCCCTTCGACAGACAGTCAGTTATCCTGGCAAACTCGCCAGCTCCCTGAGCTCGCCAAGCTCGCGTGGCCGATCACCGTCTCCATGCTCTCGTACAGCGCGATGACGCTGTCGGACACGCTGTTCGTCAGCCGCATCGGCGCCGCGGAGGTGGCCGGCGTGGGCCTCGGCGGCATCGCCGCCTTCACCTTGCTCGGGTTCGGCTTCGGCGGGCTGCGCGCCGTGAAGGTGCTGGCCAGCCAAGCCGTGGGCGCGGGCCTGAGGGGGCGCGTGCCGGCGCTGGTCGGCGCGGGACTGGTCGCGGCGCTGATCATCACGACAGTTTGCCTGACCCTAGGTCAGTTGGTCACGCCGTGGATCGCGGATCTTGCCGCCACCGAGCTCCAAGGGCGCACCGCGCGCGACTACCTGTGGGTGCGGAACCTGGCGATGCCGCTCGTGCTCGCTGGGGTGGTGCTGCGCGAAGCGCGCTACGCCCTGGGCGACGCCAAGGCCCCCATGCTGGTGAGCCTGGTCGCCAACGCGGCGCACATCGCGCTGAACTACCTGTTCATCATCACCTTCGAGCTCGGCGCGGTGGGCGCGGCGTGGTCCTCCGTCACCTCGGCGGCGATCGAGACGGCGGGCCTGGTCTACCTGCAATCGGAAGACGGCTTCGGCCTGCGCGGTGTGCGCCGCCAAGACGTGCTTGAGGTGGCGCGCCTCGCCTGGCCAATCGGGCTCCAGACGCTGGTGGAGATGGGCTCGTTCACCATGCTGACCATCATCGTCGCCGGCATGAGTGAGCTCGACGGCGCCGCGCACCAGATCGCGATCCAGGTGATTCACCTGTCGTTCTTGCCCGCCTTCGCGGTGGGTGAGGCGGCGAGCATCTTGGTGGGTCAGGCGGTGGGCGCCGACGCAGATCACCTGGTGGTGCGCGTCGGGCGCAAGACACTCTTCTTGGTCATGCTCTACACCGGCGCCTGCGGCGCGCTGATCGCGCTGCTGCCAGGCCCCATCATCAGCCTGTTCACGAGCGACCCTAGGCTCACCGAGACCACACGTCACCTGCTCTACGTGGCCGCGCTGTTCCAGGTGTTCGACGGCATGAACATCGTGGGGCGCACCGTGCTGCGCGGCGCGGGTGATGTGCGGGTGCCCGCCTTGGTCACCGGCAGCATCGCCTGGTGTCTGACCCCGCCGCTCGCGTGGCTGCTCGGTCGTCAGCTCGGCTGGGGCGCGCTCGGTGGCTGGGTCGGCCTCAGCCTCGAGATCATGCTGGGCGGCGTGTACCTGTGGTGGCGCGTGGAGAGCGGGCGCTGGCGCCGCGCGGCGGCGCGGTGCCGCGCGGAGCTGGCGGACGAGCGCGGCACGATGGACGACCCGCTGAAGGCAGCGCTCGCCGCGCCCGAGGAGGCGCTCACCCCGGCCCCTCGCTCGGCGTGAAGCCCTGACGCAGGCGCCGCTGGCTGTGAAGGCGCTGGTGCCCGCCGAGCGCGTGGCTGATGCACAAGCCCACCGCTAGGCGGCGCGACGATGAGCGGCTACGTTCCGCGCGCTCGGTCTGCTACCAGAGCACCTGTCACCTGGAGCACGGAGCCGGTCGCCACTGGCTCATCACTCCAGGCGCATCCCATCACCCATTTTTTGGATACGAGGACACCATGCAATTCCCTCCGATCGACGTCGCCGGCAGCGGCCAGCTCTACGCGCGACTCCACACCACCCAGGGGCCCATCGTGCTCCAGCTTGAGGAGAGCCGCGCTCCCAACACGGTCGCCAACTTCGTGGGCCTCGCCACCGGCGCCATCGACTGGAAGGACGCGCGCGGCACCAGCATGCGCGGCACCCCACTTTACGACGGCGTGCGCTTCCACCGCGTGATCCCAGGCTTCATGGTCCAGTGCGGCGACCCGCTGAGCCGCGACCTGGCGGAGGCGAACCGCTGGGGCACCGGCGGCCCCGGCTACCGCTTCGAGGATGAGTTCCACCCGGAGCTGCGCCATGACAAGCCAGGGATCCTGTCCATGGCCAACTCCGGCCCCGGCTCGAACGGCAGCCAGTGGTTCATCACCGATGGCCCCACGCCGCACCTCGACCGGCGCCACTCGGTGTTTGGTCACGTGGTGGCTGGGATGAACCTGGTGACCGCCATCGCCAACGTGCCCCGCAACGGCCGCGATCGCCCGAATGACGACCAGGTCGTGACGCGCGTGGAGCTGTTCCGCAGCGACACCCCGCCCAGCGCCTGAGCCCACCTTCGTGAGGGGCTGGGTTAACCACGCCCCTCACGCCTCTACCCCTGGGGTCCCTGGCGTGTAGCTAGCAACCCGGCCACGACCAAAGTGTCCGGTAACCTGACCGGTTGATTAAGTGGATCGATCGGGGGGTTGGACAGGTAGTCATTGGCGCTCACTCCTTGAGCGCGCGCACCTGATCGCCGCGGATCTCCAAGACGGCGACGTGGCTGCCGTAGTGCGCGGCGATCCCCACGTCGATGCGCCAGGCGCGCCCATCGCAGGCTTGGCTCACGCCGGCCCGCTGCACCGTGTGCCCCATCACCATGCGCCGCGCGGACAGCGCCGTCAGCACCTTGCCGAGCTTCTCGCAGTCTGCCTTCGATGGATCTGGATCGGAGAAGTCGCGGCTCCACACCGGCGCGCTGTCATCCAGCATGATCGCGGGCGGCCGCTTGCGCCGCCCCGAGAGCCACTCTCGCACCTCCTCATTCAGCCGCCCCAGGCCATAGCTCACGTGCTCCGGCAGCACCCCGCCGTGCACGAACACGGTGTCCCCCACGATGGCCACCGTGTTGCGCCGCGCGAGCTTCTCCGCGTACACGCCGCCCGGCAAGAAGGCGCGCGCCCTGCCGCGTACGGAAGCGGGGAAGCGCTGTAGCTCACCCTCCGGCACGCCGCTCACCTCCACGTCCGCGAAGTCGCGGAACCCGCCCTGGGTCACGTAGCGAAAGTCCGCCATCGCGTTCATCGTCTCATGATTGCCGAGCAGCACGTGGAAGGCGCCGCCCACCGCCGCCGCCTCACCCGTCAGCTTATCGAACCAATCGAGGATCTTCCGCTCGTCGTCGCCGCGATCGAGCTGGTCGCCCGTCTGCACCACCACCAGCTCACCCCCCACCCAGCGCCCCGCCTCATCCACCGCGCCGGCTAGCCGCAGGGCGCGCAGCGTGGCGGCGTAATCCCCATGCACGTCGCCCACCGCGACCACGCGCGGCGCCGCGGCGAACCGAAACGGGATCTTCGGCTCGAGATCCGCGGGGGCCGCGCCGGGCGCAGCGGACGCGGGGGCACCTGGGGCTGCGCTGGTTGGAGCGGACGCGGTGGCACCTGGCGCCGCGCCGGGCGCTGCCTTGAAGGTGCGGCTCGTCGGCTCACTCGGCTTGTCGCAGCTGATCAAACAGACAGTGACACTGACTGCCAGCGTAGTCAGCCACCCAGACCACTTCAGGGCGCGCCGGGCGCCGCCGTGGGGCGCGTCGTTGAGTCGCTCGAGCATGGGAGCACTTTAAGCGCACTCGGGCGGCGCCGGCCAGCTCACAGCCTTGCCCGGCGCCTCATGGAGGACCCGCGCGGCGACTTCGCGCGTCAGTCACAGCGCGGTGCCCAACCGGCTCTTCAACCCCTTGCTTAGGATTGAGGTGCTCTCCAAGGCCGCCAGGATCCTCCAGTAAGGTCTGGGACCGTGGCCTCGGTGCGTCACGACGCATGAACAATGCGGTCAGAGACGTTCATGACGCATCAGGAGGGAGTGAACCCCCAAACCCAACGAACGAGACGACGACGGGGCCTCCACCTACGCCGCTCGCGGCGCTGACAAGCGGTGCTGACAAGCGGCGCAGACAAGCGGCGTAGACAAGCGCAGCGCTAGCTCTCCTCCAGCTGGACCTCGACGTGCGGGCGCACGTTCAGGCGCCTAGCGCACGCCCGCCGCGCCGCGCGACTGAGCTCCTCCGCCAGGCCGCCGCGACGCCGGAGCCGCGCGTACTCCACCGTGAGCTCGCGCCGCAGCGCCGCCAGCTCACTTGGCACGCCGTCCAAGCCTGGCACCCCGCAAGAGCTCACGCTGAGCCGAAGCTGCGGATCGCGGCCCCCCTCCTCCACCGCGTGGAGGAACACCACGCCGCTCCGCCCCAGCTCGCGGCGGCGCCTGAGCGTCTCCGCGGTGAGCTCCGCGCCACCATAGGCCACGTGGATATAACCGCTTGGGAACGTCTCACCCTCGCGCAGCGAGCTCTTCGTGAGCACAGCTGACTGCCCGTTCTCGATCACCAGCCGCTCCTCCACCTTGAGGCTCCGCGCCAGCTCCGCGTGGCGCTTCAGGTGATGCAGGGTGCCGTGCACGGGCATGAAGGCCTGCGGCGAGACGAGCTCAATCAGCTCCGCCTGCTCACCGCGCGCCGCGTGCCCGCTCGCGTGGATGGCGCGGTCATCACGGTAGGTGATGAGCGACAGCCCTTGCCGCAAGAAGTCATCGTGCATCCGCGAGACGCCGCGCTCATTGCCTGGGATAACTCGGCTCGAGAGGATGACCACGTCCCCTTCGCTCAGCTTCAGCTGGTGGTGCTCGCGCCGCGATAGCCTAAAAAGTGAGGAACCCGCCTCACCTTGCGTCCCGCCCGCCAGCACCAAGAGCGACCCTTTAGGGAAGCTCTGAGCTTGGTCAGGAGAAATGAGCAAATGGCTAGGCCAGCTCAGGCGCCCGATGCGCGTCGCCACCTCCACCTGCACGTTCAGGCTGCGCCCCATGAGGCAGATGCGCCGCCCCGTCTCCTGCGCGATGGCGCCGAGCGCCGCCAGGCGCTGGATGTTGCTGGCGAACAGCCCCACCACCACGCGCTCCGTCGCCGCGCGGACAAGCTTGCCCAGGCGCTCCGCCACCACCTGCTCGCTCGTGGTGCGCCCCTCCGTGTCGATGTTGGTGCTGTCGCTGAGCAAGAGCCGCACGCCCTCCACGCCCAGCTCGTAGAGCCGCTCGGTGTCCGTCAGCTCACCGTCCGTGGGGCTGGGGTCGAGCTTGAAGTCGCCCGAGTGCAGCACCAGGCCCGCCGCCGTGCGGATCGCCAAGGCGGTGGGGCCGTTTCAGGTGGAGCCGCTGCGCGTCACCCACAGCATCACGGACGCCA
>CAYQAC010000091.1:0-21065 GCA_964415255.1 uncultured Polyangiaceae bacterium | reverse complement strand
GAGGCCCAGCGCCGCGCGCACCGCGGGCCCCGCGCTGGTCTCGTCGTAGCGCGCGTGTTCGTCGACAAAGTGCGGCGTTGCCGCGAAGGCGGCGGGAGCTGCCACGATCACGCGACCAGCCAGCGCGGGCACTTGGACAGCTACCTGGAGCTCGGCGTCAACCTCACCATCCAGTTCGGCAGCGAGCACTGAGCGCTGAGCCGCGCCGCTCAGCCGCCACCCACACGGCGCCCCGGCTCGCCGCTTGGGGCGAACTCCAAGGCGAGCTCCAGGGCGATCGCCGCGCGATGGCCCACTAAGTCAGCCTGACAGACGATAACCATGGCCCTGAACCCGATCGAGCTGAGCCGCACCCTCGCCACCCTGGCTCAGGCCTGGCAGAGCTGGCGGCGCGCCCTGCGCCGCGGCGAGCTGAGCCCCCTATTCGCCTTCGAGCTCCACCGCCGCGCGATAGGCAGGAACACTTACCATGAGGTGCAGGCGCTGCACCCAGAAGATCCACTGCGGGCGCCGCTCCTCGCCTGGGTCTACCGGCTCGCCGAGCAGCGCATCAACCAGGGCGCGCTGCTGGCGCGCGAAGCGGCGCGCCGGGGCGCGCTGCACCCGATGACGAGCGAGGGCGCTGAGCTCTCGCTCGCGGCGCTGGGGCGGCTCGCGCTGGCGCCTGAGGGCAGCGCCGAGGAGCGCCTCCGCTGTCGTGAGCGGCGGCTAGCGGAGCTGGCTCGGCACACCGCGCCGCTCCGAGACGCAGAGCGCCTGCTGTGGGAGCGGCGCCGTGAGGTCGCCTCACGCATGGGGCACGCGTCCTTGGCTGAAGCAGAAGGACAGCACCCAGAGCTCCCTGGGCTCGCTCGCGAGTGGCTCGACGTCACCTCCGGCGCCTTCGAGAGCCTCGGCGTGGAGCGGCTGAGCGCGCTCATGGAGGCCGCGCTCGATCGCCGTGAAGATCACCCCTGGCCCGCGCGGCTCACACCGCAGAGCTTGCTCAGCCTGGCCCCGGACGTGGAGCTCACGCGCGGGCTGCGCCTTGAGCCAGGACCGCTACCTGAGGCGCTCGGCGGCGCCAGCTACCTGCGCGCCCTGGCGCGCCTCGGGGCGGCGCTGAGCGACGCCGCGGCGCCGCAGAATCAGCCGTTCGTCGTCGCCCATCACCCTTACGGGGCGCGGCGGTGGGAGGTGGGCGGGCTGCTCGCGGCGCTGCCGCTCAGCCCCGTGTACTTGCGTCAGCGCCTGGGGCTCTCCGGCGCGCGCCAGGCTGCGAACCAGCGAGCCTGCGCCATCACCTGGCTCATCGCGTCGCGCACCGAGGCGCTGCGGGTGCTGCTCCATCAAGAGGCGGGTCAGCGCGGGCTGCCGAGCGACGCCACGTTCGAGGAGCTGACAGCGTGTGCCTTCTCACACCCGCTGGATCCACGGCTGCTGCCGCTCACCCCACGCTACGGGACCCAAACGCCAGCCCGCTTCGCAGGTCTGCTGCTCGGCGCTGAGCGCGAGGCGCGCCTGCGCGAGGCCCACGACGAAGACTGGTTCCGCAACCCGCGCGGCGTGGAGCAGCTGCGCGCCGAGGTCAGCTTACCGCCGCCGCTCGGCGTCGGCGAAGCGCGCGTGGCGCTGAACACCGAGGAGCTCGCGCGCGCGCGGCGTGGATTCGTCAGCTTACGTGACGTGCTGCTCGCGGCGCTGTAGGGCGCGGTGCCGTCCAACCGGCTCTTCGACGTCTCCGAGCAACTCAGAACGCTCTTCAAGACCGCCTGGAGACGCCCATCAGGTCGACGACCGTGACCACGACGACGTACAGCGCGTGATGGCACCACTCAGAGGCCTAGAACGCACACAAGAGGGAGTGCACCCCCAAACCCCGATCCTGAACACGCTCTGCGGTCCGTGGGAGACGTGTCAGGCGGGAGCAGAGCTCGATCTCACGCGCGGCTCAGTCGAAGCCGCCCTGGATCCCCGCGCCGCCGACGTCGAGGTGGTACTTGAAGCCGATCAGCACCTCCGTCGCCGCCTCGCCGGAGACGGTGCGCCTCGCTGACAATTCGGCGGAGACCTGACGATCGATGTAGCCGAGCCCGGCGCTCACCCAGTGGAGCTCGCCGCCCTCATCGTAGCGGTACCCAGCGCGCAGCGGGAACGCGTCCGCCGCGAGGAACTCAACGCCGCCCATCGCCAGCAGGGTGGTACTATCCCACGTGGTAAAATCTCCCAGCACGTCGACCTCCACGGTGAAGTCTCGCGTGCCGTAGCCGATGCCGCCGCCCACCCGCGACGGCAAGAAGCCGTGCCCAGGATCCGTGATGCTGTTACCGACGACGGCGAAGGCGAGCTCCGGCGTGGGCCGAAACGCCATCCCAGCGTCGAAGGTGAAATCGCGGACGATGTTCTCATCCGAGAGCCCCGTGGCCACCGCATCGGTGCCGAGCGGCCCACTGCCATCCTGCTTGAGCCACAGCACGCGCCCGCCGAGCCCCAGCTGAAACTGCGGCGAGAAGGGGAAGGCCAGCGCCACGCGTAGATCTTGCCACTGACGATCGACGCCGTCAGGGTCCTGACGATTGAAGGTGAAGCCGAGCCCGCCCGCCAGCTGCGTGCGGCTCCCCACGGAGTCGACCGCGGCCGCGCCGTACGTCTGGCGCCGCGCCTCGGGCCACAGCGCCGCGAAGGCGCCGATGTGATAGACGCGGCTCGCCGCCATGTTCGCGGGGTTCAGGTAGAGCGCCTCGGTGGAGCTGCTGAAGGCGCGCAGGGCACCGCCCATCGCCGCGCTGCGCGGGGTGTTGGTGTCGCCGTAGTCGTAGCCCACCTCAGGTGGCAGGCTGGAGGGCTCGGCCTGCGCCTCACTCGTCACGAGCGCAGCGCCCATGCACAAGAGCGCGCACCAGGCTGAGGAGGAACGCTTGGGGGAAGAGTGGTGCATCGCGCGCTCGAGGGTCGCGCCCTGGTACCGGGGGCCACGAGCTCGGGCCAAGTTTTCGATCGCGCGCCTCCCAGCCTCCTGTGGGTGAGCTGTGGACAGCTGGTTCACGAGGTGTGGAGCGGGGCCACGACGACGCGAAGATGACGCGCGCTTCGTGCTGAAAGCGAGGATGGCGACCTGTGGATGAGCGCGCCACGCACGCACCGGAGACGCGCTGGCTCGCCGCGGGACGCTCCATGAAAAGTGCGCCACGTGACGCTTCATGCTTGATCTCAAGAACACCGAAAGTTGTCGCGGTGCGCGCGCTGCAGCGCTCGGGCTGCGACATAATTCACCTATTTTTATAGGCTCATTCGCGACGCGCGGTCACGCGCTAGGGCACACGAGCAGCTCGCTAGAGCGCGCGTGATTTTTCTTCCATGGACTTTGATGCAGGATCGTAGCGATCGAAAAATCCTCCATTGAACTCGCGCGCGAGCCGGTGCTAGCTGCACCTTGTTGGGTGCGGTGGTGACTGGCGCCGCTCCACTGAGGCAAAGCTCCACTGAGGCAAAGCTCCACTGAGGCAACGCGAATGGCCGAACCTAGAGCAGCGATCGGGTTGCCGCCAAACGGGCGGGAGGCTCCCCCCACTGGGTGTCGCTTCCCCTCACGCAACGCCAGCCACTTGTTTGGGCACCGCCAGCGGTAGCCGTCGCCGTGCACGGGGGGACATGAGGATGAGGGAGGTAGCGCTTGAGAACGCACTGAGTGGTGCGGCTGCCTCATTTTCAGCAGCTACCTCATTTTCAGCTCCCGTCATGTTCAGTGCCCCCTCTGCGCAGCTCATGTTCAGTGCCCCTTCGGCGCAGCCGAGCTCTCCACAGGGTGTGGACAAGTTGTGCGGCCCCTTCCCTCTCCTCCCCGAACCTCAAGCCTCGAAGTAGATGACTAGCGAAGCTTCCCTCGACATCTGGGCCGCCGCCGTTGACCACACGCGCAAGGCGTCTCCTGCGTCATTTGAGCAGTGGTTCTGCTCAATCCAGCTGGACCACATCGCCCCGGGCCGCCTGGAGCTAGCCGCGCGCGATGAGTTCGTGCGTGACTGGGTGAAGGCTCATTTCCTCCCCACGCTGGTGACCGTGATCGAGGGCTTGGAGGCACCTAGCGCGGGCCCCATGGAGATCAGCTGGCGCATCTCGAGCGAGCTCGAGCGGCCGGTGTGCGAACCCAAGGCCGCACGCCCCGCGCAGAGCGCGCGTCCCTCAGCGCGCCCGCCTGAGCTGGGCGAGCCCGTGCCGAGTTCGCGGGGGGTCGCCACGCGGCTTCAAGCGGTGCGCAGGACCCCGCCGCTCAAGGACGCCCTCAACCCCAAGTACACCTTCGAGCACTTCGTGGTGGGTTCGTCGAACGAGCTCGCCTTCGCGGCGGCCATGTCCTCCGCTGGCGGCGATGGGCCGCGTTACAACCCGCTCTTCATCTGCGGTGGCACGGGCCTCGGCAAGACACACCTGGTGCACGCCATCGCGCACCGGTTCCTCGATCAGCGCCCCGACGCGCGGGTGATCTACGTCTCCGCGGAGCACTTCACCAACGAGTTCATCGAGGCGCTCAAGAACCACAAGATGGACGAGTTCCGCAATCGCTACCGAAACCAGTGCGATCTGCTGCTGCTCGACGACATCCAGTTCTTGGCCGGCAAAGATCAGACGCAGGAGGAGTTCTTCCACGTCTTCAACGCCCTCCACGAGGCGGACCGCCCCATCGTGGTCACCAGCGACACCTACCCCCAGAAGCTCCAGCGCATGCCAGAGCGCTTGGTGTCGCGCTTCACCTCAGGGCTGGTCGCCGACGTGCAGGTTCCACGCCTGGAGACGCGCGTCGCCATCGTGCGCAAGAAGGCAGAGCTTGAGGGGATCCCGCTGAGCCATGAGGTCGCGGTGTTGCTCGCTCAGAACGTGCACAGCAACGTGCGTCAGCTGGAGGGCGCGCTGATCCGCCTCGTGGCCAAGAGCTCGCTCACGGGTCATCCCATCGACTTCGAGTTCGCCTGCCGGGAGCTCGCCGCCGTCGCGCCGCCCCGCCAAGATCAAGTCAGCGTGCGGGACATCCAGCGCGCGGTGTGCAACCACTTCAGCCTGACCAACGCCGAGCTGCTCAGCAAAGATCGCCACAAGAGCGTCGCCTTCGCGCGCCAAGTGGCGATGTACCTCTGCCGTCAGCGCCTGCGCTGCAGCTACCCAGAGCTTGGCCGCTCCTTCGGCAACCGCGATCACACCACGGTGATGAGCGCCGTGCGTCGGGTGGAGGCCCTGCGCCAGAAAGATCCTCAGGTGAACGCCCACCTTGAGGCCATCGAGCAAGAGCTCGCCTCCGCAGACTGACGCTCAGGCGGCGCGCTCTCAGCGGGGGGCAGCGCGTGGAGAGGTGCAGCGAGGCACAGGCGGCCTCACCGGGTTCGTGCCGCTCAGCTTCGTGCACCAGGAGTCGCCCCTGGGGACGCTGTCAGGGACACTGACGGTTCAGGGCTCGGGGGCCAAGGGGGGGGGGGTTAGACGGCACCGCGCTGTGCGGCGCAGGGCGCGCGAGCCGATCGACAGCTGAGCTGACGTTCACGCGACGTCTAGAGCCTAGGCATAACGCCGGCTCCGCGCTCGGCACCTGGAGGCTGGCTCGTCGGTGCGGAGCGCAGAGCAGCTGCTGTCAGGAGGCGACCGTCACCGGCCCGACCACCCGCGCCAAGTCCACCTTGGCGACGGAGGGACCTTGCTTATCCTCGGTCCAGATCGAGACTTCGGTGTTTCCACCGGGATAAATCGTGTCCACCCGCACGATCTTCCCGGTGCGCCCGTCGTCCAGCAGCACCCGGCGGCGGTCCGTCATGTATCGATGGATGTGCCGTAGGTTTGCCATAGCCCTTCAATATAGGGGCCGCGCACGAAACGGCTAGTTTCCGGCGGTGAAGCGCGCGCCACGGGGGCGAGGCAGGCACCCAGCGGCCCACCGCGCCGCTTATATAAGCCCGCGGAATCATTGAGCAATTCAGTGCGGCCGCGAGGCCGCCACGGGGCGCTCTCAAGCGCTCGTGTTCTGCGCACGGCCGACCCCAGGCGGTCAGGGAGACGCCGTTCAAGACCCGAGCGCGACCGACCCCAGGCGGTCAGGGAGACGCCGTTCAAGACCTGAGCGCGGCGAGCTCCTCGCGGCAGTCCTCCGCGAGCAGCCGGTTCTTTGAGTCCTCCGCGAGGCGGTGCGCCAGGGTGAGCTCACGCCGCCCCCCAATTGAATCGCCCTGCGCAGCGAGCAGCCTCCCGAGCAGGTAGCGACCTGTGATCAGATCCCACGTCCAGCGCTGCGCCTCAGCGGTGGCGAGCCGCTCACCCAGCACTCGCCGCGCCACGGTGGAGCCCCCCAGCGCGTCGAGGTAGGCGAGCATCATGCGGTTCAGGTTCACCATCCGCTCAGAGCCGATCGTCTCCGCCACCTCGAGCGACTTCTGCAAGGCGGCGTAGGCGCGCGGCAGCTCACCTAGCCGCATCAAGGAGTCCCCCTGGTTGTGCAGGTTCACCGCGATCTCGTGGTTCAGCCCTGCCTCACGGCCAAGCTCCGCCGCCTGCTCTGCCGCCAAGGCGGCGCCCCCCCAATCGCGCTGGAAGGCGCGGATCAGCGCGCGCACCTTGGCGCGCTCGGTGTGGAGCACGGCGTCCCCCTCCGCGGGTAACAGCGCCGACGCGGCGCTCAGCGCCTCCTGCGCCGCCTGAAGCTCACCGGCGCCAGCGAGCGCCTGGGCTGAAGAGAGCAGCAGGCGATGCTGCTCCACGCCGTCGCTCGGGCCCAGCGCCTGGGCGTGACCCACGGCGTCCAATGCCGCGCGGAAATCTCCCTGGTGGAAGCAAATCTCGCCAAGCGCCGCGTGGAAGGCGCGCCGCGCCTCCTGAGAGCCGCTCTCCGTCACGCTCTGCTCCAGCTTGTCATTCGAGAGCAGCTGACGCGCCTCCTTGTAGCGGTGCAGCGCCCCCAGGCTGAGCGCCAAGTCGACGCTCACCCGCAGGCGCAGGGTGGGGTCGAGGCTTGGGTCTTGCTCCACCCGCGCCGCCAGTCGCCACACCAGCTCGGCGAGCCCCTCCCCGCTCCGCACGTGGCGGATGGCGCCCACCAGCGCGTGCACCCACTCCGCGAGCTGCTCGCTGCCGCGCGCGTCCCAGTCAGCTAAGCTGAGCGCCTGGGTCAGGTCTGAGGCGGCGCGCTCTAAGCGCCGCGCGGTGAGCTGGTACATGCCGCTGGTCGCGTAGAAGCCCGCCGCGCGGTCACGCGCCCCAGCGCGCGCCAAATGATAGGCGACGCGCGAGGCCTCTTGCTCCGTGCGCTCGCCCAACACCAGGCGGTAGGCGTCCGCCGCGGCGCTGTGGAGCTCCACCGCTTGGTCTTCGCTGATGCTCGCCAGCACCACCTCACCGATGAGCGGCGACGGGAAGGAGAGCGACACCGGGCCCTCACGCAGCATCAGCTTCTCCGTCATCAACAGCGCCGCCGAGCGGTTGAGCGCGCCTTGGCTCGCGTCGAGCATCGCGCTCAGTACGGCGATGTCCGCGGGTGAGCCTAAGATCGCCGTCGCGATGATGAGCCGGCGCTCCGCGTCGTCCAGGCGCCGGATCCGGTCGCCGACCAGCGAGCGGAGCGGGCGCGGCACGCTGAGCGCGCCGCTCAGATCGAGCCGCGTCACTTGGCGATCTTCCACCACCACCGCGCCCGCCGACACGGCCTCGCGTAGCACCTCCTCCACGAACATGGGGTGCCCCTCGCAGCGCTGCTGGATGAACTGGAACAAGGCCTCCTGCACCTCACGCACCCCGAGGCGCACGCAGATCAAGCGATAGACGTCGTCCTCATCCAGCCTGCCCAGCGCGATCTCTTGGTAGCCGGGCAGCTCACGATACGCCGCGCCCTCACGTGGCCGCGCGGAGAACAGCAAGATGAGCCGAGCGCGCGCGAGGCGCTCCGCGACGCGCGCCAACAGCTCCACGCTGGCGGCGTCGATGTCCTGCGCGTTGTCCCACGAGAACACGTGGAGCTGATCCTTCGCCAGCGCCCCCAACATGCGCGCCACCGCGCTCGTCAGCACCCCGCCGGTCGCCACCCGCTCGCCGCGGCTGAGGCCGAGCTCGGTGAGCACCACCGCGACCTCTTGGTCTTGAAGCCCCGCCGCGCGCAGCCCCGGCTCCACCGCCGCGACCCGCTCGGGCGCGTCACCTTCACGCACGCCACACAGCACGCGCAACATCGCCACCACCGCCGAGTAAGGCAGGCGCCGCCCGCTCGGCACGCAGTCTGCGACGTGACAGCGGATGTTGAATTCACCGCGCTCGATGCGGCGCTCCATCTCGTAGAGGAGCCGCGTCTTGCCGATACCGTGCTCGCCCACGATGCCCACCACCTGGAGGCTCCGGCGCGACGCCTTGGCGAGCACCCCACCGAGCCGCCGCAGCTCCTCCTGACGGCCAATGAAGCGCCCATACGCCTCGCGCGGCGCGCGCGGCTCACCCACCACCAACCCGCCGAGCTCACCCGGCAGCTCGGAGAGCCTGAACAGCCTCCCCACGTGGCTCGCGGCCACACCGCTCAGCACCAGGGTGCCCAGGGAGGCCAAGGACAGCGCGCGCGCCTCCTCGAGCAACGTCGTGAGCTCAGGCGTCCCCTGCGGCGCCTGCGGCGAAGCGACCTGCGGCGCTGAGAGCCGCCCCGTGGTGACGCCCAACCCAAGCGCCTGCCCCTCCCCCAGGCTGCGCAGCAACACCAAGCCGGCGCGCACCGCGAGCTCGGTGTCCCGACCATCGGCCTCAGCGAGACCGAACACCGAGACCAGCTCACGCGACGCGCCCGGGAGCACACGAGCCCCGTAGCGCTCCACCACCTCACGCGCCCGAGCGCGGCTCGCCTCCGTCCCTACCGCCGGCAGCTGGACCACCAAGAGGGACACCTCCTGACCATCCAGCGCTGACGCCGTCCCGCGCAGCTCCCCCTCGGCTCCAGCAGGCAGCTCACCTGAGGCCCTGCTCAGCGCCGCGGCCGCGGAGGGCACGTCCGGCGTCGGCTCGAGCACCCGCGCCACACCGCCAAAGCGCCCGGAAGAACGTGGCCCTGACGGTTGATCTTCACTGTCAGGCAAGCTGACGTTTGGCGCGGCCTCTGACGGCGCGGCGGCTGACAGCGCGGCCCCTGAGGCGGCGACGCTCCGCGCTGCCAGCCCCGGCGCGCTCACCTCCGACACCTCTGAGGTGAGCGCCAAGGTGGGCTCCACGGCGGGCTCCAAGGTCGCGGTGTCCCCCAGCTGCTCCACCAGCTCCGACAGCTCGTGCGCGCCGACCCGCCCGAGCGCGTACAGCTCCCCGAGCAACAGCTCATACACCTGCCCGGCGCTCTCGCCCCGCGCCGCGGGCTCCTTCGCCAAGAGCCGCATGACGAGCGCTTGGAGCGACGCCGAGAGGCCTACGCGCGCAGGGGCCACCGGCGCGCTCTCGGCGATGGCAGTCGCCATCTCTGAGACGGACGACCGCAAGAACGGCGGCGCCCCACACAAGAGCGTGTACGTGAGCGAGCCGAGTGAGAATAAATCGGAGGCCGCGGTGAGCGGCTCACGGCGCACCTGCTCCGGGCTCGCGTACTGGAGCTTTCGGTGCTGCGCCTCGTGCGGCGCTCGATCGATCAGCGCGTGAAACGCGCGACCGATACCAAAATCGCTCACCTTGACCTCGCCCTCCCAGCTAAGGAGCACGTTGCTCGGGCTCAGATCGCCGTGCACGATGTGGAGCGGCTCTTGCCGCTCACCACGGCGACGGTGCGCATGATCGAGCGCCTTCGCGACCTCACTCGCGATGTACAGCGCGAGCCCTAGGGGCAGCTCCGTCTTGGTGCGCTCAAGGCGCGTGAAGAGCTGCTCCAGGCTCAGCCCCTGCACCAGCTCAGTGGCCATGAAGAAGCTGGTGCCGACGGCCTCATCCACCCGCCCAAGATCGAACACCTGCACCACGCCTGAGTGGCTGAGCCGCACGGAGAGCTGCGCCTGGTGCACCAAGGCCGAGACGAAGTCCGCCTCGGCGGAGAGCTCTGGGAGCACCCGCTTCACCACGAGCGTCTTCTCGAAGCCCTCGACGCCGAAGCTCTTAGCCTTGAACACCTCGGTCACGCTGCCTCGGCCCAGGAGGTCGAGTAGCTGATAGCGACCGTACGGCCCGAGGCTCTGGGTCACTGGCCTTCTTCGCTGCTGTACATCGCCTCAGCGATGTCGAAGGTGGCGTTCTCGAGCCGCGCGTAAGCCTCACGGATCGTCTGCAGGCCGTCACCGCCAGCCAGCCTGTCCTTCAGCGTCTGCAGATCTTGCTTCATTTGCTCAATCTTCTCGGCGTCAATCATGTCGGCGTAGCCATCCAGCGCCTGCTCCGTGGTGAAGATCAGGGTCTCTGACTGGTTCTTCAGCTCCGCCAGCTCGCGCCGCAGCTGATCCGTCTCTTTGAAGCGCTCGCCGTCGCTCACCAGGCGATCCACCTCCGCTTGACTGAGCCCGCTGGCGGGCGTGATGTCGAGCGACTGCTTGCGACCCGTGCCAAGATCGTGCGCCTCCACGCTGAGGATGCCGTTGGCGTCCACCGCGAAGGTCACCTGGATCTTGGGGACGCCGCGCGGCGCAGGGGGGATGCCAGTCAGCTCAAAGCGCGTGAGGCTCCGGTTGTCCGTCGCCATCTCACGCTCACCTTGCAGCACGTGGATCGGGACGAACGGCTGGTTGTCCATGCTGGTGGTGAAGACCTCGCTCTTCTGCGTGGGCACCGTGGTGTTGCGGCTGATGAGCTTGGTGAACACGCCGCCGCCCGTCTCCACGCCGATGGAGAGCGGGGTCACGTCGAGCAGGAGCACCTCATCGATCGCGCCGCCGAGCGCCGCGCCCTGCACCGCGGCGCCTACCGCCACCACCTCATCTGGGTTCACGCCCTTGTGCGGGTCGCGCCCGAACAGCTCCTTCACCGCCCGCTGCACCGCCGGCATCCGCGTCATGCCGCCAACCAGCACCACCTGGTCGACCTCCTTGGCCGTCAGTCGCGCGTCAGAGAGCACCCGCGCGCAGGCTTGGGTGGTGCGCTCGATCAGATCGGACGTGAGGATCTCTAGCTCACTGCGCTTCATGGTGCGCTCAAGGTGCAGCGGACCTTGTGCGCCTGAGGCGATGAACGGGATGTTGATCTCCGTGGCGAGCGACGACGACAGCTCATGCTTCGCCTTCTCCGCCGCCTCCTTGAGCCGCTGGAGCGCCATCCTGTCTTTTCGTAGATCTTGGCCGTGAGCCTCCAGGAATTCGTCAGCTAGCTTGTCTACAACGCGGATATCAAAATCCTCACCGCCGAGGTGGGTGTCACCACCCGTCGCCCTGACGTTGAACACGCCCCCCGAAATCTCGAGGACCGAGATGTCGAAGGTGCCGCCGCCTAGATCGTACACCGCGATGCGCTCGGAGCCGTTCTGGTCGAGGCCGTAGGCCAGCGCCGCCGCGGTGGGCTCGTTGATGATGCGCTTGACCTCAAGCCCCGCGATGCGCCCCGCGTCCTTCGTCGCCTGGCGTTGCGCGTCGTCGAAGTACGCGGGCACGGTGATCACCGCCTCAGTCACCGGCTCACCCACGAAGGACTCGGCCATCTCCTTGGCGCTCGTCAGGATGAAGCTCGAGATCTCCGGCGGTGACATGGTCCGCCCCTGTACCCGCACCCACGCGTCCCCATTCTCGTGCCGCATCACCTCATAAGGCACCATGTCACGGTGCCTGAGCGTGTCGGGCGCGTCGTACCCCTGACCCATCAAGCGCTTCACGGCGTACACCGTGTTCTCTGGGTTGGTGGTGGCTTGGCGCTTAGCGACCTGACCCACGAGCCGCTCACCGCCCGCCGCGAAGCCGACGATGGAGGGCGTGGTGCGCGCACCGTCTGGGTTGGGGATCACCCGAACCTCAGGTTGCCCGCTCGCGCTCGTGCCTTCCAGCACGGCCACGCAGGAGTTGGTGGTACCCAAATCGATGCCGATGATCTTCCCCATGGCGCGCGGGAGCATACCTGGCACGAGCCCAGGGCGGCGCCTTATCTCACCTCAATTCACCCAAAATCATGGGCTGAGGACGGTAGGCTTCAGGATCGGGGGTCGGGGGTTGGCTAGCGCCGAGCGACGCTCTGCGGCGCTCGCAGGGTGTGCTGCTGCACGAAAGATCGGTGCACCACGAGCCACCGGCCGCCCACGCTGGAGCGCTACGAGGCGTCCGTGGGCGGCTCTGGGGCCTTGGCCACCACCACCATCGCTGGGCGAATCAGGCGCTCCCCCTGACGATACCCGGCCTGGACCTCATGCGCGATGCTGCCCGGCGGGTGCTCCGCGGTAGCCAAGTGCTGGATGGCCTCATGCACCACGGGGTCGAACGGCGTCCCCACGCCTGGAACACGCTCAATGTTCATGCGGCCGAGGGTGTCATTGAACTGCCTGACCACCATCGCGATGCCCTCCGCGAGGGAGGCGAGGGCGGTCGCCGACTCGGCGTGCTGGGTCGCGCGCTCCAGGTTGTCGAACACGGGGAGCAGCTCCTTCAGCAGCGTGTCAGAGCCACGCTGCTCGGCCTCCACCAGCTCCCTGCGGCTACGCTTACGGAAGTTATCGAAATCTGCCGCCGTGCGGAGCAGCTGATCTTTGAGGCGCGCCGCCTCGGCCCGCGCCTGCTCCAGCGGATCGACTGGCGCTGGCGGCTGCTCATCGCCAAGAGAGGCCTCAGGCGCCTCATTGGGTTCAGGATCGGTCACCTGGGCCTCTGGCTGGTCATCACTCACGGGGCGCTAATATAGCCAACCTTTTTGCTTTGCAACCGCGGCGCTTGCAATCAGTCAGCTGCTTGGCGCTGGGCGCTGGCGGGCGCGTCCTGGCAGCGCGCCTGGCGGAGCGCCACGACCTGGCCACCGCTGCTCCTGGCGCGCGTCTTCTCGGGGCTTGGCGGGGGCGCCAGCCACACGTCGATGGGGTCCACGAAGGTCCAAAACTGGAGGTTATTCCAGAGCGGCGTGCGCACCACCCCAGGCGGCGTCGCGCCGCGCTCGCCGCCATAGCTCACGCGCTCAAGCCACAAACAGTGGTCATCGCTGAGCGGCGCGTACAGGTGCCGCGCGCCCCCAAGCAAGGTCACCTCAAGCGCGGCCACCTCCTCCGCACCACGCAGCACCCGGAGCTGCCGCCGCCCCGCGGCGAGCCGCAGCTCGAGCCCCGCGCGCGGCGACTCCTGACTCGTGGCGACAAGCGGCGGCAGGGGCTCGCCGTCGACCTCGACCACCAGCACGTCGCCGCTCAGGTTCAAGATCTGTAGCCGAGGCCGGTGCGCGTGAAAGGACGCTACGCTGACTAGCGCCGTGAGCAGCCAAGCGCCAGCGAGCGCCAGCGCGGCGCCCCGCCGCGCGCCCCCCTGGCGCGGCGCCGCATCGAGCTGCAAGCGCTCCGGGTTCAGCCGGATGAGCTCCTGCGCGAGCCGCAGGCTCGCGACGGAGAGCGCTTGGGCCCCGCGCCAGGCGATGAGCGGCTCTCCGCGCAGCGCCGCCCGAGCGCAGGTCGGCGTCGGCGGTCGCTTCACGCGGCGCGCCTCACGCCACATCACGAGCGCCCCAACCAGCCCCGTGATGAGGCAAGGCACCAAGAACAAACCCCAACGAGAGAACCAGCCAACCACCGAGAGGTTTAGCCAGCCGTCGCCTGCCTGCTCCAGGGCGAGCGGCAGCCCGGCCCCGAGCCCCACCCCCAAGAGCGTCAGCCCAAGGCCCAAGCTGAGCGCGCGCGTCACCGAGGCCGAGGTGTGCTCCAGGCAGGCCTCACACAGGGGCAGCCGAATACTTTCCACATGGCTTTTATTGCGGCGACGCGCCTCCACGCGGTGACCTACCGCCCGTGCGTCACCGCAGCAGCCGCAGCCCGTCGGCGTGACGAGCTCTGACAGGCTGACTGACGCTTCGGTCAGCCTGAGCCCCACCCGCCCGGCGGCGCCCACATCACGCGCAGGGGAGTCCGCGGCCGCCGCTTGCTCTGTGGCTGAGGTTGGCTCCATGCGCGCTCCCGCGGGGACGCCCACCGCGACGCCTCACGATGAAGCACGTCGAGCGCACACGGCAAGTCTCGTGCAGCGAGGTGCCGTCCAACCCCCCAAAACCCATCTGCGGCAGGACGATGGACGGAACGCCTGGGGCGAGGGACAAGAGGCGTTTCGGCGCGATGGCAGAAAGTGGTATCGCACCGCGTCGTGAGTGAGCTCAACGCGCCGCAGAGAGAGGCCGTCCTCCACGACGCGGGCCCGCTGCTCGTGTTCGCGGGGGCCGGCAGCGGGAAGACGCGCGTCATCACCTACCGGGTGGCGAACCTGCTGGCGCAGGGCGTGCCTCCGTATCGTATCCTGACGGTCACCTTCACGAACAAAGCCGCGCGGGAGCTGAAGGAGCGGCTCACCGCCCTGGCGGGGGAGGCCATCGCGCGCGACCTGTGGGTCGGCACCTTCCACTCCACCTGCGTGCGGCTGCTCAGGCGCTACCACGAGGCCGTGGGGCTCTCGTCGCATTTTGTCATCTACGACGACGCCGATCAGCGCGCACTGCTAAATCGCCTGATCAAGGCAGCTAGGCTGCCAGATCGGGAGTACACGCCGCGCCTGGTGCTGACGCGCATCCAGAAGCAAAAGCAGGCTGGGCGAGAGCCGCACGAGCTCACCCCGACGCCCACCTTCGACCAGACGATGATCGAGCTGTACGCCGGCTACCAGGGCGCGCTCAGGGCCTCCGACGCGGTGGACTTCGAAGATCTGTTGGTGCTGGGCGCGCGGCTCGCCGAGTCCAAGGGCCCCGCCGGGGAGGAGCTTCGCGCGCGCTTCGATCACGTGCTGGTGGACGAGTTCCAGGACACGAACCACACGCAATACCGCCTGGTGCGGGCGCTCGCGGCGCGCACCCAGAACCTGTGCGTGGTGGGGGACGACGACCAGTCGATCTACAGCTGGCGCGGCGCCGACGTCGCTCACATCCGACGTTTCCGCAAGGATTTTAAGAACACCACCGTGATCAAGCTGGAGCAGAACTACCGCTCCAGCGCCAACATCGTGGCGGTCGCGCTCGGCGTGATCGAGCGCGCCGCCGAGCGCGAACCCAAGCGGCTGTTCACCGAGGCTCAGGCCGGGGACCCCGTGGTGATCCATGGCACCACGGACGAGACGGAGGAGGCGCGGCTCGTCACCCTCGGCATCGCCGATGAGCTCGCCCGCGGCACCCCCGCGAATCAAATCGCGATCCTCTACCGCACCCACGCGCAGTCCCGCGTGCTAGAGAACGCGCTCCGCGCCCGCAACATCAACTACCAGATGCTGGGCGGCACCAAGTTCTTCGACCGCGCGGAGGTGAAGGATCTTCTCGCCTACCTGCGGCTCATCTTCAACCCGAGGAGCGACGCGGATGTGCTGCGCGTCGTGAACACCCCGGCGCGCAGCATCGGCCAAAAGACGCTGGAGGCCCTGATGCAGCTGGCGCGGGAGGACAGCGTCAGCCTGTATGATGCCATCTCTAGCCCGCGCGCCAAGGCGGCGCTCACGGCGCGCGCCTTCGCGGCGCTGACTGGCTTTCATGAGCTGATCGAGAAGCTCAGGAGCGAGAGCGCGCGCCTCCCCCCGGATGAGCTGGCGGAGCAGGTGCTCGAGCAGAGCGGCTACGTGGAGGCGCTCACGCGGCTCGACACCCCGGAGGCCGACGCGCGCCTTGAGAACCTGCGAGAGACGGTGGGCTCCATCCGTGAGTATTTGATGGAGTCCGAGCGCCTGGGAGAAGAGCCCACACTCGCCGCCTACCTGGAGCGCGTGGCGCTCATCGCGGACGTGGACAGCCTGGCGGCGGAGGCGCCGAGCGTCACGCTGATGACGGTGCACGCCGCCAAGGGCCTGGAGTTCGACGCGGTTTTCCTGACGGGAATGGAAGAGGGCATCTTCCCCTACGCCGGCCTCGACGGCGATCGCGACGACTTGGAGGAGGAGCGGCGCCTGGCCTACGTCGCGCTCACCCGCGCGCGGCGGCGGCTCATGGTGACCCACGCCTCCACCCGGATGCTGTTCGGGCGCACCCAGGCGCGCCCCCCGAGTCAGTTCCTCGCGGACATGCCTGACGACGCCATCAAGGAGCGCGGCAGCGGGCGCTCCATGGCGCGCTACGGGGGTGACGGCTACGGCGACACGTCAGGCAGTTACTCTGACTATGATGGCGGCTCAGGCGACGACGACTACAGCGCGCCCAGCGGGCCCCGCCGCGGCAACCTGAACGCGCTCCGAGCGCGCATGCACGCCCAGCGCGCGCCGAGCTGGGCGATGCCCTCAGGGTCCCCTGGCGCAGCGCGCGCGTCGACGGGCACGTCAGCTAGGCTGTCGATGGACACCCCGCGGGTCCGTGGCGGTCACGAAGAGCCGGAGGAGGGCCGCTTCGTGGATCGCGAGGCCTTCAGCGACCTCCCAGAGGAGGAGGCGGTGGCCGCTTGGCTGCGTGAAGGGCGCCGCGTGTCGCACCGGCGCTTCGGCCAGGGCGTGGTGGAGCAGGTCACGCCCGGGAGCCCCCCGAAGGTGCGGGTCGACTTCGGGGGCGGCTACGGCGTGCGGGTGGTCACCGCGAACTTCCTCGAACGGAGCTAGGCCCTCAGCGAGTCAATGTCAGTAATGCTGACAAATGAGGCTGCTCACTGCCGACAGCTATGCTGTCCATCGGGCCAATCAGGCTGACGTAGGGAATGGGCACGCAGCGTAGGCGCGCGGCCCGCGGCGGATACGACCGAGCGCTACAGGAGGTGCCGGTACACCCGCGGCTCCAGCGTCGCCGCGGTGAGCATGCCGGAGGTCATCGCGCCCACCACCCCGATCGCCGCGGTGTCCACGCCCGAGAGGTAGAAGCCAGGCAGCGGCGTGCGGGTGCGGAGCGCGCTGGTGGTGAAGCGCTTCGGCGTCGCCGCCAGGCCGTAGATGGCGCCGTGGCTCGCCTCCGCGAAGTGGGTGGTGGTGAGCGGTGTGCTGAGCTCGTAGTGCACCAAGAGCTTCATCAGCTCCGGGAGGCGCTCCTTCAGGTGCGCGAGCAGCCGCTGCTCGATGTCGCGCTTGAGCGCCTCGTAGTCCTCCGGGCGCTCTTTGTGGGCGCTGCCCTGGAACGGCTCAAACAATGCCCAGTCCACGAAGGTGACGCACTCCCCCGTGTGGCGCTGGCGCCGCCCGGGGTCATGGAGCGGATCTTTCAAGGAGGGGAAGGAGCAGTAAAGGATGGGCGCCTTACTGTCAGGATCTTTGACGTCCCACAGCGCCGCCTCTGTGTCCCAGGTCTCAAAGAACCACTGATTGGAGGCGGCGGCGCCCGCCGCTCGGATGTCCCCCTCGAAGCCGAGGTTCAGGCAGATGTAAGGCGGTGAGTCCGGCAGCGCGAGGATGGCGTCGCCCCAGGCGCTGCGCCGGAGCGCCGCCGGCACCAGGCTCCGCACGGTGCTCTTGGCGCCCACCGCCGACACCACGCGGCGCGCGCGGATCGTGTGGCCATCTTCCATCACCACGCCTTGGGCGCGCCCGTCCTCCACCAAGATCTCCTTCACGCGGGCGCGCACCAAGGCCTTGCCGCCCGCGCCGCGCACCACGTCGAGCAGCTGCGCGGCCAGCTCCTTCGAGCCGCCCTTCGGGTAGTAGGCGCCATTGGAGAAGTGGCTGTGGGTGAGCGCGTGGATCGGGAAGGCTGACTGACTTGGGGTGCTCCCATAGTAGCCCCAGTGCAGCGTGAGGAGCGTGCGGAGCTTCCCCCGCACCCCGGCCCGATCCAGCACCTCTTTGGTGGTGAGCCGCCACCAATCAAGCGGGCTCTCCTGACCACGCAGCAGCTCCCAACGATGGAGCGTGTCGAGCGCCCGCGAGCCCACCCGCTCCACGCCCGCTGGCAGGCTCTTCATCCCGAAGAACACCACCGCCGCCTGGGTCGCCTCCTTCACCGCCTGGAGGTACTTGTCGATCGCCGCGCGCTGATCGGGGAACTCCTTATAGACCGCCTGCTCCCACCGCTCGCGACTCGCCGGAAGCTTCCAGCTGAAGCCATCATGAAACGAGAAGCAATCATAAGGATCGCCGAGCGAGATCATCTCCACCCGGCCGCGCGTGAGCCACGCGAGGATCTTGCCTGGCAGCTCATGCGGCAACATCTCACCGATGGCGTGCACCCCTGCGTCCCACACAAAGCCCTTGCGCGCGAAGCTGTGAGTGAAGCCGCCCGGTACGTAGTGCTGCTCAAGGAGCAGCACCTTGCGGCCGTAGTGCGCGAGCGCCGCGGCGCAGCTCATGCCCCCCATGCCGCTCCCGATCACGATGACGTCGAAGGAGCCCTCCGCCGCTTCAGGGGAGTAGTTCTGATAGACGCGGGCGCCGTCGATGGTGGGGATGGCGGACATACGGCCGAGCCTCGCAGCTTCCTCGACCGACGCCAACGGTCGTGTGCTGACGCGTTCGTCGCACTTACCGGGCCTGAGCTAGGGCGACGAGCGGCCTACCGGTCGGCTCAGTCGTCCTCTTCCTCTGGCTCGCGGCTTGCCAACCAGCGGTCCCGCGCGCTCGCGTAGAGGGCGTGCGTGACCTCATCTAGCTGCTCCGCGTTGACCCGGCGGTTGTGGTTGGACAGCGTCCAGGCGCGTACCACACCCTGCACACGAGCCCGTGCCTCAGAGAGCGTCCCTGGCCAACCCCCGGCGGCTGGCCGCTGCTCCGCCACGATGGACGCCCTGAGCGCCGCGGCCCACGCCTGCCCATCCTGCTGGGCCAGCTCCCGGAGGGAGTTATTAAGAGCCGATGCACGCTTCGTTTCCATGAGTGAGGGCGGACCGGCCGGAGCTCAAGAGGGGGAGGGAAAGCGCCGAGCCTGGCCGGCTCCACGCCCAGATCTTCTAGCACGAGGTGGAGGCTGCGGTTCGCTCTGCTCAAGAAAAAAGCGACCAGCCAAGAGCCCCGGCGCCGCGCAGCGGCTCTTGAGCGGCGATCAGTTTGCCAGCACGCGAGCCCGGAAAACCGCCCCCATGCGGGGCGATGGCGCGCTTTTCCGGGCTCTCCGCATGCTGCTGCTTCTCTTCGCACCGCTCTAGTTGCTGATTTGAGAGCGACAAACGGTAAACCGTTTGTCGCTCTTGGAGGCCGGGTGGACTGCGGCGCAGAAGGTGGCCAAAGGGCGAGGGATTTGGGGTAGACCGCACAGCATGAGCAAGCGCTTGGCGTTCTTGGAACAGCTGACGAGCGAAGGGCGCGCGGACTCGTTCGCGCGTTATGGCCTGGCGATGGAGTACCGAAAGCTGGGGCGCGTGGAGGATGCGCTCAGCGCCTTCGAGGCGCTGCGCGCGCTGGATCCAGACTACCTCGCGATGTACCTGATGGCGGGGCAGCTGCTGATCGAGGCCCAGCGCGGCGACGAGGCGCGCGTGTGGCTCGAGCAGGGGGTGGCGCTCGCCAAGCGGGTCAGCAATGAGCAGGCGCTCGGTGAGCTGACCGACGCGCTGGAAGACTGCTGAGCCCTTGAGCTGAGCGCGGCCCCAGCTCCCCATGTGTCAGCTCCCCACGCGGGAGAGAACCTAACTCAACCCACCGCTGGCGGTGGGAGGCTCCACTTGGAGCTGCCGCGCGCGGAGGGCTCCTCATCAGGAGGCCCTGGCTCCTCCAGGGAACCAAAAAACTCCAATAATTCCGCGCGCCTAGCGTGCGCGTCGGCGCGCCCCAGCTCGATCAGGCTGCGCGCGAAGCCGCCGTCGAAGAGCAGGTAACTCGCGAGATCGGCGTCGTCAGCGACGCCCACGTCGAGCAGCTTGAGCAGCTGCTTGGTCACGACGGGGCCCGACCTCAGCTTCCCCTGCCGCAGGTACTCCGCCGCGAGCCGCCCCACGCGCTCCGTCGGCCGCACCACCAGGGTCTCGATCTCAGTGAGCGCGTGACCCCCGCGCAGCCCAGCGGCGGCGTTGAGGCGCTGCACGTAGTCAGCGCCGAACGCCGCGCGGCCGCTCTCAACGACGTCGTTCAGGAGGTTGACGGTGCCGAGGTCATTGTCCAGGTGGTCGAGCAGCAGCGCGTTCAGGATTTTTCCAAGCAGGAATGTCGCGCCCGGGGCACCCGCGCTGAGCTCCGGCTGCACCACGCCGCGCACCAGCTTGGAGGTGCCGATCACCAGCACGTGGGTGGCGCCCAAGCGGATGGCGGGGGCGATGGGGGTGTTCTGGCGCACGCCACCGTCCACGTACATCTGCCCGCCGATCTTCACGGGCGGGAACAACAGCGGGATCGCCGCCGAGGCCAGCGCGTGCTGCGGGCCGATCCGATCCGCGCGGATCAAGGTGCGCGGCGGCGCGCGCGTCGGCAGCGCGGTGGTCGGCCCCGTCTGCATGAAGATCACCGTGCGCCCAGTGCTCACCTCCGTCGTGGAGACGCTCAGCGCCTTGAGCTGCCCCTTCCGGAGGCTGCGCGACACTGCGCGCCATGGGATTTCCTTGTGGACAAGCTGCGACATCGGCACGACGTCGAACACCCCTTGCCCGCTGCCGCCACCCATGAAGACGCGCGGCAGGTTCACCAGCTGGCGCACCCCAAAGCCCACCACCTGATCGAGCCGCAGGCTGCTCCACACGTCCACCAAGCGACGCACGCCGAGCACTGGATCCGACAGGTGCGCTGCGACGAACGCGCTGTTGATGGCGCCGACGCTCGTGCCGCACAAGATGTCGACCTTCGGCGCCGCGCCGCGCAGCCGCGTCAGCTCATCGAAGACGTACCAGAGCACCCCCGCCTCATAGGCACCGCGCGCGCCCCCTCCCGAGAGGATGATGGCCAGGCGACGGGGCGACGGACTCATGGGGCCGGCAAGCTAGCATGTGACCGACAAGCGTGTGCGCTGGTTTGCCCTCAGCTTTTCGCCGGCGGGGGCGCGCGATCGGTCAACGTGGATCTCGGATTTTTTTTGGGGGGGTTCGGAGCCTTGTGCGTCGTCTTGAGTCGCTACGCTAGAGCAGCGATCAGTTTGCCACCACAGGCACCCGGAAAAGCGCCCCCATGCGGGGCGAGGGCGCGCTTTTCCGGGCTCTCCGCTGGCTGCTGCTT
>CAYQAC010000090.1:0-21222 GCA_964415255.1 uncultured Polyangiaceae bacterium | reverse complement strand
TCTGGGGCGATATCTTGCGACGGTGCGCCGAGGTCGACCGTTAGGGACACTGACGCTTAATGGACAGTGATACTGCCCAACCCCAAAAAAGAAGCCGCTATGGGAGAATCAGGGTGCGCGTGCCGTCCTCGACCAGGCGCCAGGGAGGCTCACCGTCAGGGTCCCTCCCTATCACGGGCGAATGTGGATGCGCGTGCCGTCCTCCACCTGCTCGCCGGTGTAGGCGGCGTGCCAGTGCTCGGGCACGTGCGGGCTCGCCCACTGAAACACGATGCGCGCGTCCACTGGCGCCAGGTTGATGCAGCCGTGGGAGCGGGCGCGCCCGAAGTCATCGTGCCAGTAGGCGCCGTGGATGGCGTAGCCGCCCTTGAAGTACATCACCCAGGGGACGTCGCGGAGCTCGAACTCATGATCGGCCTCCTGTGAGTCCATCGTGGTGGTCACGTGCTTCTGGTACACCTCGAAGGTGCCGCGCGGGGTGCTGAGCGTCTTCTTCGGATCGCCCATGCCGTCGCGCCCCGTGGACACCAGCGTGGCGTACACCGGGCGATCGCCCTCCCACAGCACCAAGGTCTGGCTGACGATGCCGATCTCAATCCAGCGGGTGTCGCGGCGCGCGAAACTCGGCAAGGTGCGCGGCTTCACCGCCGTCTTAAGATCCTCGCTGCGGAGCCAGCGGCCGCTGCGCGACTCCACCATGCGCACCCCTTGGATGCTCTGCACCTTGCCCGTGAGCGGGATGAACTCGCGCCAACCGAGCCGCTCACCGCGGGTCAGCTTGCCGCCCTTCAGATCCCACCAAGTGGCGCCGGCCTTGCGCGCGAAGGCGACCGGCAGGCCCACCTTGGAGATGTCATAGCCGTGGAACGGTGAGCCGCTGTCGGCCTTGAGTTTGTCTGCGGGAATAAGCCGCGCGTCGGTGGTGACGGCGAAGCGCCGCGCGTCATCGCCCGCCCCCGCCACGAAGGTGCCGACCAGCGCGACGCCAGCGTGGCGCTTGATACGATCCGCGATGACTGCGTAGTTTGGCGCCTTGAAGTGGGAAATGTTCGGGATCTTGCGCTCCCCAGCCTCAAGCCACCACGGGATCTCGTCGTGGCCGTCACCGCCGTAGCGCACGCTCATGTCCATCGGGATCACATGGTCAGGGATCCCACCGATCGCGAAGCCGCGCTCATCGAGCGGGACGTCGTTGGCGCCCACGTCGAGCGCGTCCCACTTCTCGTGCAGCCGCTTGTAGCCGCGCAGGTGGCGCTCGAGGTTCATCTCGTACTCGAACTGCTGCGCCTTGCTGGGCACCCGCAGGTAGTTCGGCGCGATGGCGCGCACAAACGCATACTTGTAGGGCATCGGCATGCGCTGGTCTGGCTCCACGCGGAGCGCGCGCACGATGGGGTGCTCAAGGTCCGTCGTGGCGTCCTTGTCCGCGCACATGAAGCCCACCGGACGGATCGCGTACCAGCCACCCTTACAGTCACGTTGACTGACCGCCTGCTTCGAGCGCGGCGCGCGCGCCCCGGCACGGAGGTAGCCTATCGGCTGAGCGCTCCGGGTCGGCTTGGGGTAGATCGGCGAGCGCATCGAGAGCGCCGCGAGCAGCGGGCCGTCAGCCGGCGGCACCGGGATGTGAGACCAGTCTTCTTCATCCTTCGCCTCCTCACCGGCGGGGGTCGTTGAGCCCTCGTCCTCCGCGGTGACGCGGCTGAGGCTCGGCGCCTGTTCACCACCGAAGAAGTCAGGCCCGCTGCAGGCCGTGAGCCCGAGGGTCGCGGCGAGCAGGGAGAGCCCCATGAAGAGTCCGGCGCTGCGCATCAGCCCCAGATGCACAAGTCCCCCCTGGCTGGCCAAGTTCCTGGCCCTGGAAGCTGCGCCCTGCGGCCCTCCGAGGGGGCTCACGGCCGCTCAGCTCAGGCTCGGTGAGCCCGTGAGGCGCTCCCTCAGCTAGCGCTCCGGGAAGGAGTCCTTACGTGGGCGGCGCTCCCCCTCGCGTACCACCTCCGGGATCAGCTGGCGCAGCTGCCAGGCGTGCAGGAGCAGGCTGCGCTCGGCCGCCACGAACACGTCCACGCTGCGCGCCGCGAGCTGCGACGCGGTCACCAGCACGCCGACGTGAAACACCACGAAGCCCAACCACACGGTGACGCTACCCAAGTGGACAGCCCAAGGTACTATCAGCAGACCGCGCTCATCCAGCACGTAGGTCTGGGGGAGCACGCCTGTCAGCTGGAGCAGCGCTGGGCCGAGCACCGACGCGAGCCCCAGCACCAGCACCAGCCAGCGCCCGTGCCGCTCCGTCCGCCACGTGACCTGGTAAATCAACACGACCATCACGCCGATCGCCGGGACCAAGATGAACGGCCCCAGCAGCACCGAGGTGGTGGCTATCGCGAAGAAGGTGAGCACGATCCCCACCCAGCCTTGCCAGGGCTCCACCTGCCTGAGCTGGCTGAGCAGGATGGTCCAGCCCGTCGCCGCGAGCATCGCCGCCCCGAGCGTGGCGAGCGCGGACCAGCTCTTGACACCGTCCCACAGCAGGCAGGGCAGCGCGATGAACCACGCCGCGTAGCCGAGCACCGCGTTCTTCGCGGAGTAGCTGCGGTCCTCCTTGCGGAGGCGCTCCATCTCCGCCTGCACCTCAGGCGGGACGTGCCCGGGCGGATCGCCGAGCAAGCTCACGAGCGTGGCCAGCGCACCGCGGTGGGTGGGGCACAGCGCTAAGGCGGCGCTCACCTCGCGCAGCGCCCGTGAGCGCTCAGCGCTGGCGGCTTCGGCGTCGGAGGCCTCAGCGCTGCTCCTGAGCGCCAGCTCCGCCTGCGCCGCGTGCGCGTTCGCCAGCATGAGGCGCTGCTCATCGCCGCGCGAGCCATCCAGGAAGCGCTCTACCCGCTCATGCAGCTCGCGCGCGAGCGGCCTCTCAACGGGATTCAAGGCGGTGGCCCTGAGGCAGAGCTCGTCGAGCTCCTCAGAGATTTTGCGGTCGGGGGCGCGCGCGCTCGGCCTGCCTGCGCTGCCGAGCAAGGTGGAGCTGAACATCTCGTCCACCGTGCTCCCGTTGTGCATCGGCTGCAGCGTGATGAGCTCGAACAAGATCGCGCCGAGGGCGTAGATGTCCGCCTTGTGGTCGACCTTCGCTGCCGCGCGGATCTGCTCCGGCGGCATGTAGCCAGGGCTCCCCAGCACGGTGCCCGCCTTGGTCCCCGGGTCGTCCGTGGCCGGCAGCAGCACCCGCTCCGCCACCTGCTCCTCTACCTGGGGCAGCTTCGCCAGACCCCAGTCGAGCACGATGACCTCGCCATAGTCACCTAACATGACGTTCGCCGGCTTCAGATCACGGTGCACCACGCCGCGCGAGTGAGCGTAGGCCACCGCCAGGCACACGCTGCTGAACGCCGTCAGCAGCCGGCGCTGGGTGTAGCGCGCGATCATCTCTGGATCGCCCGCCAGCACCCCCTCCAGGATCTGCTCAAGCGTCAGCCCCTTCACCCGCTTCATGGTGAAGTAGGCTGTCTTTCCCGCGACCCCGATGTCGTACACCGGCACGATGCTTGGGTGCTCAAGCTGCCCCTGCACCCGCGCCTCACGGAAGAACCGCGCGCGCACACCCTCCTGCTGCCTGAGCTCCTCCTGGATCACCTTCACCGCGACCTGGCGCCCGATGCGAAGATCGTGGCCGAGCCGCACCACGCCCATCCCCCCCTCACCCAGCACCCGCCCCAGCTGGTAGCGCTCCTCAAAATCGCGATCGACAGGCGGCTCAGCGCTCGGCTCGACCAGCGCCTGATCTTGACGCGGGCTCGCCGTCTTCCAAGTGTCGACGTCCTTGACGACGGTGATCGCGTCGTCGTTCATCTCTCCTGGTCCTCGCGGCGTTGACACCCGTCACCTCAACCATGGCACCATACCTGGTTTTTGGGGGGTTGGTGTCCGCCGCACGGCGCCAGGCGGCGCGCACCAGCGCCGGGCGCGTTCGTCGCATGCAGAGCGAAGGAAACGCCGTAAAGTACGCTAAAGGAGCGCGTTCGGCGCGCGCTGAGCGCCCAAGGCGCCGCGGAGTGCGCTGAGGCGGGTGCTCTAGTCGTCCACTTGGGGGCGGAGGGACACCGGCTGAACCCAGGCGCGCAGCCCCTTCGCGTCGCTCACCACGGCCCGCACGTAGCCCTCGTCACCGCGCGGCTCATAGCTCGCGGAGCTGCCCTGCTGCTCACTCAAGAGCGCACCACCCGCCCCAACGAAGCGCGTCGACCAAGGCGCCGTTCCCCCATGGATATTAAAGCTGAGGCGCGCTGGGCTCACCGTGAGCTCGGACAGCTCCACCCCGGTGGAGGCGTAGAAGTCCCCCGCGCTGAGCGCCTGTCGTAGGGCGGCGAGGCTCGGCTCGGCGCGCACCCGCACGAAGCCGCGATCGCCGCCATACACCGTGCGACCACGCCGCGCGCGCTCGCCTGCCTGAGAGAAGTGGTGCGCGTCATCGGTCGCCACGCCGTAGAGCGTGAGCCCCTGGCTCAGCACCGCGTCCCACAGCGCCTCTGAGCGCTCCTCAGCGCGCCGCACCCCGGCGGGGTGCTGAGCATCGAGCGCGCCGTTGCTCACCTCGAACAGCCGCGCGCCGCCGTCACGGACGAGGCGCGCGAGGAGCCGCGCGTCCGCGGCGAAGTGAAAGCTCGGGTGGTAAATGACGGCGAGGCCGCCGCGCGCCGCCGTCCACTCAAGCTGCTGCTGATAGGCGGCGAAGCGCGCCGGCCGATAGGGCAGCTTGACCGCGGCGGGCGCTGTTTCCTCAAGGAAAAGTCCTCCGGTGTGGAACAGGCAGCGGTAGCCAGCGGGTGGCGGTGGGGTGCAGGTGGCAGCGTTTTGGGTGAGCTCCACCCCAGGGACCCACAGCAGGCCGTCCGGCACCTCGCTCGGCCTCGTCAGCTGGTTGTGGTCGCTGATCGCGACGAAATCGTAGCCGCGCTCCGCGTAGAAGCGCAGGAGCTGCTCAGGCGGCTCCTCAGCGTCGTACGACCCGGAGGAGTGGACGTGCAGCTGACCTTTGAGGAAGCGCGGCGCGGTGGGCTCGCCCCCTTGAACCGCGCCCTCAGGCGAGGCGCGCTGCGGACCGGGCGTCGCCGCCAACGGCAAGGTACCCTGACTTGAGGCTGAGGCCAGGGGGCGCGCGGGGGCCGCGGGCCCCTTGGATGCCGCCCCCGCGGCCTCTGGCGGCGCGCCGCAGCTGAGGACCCCCGCGCTCAGAGCCAGGAGCAGCGCCCTGAGCAGGCCACCGCCTGGCCCTCCACCGGGCGAGGCCCGGGGACGGCGGCCATCAGCCCCGCTGGCGACCACGACAGGCCTTGAGAGCTCACCGCGCACCCACTGAAGCAGAATCAGGATCACAACCCGTGAATCAAGGTAAGCTCGGCCTCGTCTCAGGCGAACCTTAGGAGTCCCCCTATCATGAAGCTACAGCTTGCATCCATCGCGCTCCTCTCATTCGGCATCGGCATCGCGGGCTGCGTCGTGGTCCAAGAGCGGCCGGCCAACTCGACCCCCGCGGCCGATCCTACCGTCGAGCCCGCCGCGCCGTGCGACCCCACCGCCACCGCCACCGGGGACCCCACCGCGACGGCGACGGTCGACCCCACCGCGACAGCGACGGTCGACCCCACCGCCCAGCCCGCCCCGGGCGCCGGCTTCAAGCGCCCAGCTCCTGCCCCCACCGGCTCCTGAGCGGCTGGGCTGCGCATTCACCGAGCGCCTCGTAGGCGCTCGGTGCTAACCCCCGGGTCCTGACCGCTCACGCCCGCGCGGCTCCTGGCCCGCTGTGGCTCGTGGGGGTCCTGTCCACGCACGCCCGCGCGGCCCCGCAGGGACGCGCGCCCCCTGAGCGGCGAGCCCGCGCCTGACGCGCGGTTTTCCGCGGCGTCGCTATGGCGGTTGCTTGTTGGGCCATCTCCCACTAAACCGGCTGCGGTGCCGGGCCGGGTCCCTCGTCAGGGAGTCAGGAATACTGATTATGCCGGCTCGCGCCGCGGATCGGCTGCACGGCCCTCGCGGCGCTTCGGTCACCTCGAGGCTCCACTGATCGGCGCCCCGTAGCTACACCCGAGGCGCTCGCCGCCTGGGCAACCCAACAGGAGAGACAATGGCAACTGCACAAGAGAAGATGGCCGAGGCCGCGACCAAGATCGGTGAGAACAAGGACAAGGCCAGCGAGATCGGGGCAACCTACAAGTTTGTCCTCGACGGTGAGGGCGGCGGCACCTGGATCATCAACCTGAAGGACGCCCCTGGGGTGACCGAGGGTGATGGCGACGCGATGTGCACCATCAAGATGGCCGCCAGCGACTACGTCGACATGGTGGAGGGCAAGGCCAACGGGCAGCAGCTGTTCTTCACTGGCAAGCTGAAGATCGAGGGGGACATGGGCCTCGCGATGAAGCTCCAGAAGCTCACTGAGATCATCAAGTGAAGTAGAGGGGGTCGCTGGCGCTGCCCTCGCTGAGCAGCCGCTGTCGCCGTGAGGCGATCGCGCGTGCCCGAGCGAGGTTGGGAGCCAGCCGGCGACCCCGCCTGACTCACCACGGTGGAGCATCACCCTGAGGCGTCTTGGTGTACGCTCTGGGCAACGTGGACCAGAAGACCCCTCCCCAGTTCAAAGCCCTTCGTCCAGGCGCACGGGGCAGCTCCCCAGAGCGAGCCACGCGGAGCGCGACCGGAGCTCGCGGTAAGCGCCCCCCTGGCCAGGCGTCTGGTGCTGACGCGCAAGGCGGCGGCTCAGCCCGTGCCGTATCGAAGGCCCCACGCGTGGATGAGGGGCCGCGCTGGGAGCCGAGCCCACCGCTTGGGCGCCGCACCCCGTCCGCGCCGCTCAGTCAACACGCGCGGCTCGAACTCTCGGCCAAGGCCCCGGGTTGGATGCACCGCGCGCGGCGCCTCGCTGAGGCGCTTGAGGCCGCCATCAGCCAGGGGGACATCACCAGCAGCGCCGAGGCGAGCGTCGAGCGCGCCTGGGCCGCGTGGGAGCTCGCCGACACCAGCGACGCAGAGATCGCCAAGGTCGCGCGCGTGGTGCAGCACGCGCACCGCGCGATCCGGGGGACCGAGCGCGCTGAGCTGGCGCAGGCCGTGAACGACTGCGCGGAGGTGCTGAAGAGCGCGCTGCCCCCTCACGTGAGCGAGCACACGCCGTTCGAAGACATCGTGGATTTGGTGCGCGCCTTGAAGGCTGAGGCCGATCCTTGGATGGCGGTGCTCACCGTGACGAGCGCGCTGCTTGGCTGGCAGGAGGCCACGCGCGCCCACGCGGCTCGCGCGATCCGCGTGGCGCTGGACGCCCACCCATCGCGTGGCCCAGAGTAGGGCTCCATCGCTTGCGTCTTGAGATGAACTAAGCTCCTGACCTGCTCCCATGTGAGCGCCCATACCGGCCGCCCCGGCAAGCCACTGAAGCCATCGGATGAGGAAGCCCCCTAGGACTCAGTACCTGTCAGACACCCCGACCCACGTGCTGGCGCGGGATGAGGGCGGGCTGCGCTCCACCGCCTTCAACGCCCCTGATGATGAGCTGCTCGCCCTGGCGAGCCGTACCGTGGTGCTCCACGAGGTCGAGGCGCACGAGCCCTCGACGCCTCAGGATGCGGCGCCCGTGGTGCTGCGCCCGCTGCCCCCAGGTGCACCGCCCTGGATGCGCGCGGCCCGCGCGCTGAGCTTAGAGCTCGAGCGCTCGATCACCCAAGGCAAGTCATCGCGCGCCGCCGCGCTCAGCGTTCAGCGCGCGACGCTCGCCTACAGCGCCCTCGACTCGCCTCAGGAGCGCATCGCGCGCGTCGCGCGGCTCGTGCGGCGCGCTCACCACGCCATCCGTGAGACGCGGCGCCCGGAGTTTGACGCCGCTGTGCGCGACTGCGCTGAGATCATCTACGACGGTTTGTCGGGCAACCTACGCCGCACGACGCCCTTCGACGCGGTGCTCGCCGTCGTGCGGGAGCTCTACGCCGAGGCGGATCCCTGGCTGGCGGTCGTCCAAGGCACGAGCACCCTGCTCGGCTGGCGCGACGCCGCACGCACCCAAGCCGCGCAAGCGATCCGCGTCGCGCTCGAGGAGGAGCGGGCGGGGCATGGCTGAGCGGCCACCCGGAGCTGCCAGGACGACGAACGATTTAGACAATTCATCTGACGTTTTCGCGTACCTGGGTCCGCAGGGCACCTTCAGCCATGCGGCGGCGCGGCGCGCCGCGGGTGAGGCCGCGCGCACCTTAGAGACGGCCACCATCTTGGGTGTGTTCGACGCGGTGGGGCGGGGCGAGGCGCGGTACGGGGTGGTCCCGGTGGAGAACAGCAGCGAAGGGGGCGTCGCCGAGAGCCTCACGGGGCTGCTCAGCACCGACGCTCAAGTCCTCCAGGAGATCACCTTGGCGGTGTCGCTGTGTCTGCTCAGCGCGCAGACACAGCTCAAGGAGGTGGAGCGGGTGTACTCCCATCCACAGCCGCTCGGGCAGTGCCGCGCATGGCTCGAGCGGCACCTACCGCGCGCCACCCTGGTGCCCTGCGCCTCCACCGCGCACGCCGCTGAGGAGGCGCGCGGCGCGCCGCGCGCCGCCGCCATCGCCTCACGGCTCGCTGGGGAGCTGCGGGGGCTCGGCGTGATTCAGGAGGCGATCGAAGATCGCCCAGGCAACGCCACGCGCTTCTTCGTGCTCGGGCCGCACGACGCCGCGCGAAGTGGGCAGGATCGGACGAGCCTCGTGTTCACGACGGAGCACCAGCGGGGCGCGCTGCTGCGCTGCCTCACGGTGTTCGACGCCGAGGGCATCAACCTCACGCGCATCGAGTCTCGTCCCTTCGGTGAGCGCTGGGAGTACGCGTTCTTCGTGGACTTGGAGGGGCACCGAGAGGACGCGCACGTGGCCCGCGCGCTGAACCAGCTCAAACAGCACACGCGCCAGCTCAAGCTGCTCGGCAGCTACCCACGTAGTGAGGACCCCTGACGGCCCCACCGCGCGGGCGGCGCGAGGTCGCTCACGCCGCTCAGTCGATGCCGCTCAGTCGATGCCGATGAGCTCGATGTCGAACAGCAGGGTGGCGTTGCCAGGGATCGTCGGCGGGCGGCCTGAGGCGCCGTAGGCCTTGTCCCCTGGGATGCTCAGCTTGCGCTTGCCGCCCACCTTCATGCCCACCACGCCCTCATCCCAACCGACGATCACCTGACGGGCGCCGACGGCGAACGAGAAGGGCTCACGCTCCCGCGAGCTGTCAAACTGAGTGCCGTCCACCAAGGTGCCGGTGTAGTGCACGCGCACCTTGTCGCCTGACTTCACCTCAGCGCCCGTGCCGACCGCCTCATCCTCAATCTTCAGCTCCGTGATCCCGCCTGTTACGTCCTTCGCAGGCCCGGTCGCTGAGTTCAGCGTCCGACGCTCGACGCTGGTCGGCTCCGGCACCTTGTCGTCGCACGCCACGAACCCGATCGACGCGCACAGGAGCGCGCTCACTTGAAATCGCCAACTGAACATGCCCCGCTCTAGCGCGCAGCGCGCGAACAGTCGAGCGCGACGCAACCGCCAAGCCCCCCGCACATGAAGCGCCTCGGCTGAATCCGTGTGGAACCAGGGTTCGCCGTGTGGCGCGGGCAGAGACTGCGGTGGCTGACGGTGGACGCACAGCGGGACCAACCCCCCAAAAACCAGCCTCCCGAGCCTCGACCTGCTCGCGCCACCGCTGCGGCCGGCGGGGGCTCCCCCGCTCGGCGACGCACCCCCGCTAGCACACGGGCCGCTTCAAGGGCCTCGCTGACGGCTCGCGCCGCGCCGACCTACGCCTCAGGCGTCGTCTAGGAGGAGCCGGTTGCCTGCCGCGATGGCGCCATCGCGGGCGCTCTTGATGATGCGGTCAGACGCTTCCTCCCCGAACCCCAAGCGCTCCACGAGCTGCTTTAGCAGCTCACGCTCGCTGTCGCTCGTCTCACCGTCAGCTGCGCTGAGGAGCGCCGCGTTGCTGAGCAAGATCTCTCGCCCCTCTTCGTCGAGCTCATCGAACGGGATATCGTCCAAGGTGCGGGGCTCCTTCGCGTACTCCTTGAGCTCCTGCTCCTCCTCCTCCGTTGCGTCGTAGAGCCCCAAGAAGCCGTCGATCACGCCCTCCTCAGGCGCTGCGACGTGACCATCAGCCCAGGCGACGGCGATCAATGAGCGAACGATGTGCTTCTCTTCGGGGGTCATGAACGGCTCCTGATGGAGGGTTGGGTTTGGCGTGGCTGTGGCCAAGTCGAGCCGACTCGGCCTCCAAAGATTGCCAGCCTAAGAAAACTCAGGGAGGCGACGGCCGGTCGACCTCTTCCCCCGCGCAGTTGATCCTCAGGCGAGTTGGGTAATCAGCGGGCCCCGTGACGCGCGTCATGGTCCAAGTGGACCCCGCGATGTCGAGCGTGGTGGGGTCCACCACCGTGCCCTGGGGGATCACCCCGCAGTAGAAGTTGGTCACCTCGCACACGCCGCCTGGCCCCCCAGCGGGCTCTGAAGGACATGACAGGATCTTCAACGCCTCCACCCGGAGGGTGCTGCCTGTGATCGGGTTCGCGTCCCCTGGCACCCCGAGCTCAGGCACGTCGTGCCCCAGGCCACCTTCAGTCACAGTCATGGGGCCCAGGGTGAGCGGAGCGCCCACCGGCGTGCCATCCGCTGTGCTGAGCGGCTGCAACACCCAGGTCGTCTCGAGCGGCCCGTTGGCGTCTGTGGTGGTGACGTCCGCCAGGAACACCAGCGGGAGATCGACCGCCACCGAGGGCGACATCACGAAGTAAAACTGCCCGTCGATGGCGCCCGCCGCGGGGCTGGCGCAGGTGGTGTCACAGGCGCCCTTCACGGGATCGCAAGCGGTGCCGCCGTCAAAGTCGCCGCGCTCAACCTGCTCTTTGCAGCGCTTCGCGAACTCCTGAAGCTCCCCCTCAGGGTCCGCGCAACCCCAAGCCACCAGGCTCGCCGCCGAGGCCAATAGTACGAGGCACGCGCCCTTCACCACACGTCTCATTGGCGCAATCTGCCACGCTCGGGCGTCAAGTAGAAGGGCCGAATCTCACCTCCCTGGCACTAGGCGCGTGGCGCCCACCCCCGGGGCGTTTCTTTCGTGTGGTGAAACCCCATGGAGCTTTTCCCAACAACTAGGTAAAAAGGGCGTGATGCGACAAACAATGGGGCGCTCTGGGTTGAGGTTGGCGCAAGGGGCGGTGCAGGTGCGGTGGCTGCTCACGGCAGCGGCGAGCGCCGCGGTGTGGCTCGCGGCGGCCCCTGCAGCTGCCTCTGGGTACTCCGTCGCCCGTGCCGGTAGTGAGCACGGCACCCCAATGACCACCAACGGCACCAGCCTCTACTACAACCCCGCCGGCTTCGCCGCGAGCCAGGGCACTCGGGTGTACCTCGACATCACCACCGCGTGGCGCAGCGCGAGCTATGAGCACACGGAGGCCCCGAGCGACTACTCGCAGACGGGCAGCCGCGACGTGGCGCTCGCGCGTCAGGCGAACACTCACCAAGCTGAGCTCTTCAACGTCATCCCCTCACCCGCCGCCTTCGTCAGCACGAAGTTTGGTGACCTAGGGCTCGCGCTCGGCTTCTCCACTCCGTACGGCGGCGCCGCGCGCTGGGGCAAGAACGAGGATCTCGAAGACAACCCCAACTACCAGGGCCTCTCCGATGGCGGGCAGCGCTGGTACACCATCGATGGTGAGCTGAGGACGAGCTACCTCAGCTTTGGGGCGGGCTACCACCTCAAGGACATGGGACTGTCTTTCGGAGTCGCGGCTAACGCGCTGCTCTCGTCGGTCAAGACGCTGCGCGCGCGCAACGCCAATGGCAGCGACAACATCGTGCGCGAGGGGCGCACCTACATGGAGGCCTCGAGCCTCGACTTCAGCCTCGGGCTCGGCGTGCGCTACGCCACGGAGGACGACCAGTGGGTGGTCGGCGCCTCCTGGCAGAGCGCACCGAACTTCAACGGCGAGCTGCGTATGTCAGGCACGCTGACCAATATCTACGGCCCAGCCGACGCGCTGGCGGGCGGCAGCACTGGGGACACGGACTTCACGAGCAACCTCCCCAACGTGTTCCGCCTCGGGGTGGAGCACCGCGTGAGCGAGCGGATCGCCCTGCGCCTGTTCGGCGACTACCAGACCTGGAGCGCGGTGAAGGATCACTGCGTGCTGCCCCCCGGGGAGACGTGCGACATCCGCCCGAATGGCACCGACGCCAACGGGGTGACCACGGTGAACCAGCCGCGCCACTGGAAGGACACCTTCGGGGTCCGGCTCGGCGCCAGCTACTTCCTGCAGGACGGCCCAGAGATCTTCTGGGGCCTCGGCTACGCGTCGAACGCGATCGAGGATGAGTACCTTGAGCCGGCGTTGATGGACTTCCACGCGCTCACCCCCGTGGCCGGCGTCCGCTTCCAGGTGGCGGAGCCGCTCGCGCTCGCCGTCTCCTACACCCAGGTCATCTACTTCTCCCGAGACACCACGGGGAAGTCCATCCTCGACGACCAGGCACCGCCCTCCGCCGGCCCCGACGCTGGCGGCAAGTACAGTCAGTCGATCGGGGTGCTCAACGTGGGCGCTGAGCTCGCGTTCTGATCACCACCCATCTCCACCCTCACCCTGCGCGGCCCGCTGCCGGAGCGCATGGCAAATAATCAAACAAGTTAGCTTTATGGATCATCATCGCTTCGACGAAGCGTACTACCACCGCTTCTATGAGGACCCCGAGACCCGCGTGGTCTCCCCGGAAGAGCACGCGAAGCTCGCGCAGTTCGTGTTCTCGTTCGCAGAGTACAACAACCTGTCCATCGAGAGCGTGCTCGACGTGGGCGCGGGCGTGGGCCTATGGAAGCGCTGGATAGAGGCGAACCGCCCCGGCGTGAGCTACCTCGGCACCGAGGTGAGCGAGGCCATGTGCACCCAACACGGCTGGGAGCACCGAGACATCGCGCGCTGGCGCGATCGTAAGCGCCACGATCTGGTCATCTGCCAAGGCGTGCTCCAGTACCTGCCGGATCCAGACGTCGCCCCAGCCATCGCCAACCTAGCGGCGATGGCGGGCGGCCTCGTGTACCTGGAGATCACGACGCGGGCAGATCTCCGCGATCAGTGCGACAAGGACCGCACCGATCAGAACATCTACATCAGGAACGGCTCCTACTACCGGGGGATCTTGCAGAAGCACCTGGTGCACGTCGGCTGTGGCCTCTACTGGCCGAAGGACGTGCACTGGCCGTTCTTCGAGCTCGAGATGTGTCAGACAACGAAGTAGCCATGAGGCTCAGGCGCAGCTTGTGGCGCTCATTTGCTTCGGAAGGCTCCGAGCGCAGCTCATGGCGCTCATTCGCTTGGGGGGGCTCCGAGCACCACGAGCGGCGCGCTATCAGTGAGCTGGAAGCGGAGGCAGCAGGGTGAACCGAAACGCGATCCGAGGGGTGCTGTTCGCGCTCATCTTAGTCGCCAGTGGCCTCGGGCTGCGTAACTCCCTAGGGGAGCCGCAGCAGGCGATCGATCAGGCTGATGCGTTTATCTGCGGAGCGCCGGGCTGCCCTGTGCAGCTGGTGCGCTGGGAGCGCGGCCCGTTCTCCCATGTCCGTGTCTACCAAGAGGCGCCAGGTCAGCCACGCACCATCGAGATCCGCTGCCAACGCAGCTACGTGCTGCTCGGTGACTACGCCTGCGTGAACCAGACCCCCAAGGGTCCTTGATCGTGCCGCGCTGCGCCTCTGGCGCTCCGCGCTGCGCCTCTGGCGCTCCGCGCTGCGCCTCAGGCCCTCACGCCATTGGGGTGGCTGCGCGCTGATGTCAGCTTAGCTGACGAGTGGTGCGTCACCTGACAAGCAGTGAGGCGCGCGGGAGCTCCCCGCTACACCTCGACGCCCAGCTCCTGGCGCAGGGCGAGGTAAGGCTCGCAGATGGAGAACCCGCGCAGATCCGCGAGCACCTCCTCACTAGGGAGGCCGCTCGCGGCCAGATCGGTGAGCACGTTCGGCAGCGCCTCCAGATCCCCCGCCAGCAGCAGCCCGAGCCGGTAGCGCCCCAACACGATTTGCGCGCGCCAGGCCGCAAGCTGCCCACCCAGCTCGCGCACCGCAACCGCCGCCACCGCCTCGCGCAGCGCCGCGCGATCGGCATCAGTCAGGTATTCTGACAAATCATCGGTGAGCTGCTGCGCGACGGGCTCAAGCTCCACGCCCTCCGCGCCGCCCAGCTGAAGCGCGCTGAGCAGCAGGCGACCCAGATCGTCCCCCACGTAGGCGTCCACTAGCGAGAACGGGGTGACGAGGCCCGCCAAGGTGTAGCCCCACAGCGCCGCGAGCTCCCGGGGATCGCGCCCTGAGCCCAAGCGCTGCGGCGCGACCACGCGGCGCGGCGCAGCGCCGGGCAGGAGCTGCAGCGTCACCTCGGGCGCTGTGTGGATCCAAAGCTCAGGCGCGGTGACACCCAAGAGGCGCGCCGCCCACCCCAAGCTGCGCACCAAGGTGGCGGTGGACTCGGGATCTTGACGTGTCGCGCCCGCGAGCCAGCGCGCGTGCTGGCTCCGCGCTTCAAGCACCGAGAGCGCCGCGCCCTCGATCGCCGTGAACACTCGCCCGATGCCGCTCGCCGCGGCTTGGCCGTCCAGCAGCACCGCGCGCCAGCGCTCAGGGCGCGTCGCGCGCTGGGCGTTCAGGGCGGTGCCGTCGCGGTGCTGGTCGGCGAGCAGCGACTCATTGATGTCCGCGTCACCCAAGGACTCGAGCGCCACGGCGGCGTTCCACGCGGCGTCGGTGTCCTCCGCCTGCTCGAACAGCCACAGCGCGCGCCGGAACACATCCGGACGGTCCGCGTGGTGGCGGGCCGCCGCCTGGAACTGCCGCGCGGCGAGCACGTAGCGCTGCTCCGCCTGATGCAGCTCGCTCTGCCAGTAGTAGAGCTCGAGCGCGCGTGGGTCCGCCAAGATGGCGCGCTGGAAGCTCCGCTTCGCGCCGTCAATGTCATCCAGTTGGTCGCGATAGAGCAGCCCCAAGCGCTTGCTCACCTCGAAGCGCACCGCCAAATCTTCTTGGGCGACGCTCACCTCAAGGGCGCGCTCATACACCGCCGCGAGCTCCGTGTAGCGTCGCCGCGCTACCAGCACCTCGCTCGTCAGCTCGAGCGCCCCCAGCGCCTGGGGATCGGCCGCCAGCGCGCGCCCCGCGAGCTCCAGCACCTCTTCCCCTCCCCGGAGCCCGTCGCGCGCGAGCTTCGCGGCGCGGATCCAGATCGCCGAGCGCCGCGCCGGCGCCTGCTCCACCTCGCCCGCGCGCGTCAGCGCGCGCACCGCTTGCGCTGGGCGATCGAGCCCTAAGAAGGCGTCCGCCAAATAGACCGACGCCTGGCTGCCTGAAGGATCTGCCTCCACAGCCGCCTCCAAGACGGTGACCGCGCGGTGGTGGTCTCCTTGCTCAAGCCAGATCTTGCCGAGCTCCACCAGGGCGTGCCCGCGCGCTACTGGATCTTGCTGCGCGTCCGCGCGCCGGCGCACCCACTCCGCGAGCCGCGCGACGTCGCCCCCCTGAGCGAGCACCGCCTTCGCCTCATCGAACAGCGCCGCGTCGAGCGGCGTGATGCCGAGCGCCTTGTCATAGCTCTGCAGCGCCTCGTCAGCCTTGCCCTGCGCGGCCTTCACCCGCGCCATCCCGATGAACACCTGAGCGTGCTCGGGGCCGCGCCGGCTCCCGAGCCGCAGCAGCTGCTTCTTGTAGGCCACCAGCGCCTCATCGAAGCGCCCCTCATCGAACAGCGCCGCCGCGTCCGGCTCAGCGCGCCGCGAGCTCGCTGCCACTTCATCAGCCGCACTGCTCTTTAGCACCGCTTCGTCAGCTTGACTGCCTTCACCGCCGGCCCCCACCCCTGCTGAGACCACGCCGCCGGTGGCTGCGCCGCCCCGTTGAGACTTCGGCGGCGGCGTGCCCAAGCGCCGCGAGCTCGGAGACGCGGACGCCGGCGCGCTTTCGTCAGGTAAGCTGCCTGACACCGCGGCAGCGCCTAACCCTGAGCGCTGCGGAGGCGCCGCGTCGTCAGCCACGCGGTCCGTCAGCCTGCCTGAGCTGGGCGGCCCCGGGGGCACCGAGCGCGCTGGCAGCAGCGCCGGCTGCCCCCCAGCGCCGCTGAAGTGGCCCACCGCGGCGAGCGAGGTGAAGCTCGGCTCCTGCCGCATCTTGGAGTACGCCGCGCTGAGATCGAGCGGCGCGCCGGACTCCAGCGCCAACAGCAAAAGCCGCGTGAGCTGAGACGGCTGCGCCGACGGCGCCCCCGCCGGACGGGCGGCGATCAAGAGCGCGGGGGCCGACGCGCCCGCGAGCGCCTGCCGCGCGGCCTCCACATAGTCCACGCTTGAGCTGAGCTCGTCTTCACTCTCCGGGTGCACGAGGTCGAGCACCATCAGCCGCGACGCCGCGCTCGCGAGGCCGCTCAGCTTGCTGAGCGAGAACAGCCCACCGCTGTCGTCATCAAGCACCAGCTTCAGCTCACCCCCCACCAGGCGACAGTAGCCGGAGTAGTAGAGGACGAGCTCGGTCGCCGCGCCCACCTCGCGGGTGAGCCGCGAGCCGAGCCGCCGCCTGAGCGGCACCCGCGACACCACGAAGCGGGCGTCTGGCTCCGCGAGGCGATCCTCAAGCAGATCGCCATCTAAGGCGCAGCCTGGCGCAGGTTGATACCGGGGGTTGTGCTCGTAGTTCGAGGCGAGGATCAGGGCGAGTCGCATGCTCACGTGGCGGCCGTCTCCGCCACCAAGCGGGCCGACCTCAGGCGGCGGAGTCTACTCCCTAACGCCCGCGTCCTGGCAACAGCGAAACCCGATCTCGTAGAAGCGGAAGCCATCGCCATGGCTCGTGATGTTGTCTTGACAGCTGCGCGTCTCAGCCCAGTAGCGCCCCTTCAGGTTGCCACGGAAGCCAGGCGTGCCCCCGCTGCGGCGCAGCGTCCACTCCTCCACGCTGCCCACCAAGTCACGGACGCCCTGCTCTGAGACGCAGCCCGGGTGCGCGCCGGCTGGCTCTGCCTGATACAGCGCCAACACGTGATCAGCGGAGGCGCTGGCGGCGCTCCCCCGCGACCGCACCTCCTCAAGCACCGCCTCGAGCGAGTCGAAGGGCGACGCGTCGAAGGTGAAGGGCCAGCCGTTCAGCAGGCCCTGGTTGTAGGTGAGCCAGCGCTTGTCGTCGTTGCAGCGCCCCGGCTCACGTGTATTCCCATATGGATAACGGTAGCCCAAGGAGCCAGCGCAGGCTCGCTCCCACTCGTCGTCGTAGCAGAGGCGCTTGCCGCGCTGCTCGCACCAGGCGACGGACTCGTTGAGCGTGAACATGACGAACGGCAGCGCCCCCTCCCGGTTCGGCGCCTCGAAGCGATCCACGCAGACTTTGAGCTCCCCTTCGCCTTCGGGTGTGGCGAGCTCCATGTCGTCAGGGCAGGGTGCGTTCGGCGCCGCGTCAGACGCCGCGTCGGTGGAAGCGTCGACGGCGGCGTCCTCGAGCCCACCATCACCGCTCGACCCCGCCACGCCACCATGCCCTGCCACGCCCGCGTGACCCGCCACGCCCGCGTGACCTGCCGCGCCCGCGCTACCTGCTGCGCCCGCGCTACCTCCAGCGCCCAGCTTGCCCTCCTCGGAGCTGCCACAACCAACGCTGAGCGTGAGCAGCGCCCCCCACCCAACCGCTGCGCTACGCCTCACGTCACTAAGCTTTCGTGAAGCAGCGCCCGCAGGCAAGCCAAGCGACGCGCGACGCGCCCTCCGAGCGCCCTATCAGCGACCCGCTCGACGGTGCCAAACCCCCAAAACCCGCTCAAGCTCCGCCGCGAGCGCACCTGAGGGGCACTGAAGTGGCCCCTTAGAACGTCATCTAGCCTGTTCTTTTTTTTGGGGGGGTTAGACGGCACCGCGACGCATGGCTGTTCACTGGTCTGCGGCGGGGACTGCTGCTCACGCCCGCGGCAGCAGCCTCCTCGTCTGGCTCAGTTCGCTGGACCTCTTCGAGGCCCAGCGCGTGAAGCTGAGGCTCAGTTCTCGATCACGTCCATGAACAGCTTGAAGATCTCGTTGTGACCGGTGGGCGTCGGGTGGATGCAGCTGATGTCGAACCAGTTCTCAGCGCCTGCGCCGCGGTAACACTGAAGGTCGGTGCGACCCGCGCGGTAGCCGTGGCCGCAGAAGGTCTCCATCATGAACACCATGTCGGTCCCAGTGTCCGCCGCGATCTTGGCGTAGCCCTCGTTCATCCCCGTGAGCACCGCCGCGCCGTTCAGCCAAGTGCCGCTCAGGCCGACGAGGTTCGCGAGCGGGCAGGAGCTGAGCTCAGCGCTGGTGTCCGTGTACTCATAGACGTTGGAGAACACGACGTCATTGCCCGCAGGGAAGCGGCTTGAGTCCTTGAGCCACTCCACCGCGCTCCGCAGCTGATCCACGTAGCCATTAGCCGCCGCGGTGGCCTGCGCCAGCTCAGGCTTGTCCCGCGCCAGCGCAGCGATGTCATTGCCGCCTGAGATGATGATCGTGAGCGTGCGCGCTCCGCGGACCCCCTCTGGGAAGCAGTTCGGGATTTGGCTGGCCATCAAATCGCCGTTTCGCTCGCCGTTGCGCGCGCAAGACTGCGAGGTGGCGCTTGGGAACAGCTCCTTGAGGCGGCGGTCGAGCCGTGAACGGACGAAATCGTTCGCCGGCGTGGGCGGCGTGCCGTTCATGATTGAGTCCCCGAGGAACACGATGCGCTCAATGCCTTGGATGTCTTGGTGATTGGTGCCGCTACAGTGCTCGCCGGTGGTGATCCCTTGGACGTCGTAGTCCCAGACCACAATGCCATCTTGGATGTCCTCAAAGCACTCGTTGCTGGTCACCGCGCCTGAGCCGCCGTTGCCCCCGCTCGCGCCGGCGCCCGCCGCGCCGCCCTGAGCGCCCGCGCCCGCTGTGCCGCCCTGGGCGCCCGCGCCTGCCGTGCCGCCCTGAGCGCCTGCGCCCGCGCTGCCGCCGACACCACCCACGCCGCCGCTACCACCGCTCGCGCCAGCGCCGCCAGCGCCGCCGCTCGCGCCGCTGCCACCATTCGAACTGTCGTCCGAACCGCAACCAGTCAGCCCGCCGAACGAACCGAGCGCACCGCACACCATCAGCGAGCCGAAGCTCCGCACCCACCTGTCAGTCAAACCAAGCCGCATTGGAAGCCTCCGCGAGCCAATGTACCGCCCTCCCAACGCTCCGTCACAGCCCGTCGAGCGCGCGACCGCTCAGGTTCCGACCAGGATTGAAAGCTACCGGCACAGCGTGAGTGCTGGTTATTTGCCCAGGTGGGGCAAACCGGCTACCTGAGGCGCCTTCAATAAGTAAAGGTGCTCCGCCGCGCGCTCGCCAGCCGCTCGGAGGCGCCACGGAGTCCCCCTTGGCCACACGCCGACCTTCAGCCAACCCCAAGAAGACCTCAGCCAAAGCGAGCACACCCGCGGCCAAGGAGGCGGGCTCAGCCGCGCCGCGCCGTGGCAAGGGCCGACGTGGCGGCGGCGACGACGAGGGGGGTGAGCTCCCCCCCACCCCGGCGGCGCTGCATGAGCTGACCCAGGCGCGCTACCTGAACTACGCGCTCAGCGTCATCACCAGCCGCGCGCTGCCCGACGTGCGCGACGGGCTGAAGCCGGTGCAGCGGCGCATCCTTTTTACCATGTGGCAACAGCGGCTCACCGCCGACGCCAAGCACAGGAAGTGCGCCAAGGTGGTGGGCGACGTGATGGGCAACTATCACCCCCACGGCGACGGCGCGATCTACGACGCGCTGGTGCGCATCGCGCAGCCGTTCAGCCTCAGGGTGCCGCTGGTCGACGGCTCCGGCAACTTCGGCAGCCTGGACGGCGACCCCGCGGCCGCCATGCGCTACACCGAGTGCCGCTTGGCGCCCCCGGCGGGCGAGCTGCTCAGCGAGCTGTCGCAAGACACGGTGCACTTTCGGCCCAGCTACGACGGCTCCAAGACGGAGCCCGTGGTGCTGCCGTCGAAGCTGCCGAACCTGCTGATCAACGGCGCCACGGGCATCGCCGTGGGGATGGCGACCAACATCCCGCCTCACAACCCCGAGGAGATCTGCGCGGCGGCCATCCGCCTGCTGGACGCCTTGATGCAGGGTAAGGAGCTCAGCAACCGCGAGCTCTGCCGCACCGTCAAGGGACCTGACTTCCCCACCGGCGGGCAGATCGTCTCCACCGCTGAGGAGCTCAAGCAGATCTACGAGACGGGCCAGGGCGCGGTGAAGCTGCGCGGCACCTGGCGCCACGCGGAGCCCACCCGCGGCGCGCGCAGCACCAAGACGCTGATCATCGACAGCATCCCGTTCGCGGTGAATAAGAGCACCCTCATTGAGCGCCTGGCGGAGGTGGTCACCAGCCGCAAGATGCCGCTCTTGCTCGACGTGCGCGACCTCTCCGGGGAGGACGTCGCCATTGAGCTCGAGCTGAAGGCCGACGCGGACGAGGCGAAGGTGCTCGCCTACCTCTACAAGAACACCCCGCTCCAGACGAACTTCAACGTCAACCTGACGTGCCTGGTGCCCACGGAGAACCCCGAGGTGGGCCGCCCTGAGCGCTTGGATCTCCAGAGCATGCTCTGGCACTTCCTCCAGTTCCGGCTTCAGGTGGTGACGCGCAGGCTCCAGCACGAGCTAGGCCAGCTCGAGCGGCGCATCCACATCTTGGACGGCTTCGCCAAGGTGTTCGACGCGCTCACGGAGATCATCAGCATCATCCGCAAGAGCGACGGCAAGGCGGACGCCGCCGCCAAGATCATGCAGCGCTTCAAGCTGGACGCGGAGCAGACCGACGCCATCTTGGAGCTTAAGCTCTATCGCCTGGCGCGGCTCGAGATCCTCGTTATCCAAGAGGAGCTCAAGCAGAAGAAGAAGCGCGTCAGCGAGATCAAGAAGCTGCTCTCAGGGCCCGCTGGGCGCTGGGCGGTGGTGAAGGACGAGCTCGCCGACGTGCAGCGGAGCCTGGGCGCCGCGAGCCGGCGCCGCACGCTGATCGAGGCGGTGGAGGCGGAGCCCGAGTTCTCCGCAGAGGACCTGATCGTGGCCGAAGATGCGCAGGTGCTCCTCACCACGGACGGCTGGGTCAAGCGCCAGCGCGACATCAAGGACCTCTCCAAGGTGCGGCTGCGTGAGGGCGACTCGATCCTCGCTTGGCTCGCCGGCTCCACCCGCGCGACAGCGGTGTTC
>CAYQAC010000089.1:16960-21477 GCA_964415255.1 uncultured Polyangiaceae bacterium | reverse complement strand
GACGCTTCGGACGCCAGTGTGGGCTGCGCGACACGGCCCGACCCCACGCGAACCGAGGTGTGCACTGACACGGGTGTGGTTCGCGGCGCTGTTCAAGACCGAGTCGCCCGCTACCTCGGGATCCCCTACGCCGAGGCGCCCGAAGGGAGCTTGCGGTGGCGCGCGCCCGTCGCGCGCGCACCGTGGGATGGCGTGCTCGACGCGACGAAGCCCGGCGCCATCTGCGCGCAACCCGGGCCGAGTGGTGAGGTGGTGGGCGCGGAGGACTGCCTCGTCCTCAACGTGTGGACCGAGCCGCCATCGGTTGAGAGCTCTCCTACCGCTCCCTTGAAGCCTGTGTTCGTCTTCGTGCACGGCGGCGACAACATCTACGGCTCGTCTTACGACAACCCCACGGGTCAAGGGCTTGCGTACGATGGATCGGCCTGGGCTGGCGCCGCTGTGGTGGTGACCATCAACTACCGCGTCGGCGTCTTGGGGTTCCTCTCGTCGCCCGCGCTGGCTGCTGACGGAGGCGCAGGCAACTACGGCATCATGGATCTCGAGCTCGCGCTCGCGTGGGTTCAGCGCAACATCCAAGCGTTCGGTGGTGATCCCTCTCAGGTGCTCCTCGGCGGGCAATCCGCTGGCGCGGACAACGTCTGCGCGCTGCTCGCTTCAGGCCGCGGTGAGGGGTTGTTTCGCTCCGCCCTGCTCGTCAGTGGGGGTGGCTGCTCCTTCGTCCCATCACAGGTGGCGGCGTGGACCGCGTCGGCGGCCACGCGGTCCCTCGGGTGCACCGGCGCGGCGAACGTGGCGAGCTGCCTGCGGTCTGCGCCGCTCTCGGCGCTCGTGCGCGTCCCGGGCAACTCGGTGTACCTGAATGACCCGCAGAGCCGCTACTACGTGTCCGTCGATGGCGCGGTGCTCTCGGACGATCCGAAGGAGCTGCTCGCAGCGCCGGGCGCTCATCGCGTCCCCGTGGTGATGACGACCACCTCGGAAGAGTACGCGCCCTTGCTCGATCTCATCTTGAACGAGCTGGTGACCGATCAGGACTCGTTTCGCGCGGCGCTCACCAGGCTGTTCGAGCCCACCACGGCCGCGTTCGTCGAGGCGAACTACGCCATTGAAGACTACCCAGCGCCCGTGTGGGCGTTGGTGGCGGCGCTAGGCGACTACGTGTTTCAGTGCCCGAATCGTCGCTTGGCGCGCGCCCTGGTCGGCGCCGGCTTCACGGTGCACCGAGGAGTCTTCGCAGAGGCGCCCAGTGACCCAAGGCTCGCACCGTACGGAGCAGGGCATGGCTTTGACGTGCCGTTCCTCTTCGGGGCGTTCGATGGCTACGCAGCCTCGGCGAAGGAGCACGCGCTTTCGGAGCGACTCAAGGAATCGTACTTCGTGCTCGCGCTCCGGGGCGAGCCCCATCCCTTTGACGGCGTGGCCTGGCCCCAGGGGGCGGAAGAATCCTTGGTGATTCGGGAGGCTCCCTTCGTCTTGCCTCAGTTCCGCGGCGCGCAGTGCGACGCCTGGGAGAGCTTCGGGTTGCCATGAGCGGTTGGTGAGCACCGCTCGCGTGGCTGGGTAGAGCGTGACGGTGCAGCGGCATCGCGCGCTCAGCTGGCGCGCACGTAGGCGATGATCAGGCGCATGAGCTCGGCCTGCATGCGCTCCCGGGGGAGGGGCTTGGCGTCGGCGGTGGTGAGCCAGCGGTGCGTGAGCGCCTCCAGTAGCTCCACGATGACGCGCGCGGTGACGTCAGGATCTTTGACGGGGTATAAGCTGGGGAGCACCGCGGCGAGCGCTCGCGCGCTGTTCTCTTCCATCGCGCGCACGCGCCGCCGCACCTCAGGGCCGTGGGGCACCTCTCCTGAGAGCACTCGGTGAAGGCGCGGCGACGCAGCGTGCAGGTCGATCATCGCGGTCACGATGGCGCGGGTGAGCGCCTCCAAGCTGAGCTCGCCGCTCGGCAGCGACGAGATAAGCTCACCGATCCGCGCTTCGGCTTCAGTGAGGTGCCGCTCCAAAAGCGCGGTGACCAGCGCCTCCTTGCCCGGGAAGTACTCGTACAGCGAGCCGACGGAGACGCCCGCGCGCTGCGCGATGTGGTTGGTTGTTGTCCCTGACCAACCGCGCGCCACCAGAACCCGAGCAGTCGCCTCGAGCAGCGCGTCGTAGGTCTCCTGAGCGCGCCGCTGCGTGGGCTGCTTCCTAGGGCGGATACGCGATTTGGCAGGGCGAGGCATGAGCTGAGGCCGAGCTTTGGGATCCGAGTAGCGGTTCCGAGCAATTGCTCGGATTATGGAGGCGTCATGCAGCTCATCGCAACCCTCGAGGTCCTCACCTTCTACGTCGTCGCCTTCGGTGTCCGCTCGCTCGTGCAGTGGATGAAGACGGGCAAGGCGGGTTTTGCGGGGGTGCGCCAGGGGGCGCCTCCGCTCGAGTGGCTCGGCGCAGCCCTGCTCATGCTCGTGGTGGTGCTCGGCCCCATCGCGCCCTGGATCGGCCCTGCTCACTTCGAGTGGGGGAGGGGGTTTGGCGTGGCGCTGGCTGGCCTCGGTATCGTCTTCACGCTGGTGGCGCAGCTCCAGATGGGCACGTCGTGGCGCATCGGCGTCGACCCATCAGAGCGCACCGCGCTCGTCACAGGGGGAGTGTTCGCGCTCGTCAGGAACCCGATCTACAGCGCGATGCTGCTCACCTCCGTGGGCCTCGCGCTGGCGGTGCCCACCACCCTCGCCCTGGCACTGCCCCCGGTCTTGCTGCTCGCGCTCGAGCTCCAGGTGCGCGTCGTGGAGGAGCCCTACCTGCGTGAGGTGCACGGCGAGCCCTACCGAGCCTGGGCAGCACGAACCGGGCGCTTCCTACCCGGCGTGGGGCGGCTCACGAGCTAGCGAGCCACGGAGGTTGGCGCCTCACCTCGGCTTACGTTATGCTCTGAGTAATACCAAAGTAAGAACGAGGTAATACCATGATGATCAAGAAGCTCTCCACCATCGGGAACAGCCTAGGCCTCATCATCGATCGGCCCATCCTGGAGCTGCTCGGCATCAACAAGGACACGCCGCTCGAGATCCGAACCGACGGCAAGGCGCTCATCATCCGCCCGGCAGGGGAGGCGTCCCTGATGGACCGCGCGCTCGCCGCCGCTCAGGAGATCGTCAAGGACCATGACGAGACGTTCAGGAAGCTCGCTCAGTGAGCCAAGCTGACGAAGTCACGTTCCTGTCGGTCGAAGTGGTGATCGGGCTTCATCGGTTTCAGCTCGAGCTCTACGGTGGCGGTGCGGGCTTGCGTGATCGCGGCCTGCTGGAGTCGGCGCTCGCGCAACCGCAAGCGTCGTTCGGTGGGGTCTACGTCCACGAGGGGCTGTTCGCGATGGCCGCCGCGTACCTCTTCCACATCGTCTCCAACCACCCGTTCGTCGATGGCAACAAGCGGGCGGGGCTCCTCGCGGCGCTGACCTTCCTGCACCTCAACGGCATGGCGCTGAAGGGCGACTCTGAAGCCCTCTACGCGCTGACGATGGGCGTGGCCGAGGGGCGCCTCGACAAGCAAGCGGTCGCGGCAGAGCTCGAGCGCATCGCGAGCTGGAAGCCTGGCGAGTGAACAGCCCTTGCGGTTGGCGGCGGCTCAAAACAGGCAAACCCCCCGAACCCGCGGAACAACAGGTGAGCTTACTTCGTGCCGCGCCACCAGGGGGTAGGGCCTTCGAGCCGGGGACCGGCCTCCGTCGAAGCCCGGGTGCTCCACGCGCTGCCCAGCGGCGCTACGCTCAGTCTTCCTGACGTTTGAGGAGCCGCCCGTCCTCCGCTACGTCGATCTCGAACTCCCGGTTGTCCTGGATGAACTCGATCTCGTAGACCACGCGCCCGCGGCGCGTCTCACGCTCGATGTCCGTGATGCGCCCGTCGCGGACCTCCCGCTTGACGGTCTCCTGCACCGGGGCGGGCAGCTCGCTGAACCGCACCTCTTCCCCGGCGAGCACGCCGGCCGACGTGGCCAGCAAGATCCCACCAACCAAGGCTCCTGTACGCTTCTTCACATTGGGCTCCACAGCGAGGTCACCTCCAGGGAGGTGAGCGGCTACCCGGGAGTCCTACGACGTCCGCTCGCTTCGTCAAGGGGTGGCGCTTCCCCGCGCGCCCGCTTGGGTCGTGGCGTCGCGCTACTTCACGCTGACCTTGAAGGTGCTGTCCCCCAGGTGCTCGCGCAGCGCGAGGACGAAGAACGTTCCGCCTGGCTTGGGGCGGCCGCCGATCAAGTGGCCGCGCTCACCGTCCGCGCGTGGGTCGTGGAACTTCACCCGGAGGCCTTCGCGCTTCGCGGTGTCCATCACTGTGTTCAGTCGCGCCTCGAACGCGCGCTTCTGAGCTTCATCCTGAGTTCGGTAGTCGATGTGCTTGAGCTGGTTGTTGGTGAAGATGAGCTCCGCCACCAGCTCGCCCGTTGCGTGCACCAACAAGGTCCCGTCGCGTCCGAAGTCCGCGTCCTCCAGCTCCGAGGGGGGGCTGCTGGGAGGTGCCTTGCCTAGGGCG
>CAYQAC010000089.1:0-16950 GCA_964415255.1 uncultured Polyangiaceae bacterium | reverse complement strand
GGCAGTGCTCGCGGCGCTAGGCTCCCCGCTGGCGGCGCTAGTTGTCAGTGTGCCTGACGTAGGCTCCCCCGCTGAGGGCGACTGACAGGCCAAGAGCGCGGATGCTAATGCGACTGACCCGAAGCGCACCAGGCGCGCCGTCAGTCGCGGTGACGAGACGGAGCGAAGCAACGCCTGGTACGAAGTGATTCGGAGCGTGGTCGCTGGCACGGTGATGGAGCCCTCTGAGCGTGAGCGTAGCGCGGACTTTCCCGTGCAGGAAGGGCGCTCGAAGGTTTGGATTGGGTGGGGGTTGGACGGCACCGCGCCGCAGGGACTCAGTACGGTGCGCCGTCCTTGTGCGTGAACACCCACTTGCCGTCGGGCCCCAAAACGGCCCTCAGGTCGTCCTGCGGGTAGCTCACGGCGTCGCCCGGGGTACGGTCGCCCACCTCCAGGTAGACCACGTCTTGGTTCGTTCGGTTGACGAGTTGATGCGCGGCGCCTTGGGCGGGGAAGCCGGCGCACATGCCGGGCGATAGCGCGACCTCGCCTTCGCTGGTCACGAGCGTCGGCTCCCCCTCAAGGATGTAGATGAACTCGTCCTGCGAGCTGTGCTCATGGAGCAGCGCGGACTCGCCCCCTGGCGCGAGCTTAGTCAGGTTCACACCGAAGTTCTTGAGACCGAACAAATCGCCGAGCGGGCGCTTCTCGCGCTTGGCCATGCGGCTGAAGAAGGGCTCCGGGTAGTTCGACGGCTTCGTGCGTGGTGGTGCTGATGCGGCGGCGATGGCGAGGGGCTTTGAGGTGCGGCTCATGGGGTGCTCCGGTTCGCTCTTCAGTCCAACCCGGTTTTGCCTGGAACCCAATACGTCTTTGTCTTGAGGAGTGTGATGCCTCGCGCTCGCAGGGCACTTCGCACGGCGAGCACCAGCTCCGAGCCGCCGGTCAGGCCAATGGCTGCGCGGGGTGACGCCTCACGCGCGGCCACCACGGCGGCTACCGTTTCCGCCGTGTCACCCCGCGGGATGACCGTGAGTGCTTGCAGCCCGACGCGCAGCGCGGCGGCCCGCACATCGTCCATCGACCCTGCTTGGAGCACCGCGTGGACTTGGCCAGGGCGCTCGACCTCGAAGCTCGCCGCGACCGCGACGCTCGTCTCGTCACCCACCACGATCACCGGGCCAGCCGGCAGCTCGAGCGATCGCTGGGGACCCACGAAGCGAAGCGCTGCTCCCGGCTTCACCTCGGACATCCACCGCGCCCCCGGCCCCGTCGCGTGCTTCCAGCCGAGCAGCACCACACCCTCGGGCGACGCGATCGGGGTGTAGGTTCGCATGTCGTCGGCGGGCAACAGGAGTTGAAACTTCGTGCCCGCGGAAGGTGGGGGCACGTCACCACTTAAGACGATGTGGCGGAAGCCACCCACGTCTTCAGCCGCCGCGACGCTCGCGCGGTGGAGCAGCGCGCCGCCCAGGAGCCGAACCAACTTACCTTTCGCCGACATCGGATGTCCTCACCAAAGAAGCTGCCGCGCCATGGTCGCGCGCCCACGCACTATAGGCCCCTCTATCGCGTCGCCAAGCCGTCGCCGAGCCACCGCGCAGCGTGCGACGCCCACCCGACACAGGCCGAGCGCCCGACCTTGAGCGGTGTTCGCGCTTTGCTTACGCTGTCCAGGTGGAACCTAGCTTGAGCAGCCATTCGTCGATCTTCGGGCCCGTCTTCCTCCTGGCTGGCTGGACGATGGTTGTTTTGGTCAGGATGGCGGTCTTTAGGATCTTGCCCACCTTCCGGGGACAGCTGCGCCCGGAGGACTTTGCCGTCGGTGAGTCGAGCGCGGTGCCCGCGCGGATCAGCGTGATCAACCGCAACTACATGAACCTCTTGGAGCTGCCGGTGCTCTTCTATGCGATCACGCTGATCGCTTTCGTCACGAATAATGCAAGCTCGCTGGTCGTCGGCTTGGCCTGGGGCTACGCCACCTTGCGGATCATCCACTCGCTGATCCACCTGAGCTGCAACCATGTGGTTAGCCGCGTCGTCGCATTCGCGCTGAGCAACTTCGTGCTCTCGGCGATCTGGGTCGTCGTGGGGCTTGGTTTGCTGAAGTGAAGCCGTGGCTCGAGTGGCAGCAAACTGATCGGCGCTCAAGCGGCTCCTTCGGGCTTCAGGCGCTTCAGGTGCCCAGCGCGCTGGAGGTGGGGACGCGAGCGACGCTCGGCGCGCGCAGCGTGAGCCAACCCCCCCAAAAAACGGGAAGTGGGAGGTTAGCGACATGAGCGATGCGGGCGCCTGGGCGCAGGACGTGACCGAGCTGGCTCGTCGCGGTGTGGAGAGCTGGCGGTTATCGGAAGGTCAGCTAACTGTGTCGGTGGTCGCGCCCAGCGTTTCTGCGCGGGACGCGGACTTGGCGTTGGCGACGCTCCTTGACCGGGTGCGCGCGGCGTCGACCCGTGAGCGTGCCCGCGAGCACGGCGCCGAAGAGGGATTCCGCATCGAGGACGCGGCGGCGATCGCGCTCGGGCTGCCGCCTGGGCTCGACGCGGACAAGCTCTCCGCGTGGCTCGCTAGGCGCATGACGGCGGCTTGTCCCCTCGGCGTCGTCGTTCGCGAGGGGCCGATCGCGCTGGCCGTGACGCTTCGTCATCGGGTGGGCTTCGCGCCGGACCGGATCCGCTATGAACGTCAGCCAGACGGACGAGTGCGGGTGGAGGCCTTCGAGCTGCACCCAGTGGAGCACTGCAACCTGCGCTGCGCTAACTGCTGCAATATGTCGCCGCTTCTGGGGGAGCATTGGCTCAGCGCGGTGGAGGTCTCCCGCTTGGCGCGCCGGATGTCGGAGGCCATGGTCGCCGATGTGGTGAAGGTGATGGGGGGTGAGCCGCTCTTACATCCGGACATCGCGCAGGTGGTGTGGGCCCTGCGGGAGTCTGGGGTGGGGGACCGCGTGCGGCTGTTCACCAACGGCCTGCTGCTGCGCTCAATGAAGGAGGAGTTTTGGGAGTCGCTCGATGAGCTGACTATTTCCAGCTACGTGAGCGCGCCCGTCAAGCCCGCCATCCTGGAGTTCGCGCGAGCGAAGGCGCGTGAGCATGACATCGTGCTCAACGTGAAGCCGGTGGACCGCTTCAACCAGGTGCTCTCGCCGCGTTATGAGGCGGATGATGAGCGTACGCAGCGGACGTTTGAGCGCTGCTGGCTGCGTCACCGCTGCATGGTGGTGCGAGGTGGGAGCTTCTTCACTTGCACGCGCGCGGCGTACGCTGGCGAGTTCTTGCAGCGCGTGAGGCACGAGGCGCCTCCCCAGGGCGCGCCACTCGACAGGACGGATGACGGCGTGGCGATTGAAGGGGCTGAGCTGGCGGAGCGGCTGGAGGCGTACCTGAACCGGAGCGCGCCGCTCGCCGCGTGCCGCTACTGCTTCGGCGGGGACGGTCCGAGTGAGCCGCACTATCAGCTCTCCCGCGCTGAGGCAGCGGCGGGGGTGCTCTCGCGGAAGTTACTCGTGCTATGAGCTCGCACCTGTCAGTTAAGCTGTCATGGGGCGCGCTGGAGCACGCGGCGTCAGAGCGCGACTGGCATGGCGCTGTGCGTCGGTATGTACGCTTGGCTGACGGAGGCGTCGCGCCCACGCTCAAGGCGCTCGTGGCCCCAGCCTTCACCCTCGATCGCGTCGGCGTCGAGGCGGCCTGGGGCCTCCGTGAGGCGCCGGAGCGCACCGTCATCGCGGGGATCCAGCAGGCGCCCACGCCTGGCGTGGCTCCCACGGTGCGGGGCCAGGTGCTTGAGCCGCCAGCCTCCGCGTGGGCTGCGGCGCTTCAGGCTGACGTGGCGGCGATCGCGACGGACGCCCGCGCGCCAGCCCTCGCGCTCGGCGGTGGTGTCGACGCGGCGGTGGTGCTCGCGGCGTGGCGCGCCTCGGGGCTGCCGCTGCCGGCCGTCTACACGCTCGCGACGGGGCTCGCCAGGTACGACGAAGTGGGGCCCGCCCAGGCCATCGCGTCGGCGCTCGGCGCGCGCTGTGAGGTCATTCGGGTGGCGCCAGATTGCCTGGTGGAAATGCTGCCGAGCTCGATCGCCGCGGCCGAGACGCCGCTCTACAACCTCCACCCCGTCAGTCGCTTCGCGCTCGCCACTCAGCTGAAGCAACGAGGTCACGACGTGCTGGTGACGGGAGATGGCGCGGACGCTGCCTTCCTCGGGCGCCCGGATTGGGACTACGTGCCGGTGATGGCCGCGCTGACGGCGAGCGCCGGTTTGAAGCTCAGCTCGCCCTTCTTCTCGTCCAGTACGCTGAGCGCCACGCTGAGGCTGGCGCCGGATCGCGACAAGCGCGTCGCGCGGGACTACGCTTTGTCAGCAGGGCTGCCTAAGTGCTTAGTCGACGCACCCAAGCGCCCTCGCTGGATGCCGCCGCTCGAGCTGGATGGGCTCCTTGATACGAGGGACATGGAGCGGCTCAGTCGCGCGCTGGGGAGGACACTGACGCTCGACTCGGACCGCGCGCGGGTGGGGCTCGTGACGCTCGGGCTCTTGGTGCGCCACTTGGAACACCAGGATGGGGACGCACCATGAGGGATGGAAGGTTAATGAAGCTGATGGGATCTGTGAGCCTCGTGGCGCATGAGCGCCGCGCTGAGTGGTCAAGGGAGCTGACATGATGCGCGTGCTCGTCGTCACCCTGCCGGAGCGGGGCCACTACCACCCGCTGCTCGGGCCGGCAGAGGAGCTCACGCGTCGCGGGGCAGAGGTGGCCTTCGCGTGCACCTGTGACATCCGCGCGGAGCTGACTGATGCGGGCGTTCAGCGTGTGCTCACGCCGCCGGGGGCGTCGCCGCCGCCTGCGGGCCTGCGGGGGGCTCAGCTCGCGCGGGTGCTCTCGGACGCCGTGGCGCTCCGTCGCTGGATCCGTGAGCTGCTGATCGAGGTGCCCGCCCAGAACGTCGAGCCGCTCTGCGCCATCATCCGCGACTTTCGGCCGGACGTGGTCGCGATCGACACGATGGCTTACGACGCAGCGATCGCCGCCGAGCTGGAGGGTGTGCCTTGGGTGGGTTGGGCCACCTCACTCAACCCGGTGCTGCCCCCGGAGCTGGACAGTGAGCTGCTCGCGACCTTGCGCGCGCTCGACTCGTCACGCCACGCCTTGTTCGGGGATTGGGGTTTGGCACCGCGCTTCCGCGGCAGTGATGTGCTCTCTCCCCGTGGGACGGCGGTGTTCGCCACTCGGGCGCTGGTGGGGAGCCCGCCGCCCGGCGTCTGCCTGGTGGGGCCGTCACTCGGTGGGCGGCGCGGTGAGTCGGAAGTGGACCTGACGTTCGCTGAAGGGCGGCCCCTCGTGTACGCGTCCTTCGGGAGCCAAGCCTGGCATCAGCCGGGGCGCTTCGAGCGGATCATTGAGGCCGCACAGGCCGCGGAGGTGGCGCTCTTCGCGGCGATGGGTGACTTGGCTGACGATTTCCAAGGCCGTGGGTTGCCGCCGCGCGTGCGCTGCGTCCCGTTCGCTCCGCAGCTTCAGGTGCTGGCGCGGGCTTACGTCGCGATCACTCACGGCGGCGCCAACTCGGTGATGGAAGGCTTGGCGGCGGGGGTGCCGCTCATCATCTCGCCGATCTGCAACGACCAGCCGCACAACCTCCACTTTGTCTCCAAGGTGGGGGCGGGGCTAGGGATCGACCTCGACGCTTGCAGCGTGGCGGAGCTGGCGGCGGCGCTCCGCCAGCTCACGGGTGATGGGCCTTGGCGCGCCGCTGCGGCGCGGCTCGCGGCCTCTTACGCGAGCCAGGATGGCGCTCAGGGCGCGGCGGACTTGGTGGAGCAGGCAGCGCGATGAAGCGGGCAGCGCGATGAAGCGGGCAGCGGTGGGGCTGGGTGACGCTCAGCGCGGTGTGATGGAGATCCCGCTCACGGTGGTGGCGCGGAACGAGGAGCGCGCGATCGGCGCGTGCCTCGAGTCGCTGCTCGCTTCCGCTCGCTACGCCGAGGAGCGGCTCCCGCTCCGCTTCGCGCCGCTGGTGGTGCTTGATGCTTGCGAGGATGGCACGGAGGCCGAGGTGCGCCGCCTGGGTGTGCCCTCCGTCGCGAGCCAGGGCGGGAAGGTGGAGGGGCAGCGCCGTGGTCAGCGGCCCGGTCCATTTCAGATCTTCAGCGACGCGGACATCTTAGTCAGTGTGGAGGCCTTGTACGCCCTGTGCGAGGTGATGCTCAGCGCGCCCGAGGTGCAGGTCGCCTTCCCTCCTAAGCTGCCGCTTGAGCCGCGGCGGCGCACGCCCATCGCCTGGGCGCTCCACGTGTACAACCTGCGGCGCGGCTTCTCGTCACAGCGCACCTGGTTCAGCGGCAAGCTGTTCGCGATCCGCCGCTGGTCGCTGCCCACGCCGCTTGAGGTCTCTCGCCGCGCTGAGCGGCTGCCACAGCGCGCGTTCTACGACTACGGCGCGCCGCTTCAGGTCGACGATATCTTGCTCAGTCGCCAGGCGGTGGCTGAAGGGGGCGCTTCGGCGCTGCGTGAGGCAGCGCGAGGCCTCGTGCGCTATTGCGCCCCAGAGACGCTCCAAGGGATGTACCGCACCTATCGCCGGATGCGTCGTGAGCTCGAGCGAACGGACGCGCTGTTCCCCGAGACACGGTCCGTTCATCGGCGGTTCGGCGAGCGGCGGGCTGACCAGCTCGCGAGCGCGCCGCTCAGCGAACGCGCGGCGTGGCTGGTCTTTCAGGTCGCGCTCATGGGATGCCGAGCTGTCTATCGGGCGGACCGCCTGGCTCACGACCTCAGCGCCTCACCGGCGAGGGAGCCGTGGCCTCCCGTCGTGGAGACTAAGGAGCTGTGATCCGCCTGAGGCCCGAAGGGGTGATCCCACTTGAGGTGTGGAACCTGCCGGTGGGCGGGCGGCCGCTTCAGGCGTGGCGCCGCACACCGCGCTTCGCGAGCGCGCTCTGCGAGGTGGTGGAGGGGCTCCGCCGTGATCGGCGCTCACCTGGGGCGGCTCCTTGGCGCGCCGCGGTGAGGGAGCGAGCGGCAGCGGTCAGTCATGTTTACTTGACCGGTGGTGGGGCCACGGAGCCTGGCTTAGCAGAGGGGCTCCGGGCAGCTGGGCTCCCTGTCTCGGTGGCTCAGGCGCCGCGCTTCGCGGCGGCGCAGGCGGGGCTCAGCTTGGGCGCCGCTTGCGTCGACGTGGGGCAGACCTCGCTGAAGCTGGCGAGGCGCTCACGGCGCCCCTCACTGAACCATGAGGTGACGAGCGTGGAGCGTGACTTGGTGGCGGCGCCCCACCGCGATGAGACGCCGCTCGCCGCGCGGAGCGCCGCGCGCGCCTCCACGATTCAGTTCTTGAGCGACGCCATCGCGGCGCACACGCGTGAGCTGCCGCTCGTGCTGGCGTTGCCCTGCGAGCTATCAGATGAAGGGGTGCTCTCGGGTTGCACCTACTGTTGGAGGAAGGGGGACGAGACCTTGCTGCGTGAGCTGGCGGAGGCCGCGAAGCTCGACTGGGAGCAGCTCCAAGTGCTGAACGACGCCGAGCTCGCGGCCGTCAGCGCAAGGCTCGACACCAGGGTCCCGGCGGGCGCGGTCACGCTCGTGCTCACGGTGGGCTTTGGGGTGGGGGCGGCGCTGCTTGAGGAGGTCGGGTGACGCACCTCTACATCTCGCCGCACTTAGACGACGCCGCGCTCTCTTGCACAGGTGGCATGCTGCGCCGGGCGCGCTCGGGGGAGCGCGTGGTCGTGTGCAGCGTGTTCACGCGCTCGGGGAGCGCCCGCCGCGACGCTCAGCGGCGCGGTGAAGATCGCCGCGCGCTCGAGGCGGTGGGGATTGAGCCGCTCCACTTAGGCTTCATGGACGCGCCGGCGCGCCTCGGGGTGAAGCCGAGCTTCGAGCAGCTGGTGCTCCGTGCGCGCCCCGATCGGGCGCTCGTGCGAGCGGTGGAGCGGGCGCTCGCCGAGGCCATTTCGCGGCTGCAGCCAAGTCAGGTTTACTTCCCTCTTGGGGTGGGCGGTCACGTTGACCACCGTGTCGTCTTCGCGGCGCGCCCGCAGCGCCCAGGCGTACGGTTCTACGTGGAGCGGCCTTATGGCTTCGTGCCGGTGCTCCGTGCGCTGGCTGGGCTCACCATGGGAGCAGCTAGTACGGCGCCCTCACCGGCGGAGGTGCTCCGGCAACTGGATGAAGGGGGCTGCAGCGCGCTCCTGCTTGAGGCAGAGCGCCGCCGCTGTGCTGAGGTGTTGGCGCGTCGCGCGAGGCGCGTGACCGCGGCGCTCGGCTCGGGGAAGAAGAGGGGGTTTGGCGCGGCGCTGGGTGCTTCGGTGACGCTTCGGCGTCAGCGGTATCCTGCGGAGCTGTTCTCGGAGGCGGTCAGGATGATTGACGGTTATGCTAGTCAGGTAAGGTGGCTATTCGGAGCTGAGGGCGCCGCGCCATGGTACCTACGGCGCGCCCGGTGGGGCGGAGGGTGGTTCGAGGAGGAGGCGTTGCTGTTGCCTTGAAGGGGCCGCTTTCAGGGTGCGCGGTGGGGGCGCGAACGACGCGCGGCGCGTGCAGCGTGAGCCAACCCCCAAAAACCAGAGATCCCTACGGTACCAGCGTGCGCGAGCAGCGAGGTGGCCAGCTTGGGCTTGGGATTGCCAGGTGCAAAATCCGCTGCGCCCTGCGGCTGGAGAGGCGTGAGCCAACGACCGGCTGTTGTGAGTGAGCCTAGGCGAGCTGGTCTCCGCTCCAGGTTGACGTGCTGATGGGGGGTGGGAAACTGGCGGGTGATGAGCCGGCGTGGGGGCAGTGCCGTGATGTGGGGGGTGGCTTGTGCCCTGGTGTTCTCCGCCTGCTCGGGGGCTAGTCGTCAGGCGCCCGCCGAGGTGGCGTTCATGACGCCCGCGGCGCCGCTCGCCGGGGTGCCCACGTTGCCGGCGCCTCCGCGTGGCTGGGAGTGGCCGTTCAACGCGCAGAGCTTCGCGCAGGGGTTGACGCCGCTGACGGTGTACCGGCCGGTGAACGTCGCGGCGCTGCGGGCGGGGCCCGCGGGAGCCTGTGGCCCCGTCGAGGTCGCGCCTTCGGTGTGGGTCACGCCGATGTGCACGAGGCTCCCGCCGCTGTCTCGTTCGCGTTTCGCTCGCCCGCTGCCGATCCGTGACACGCGGCCGCGTGAGGCGCTACCGCTCGTTCATGACCTTCGGGCTCACGGGCTCGATGGGCCGATGAAAGATCAGCAGTCGGCGGACGTGTGTTGGTCCTTCGCGATCTCGAACGTGATGGAGAACTCGCTGCGTCGCGCGGGTCGTCAGCAGGTCGTCTCATCGCTGCACCTGGTGGCTCACTTCGCGTGGGACGATCTCCAGAGCTCGGGGGCGAGTCGCCCGGTCGCGGAGGATCCATGGTGGCCTTATGATCCGCACAAGGCCTGCGGTCTTGACCAGAACCCGCGGACGGACTCGAGCTGCGTCAGGGCGTATGGGATTGAGCGCGGGTCGCTGCGCGGTGATCCGACGTTGCTAGCGGAGCAGCGCCGCGCGGACGCGGCGGGTGCGTTCCGCGTCGCGGCGGTGCACCCGATGCAGACGTACCCTGGCGACCCAGAACAGCTCGTGCGCATCATCTCAAGTGGGGTGGCGGTGTACGCGGACTTTGACGTGAGCATGCGCGCCTGGACCGCGCGGAGCCTTGGGCCGGGTGCGGTGATCTTGGATTGGGAACCTGACGGCAGCGGGGGTCACGCCGTCGCGTTGACGGGGTACCGCACACGTGAGGGAGGGGCGCGTGAGTTCTTGGTGCACAACAGCTGGGGATCGAGCTGGGGTGATGGGGGCTATGGCTGGGTGAGCGAGCGCATGGTGCGTGAGCGGCTGCGGGACGCCTTCGTGGTGACGCTCGCGCCGCTGCCAGCGCTGCCCACGCCAGCGCCGCCACCGCCTGAGCCGAAGGAGCCGGCGCGGCCCGCAGCGCAGGGCAGGACGGAGTGTCGCCTGACCGGGCTCACGAGCGCGGGGGAGTCGCTGACGCCGCGCGTGGTCCAGGTGGGCGAGTCCATCTGCGCGGCGTCCAACGCGGGGGGCCCTTCGCCGGGGCCTTGGCTTCATGTGTGCCGGCGAGCCAGCTCGGGCGCGTCGAACTGCGGCGCTCCATCCAGGTCGGCCATCTGCGTCGCGGAGGTCACGAACGGGCGGAGCCACGCCGCGTGCTGTCCCGCGGGCGCGACGCGACCTACGGACCCAGGCTGTGTCTCCGCGGATGTGTTGCACCCAGTTGGTCCATATGACTGATGATGGGGGCGCTCCTGGCGCCCGAGGGACCTTGCGGTAGGGTCGCTCGGTGTCAGGAGTGCGTTCGAAGTGACTGAGGCGCGATGGACGGTCGAGTCCCCGCACACCCGTGGGGCGGCTGACGTCGCCCGCGAGCTGCGCACGGATGTAGCGCAAGGCCTCCTGACGGATGAGGTGCGGCGTCGCCTCGAGGCGCATGGCCCCAACGTGCTGCGCGCGGCGGTGCGCGTGTCCGCGTGGCGGCGCTTCATCGGTCAGTTCAAAGATCCGCTCGTCATCTTGCTGCTGTTCGCGATCGGCGTCGCGGTGGTGGCCTGGGTGGTTGAAGGCGGCCACGGTTGGCCCGTCGACGCGGTGGTCATCCTGCTCGTGGTGGTGCTGAACGCGGTGCTCGGCTTCGCGCAGGAGGCGAAGGCTGAGGACGCCGTGGCGGCGCTCACGCGGATGACCGAGGTCACCTCCAGCGTGCTGCGTGACGGCCGTTTGCAGCGCGTGCCGAGCGCCGAGCTCGTTTTGGGTGATGTGCTGGTTTTGAGCGAGGGGGACGCGGTGGGGGCCGACGCGCGGCTGCTCACGGCGGCGTCGCTGCGTGTGCAGGAGGCTTCGCTCACCGGTGAGAGCGAGGCGGTGGTGAAGGACCCCAAGACGCTCGAGCACGCGGCGGCCCTCGGGGATCGTCGGGACATGGTGTTCAAGGGCACCGTGGTGGTGCAGGGCACCGGCCGCGCGGTGATCACCGCGACCGCGATGCAGACCGAGATGGGCTCCATCGCGGAGCTCCTCGAGGCGACGGAGGAGGAGCCCACGCCGCTGCAGCTCGAAATAGCCGCCATCGGTCGCACCCTGGGGATCGCGGTGGCTGTCATCGCGGTGGTGGTGGTGGGCACCATCCTCCTCCTATCGGACATTCAAGGCCTCTCGGACGTCATCACCGTGCTGCTGCTCGGTGTGTCGCTCGCGGTCGCGGCGGTGCCGGAGGGGCTCCCGGCGATCCTCTCCGTGGTGTTGGCGCTGGGCGTGCAGCGCATGGCCGCTCGCAACGCGATCGTGAAGAAGCTCTCCTCGGTGGAGACGCTGGGCGCCGCTTCAGTCATTTGCTCTGACAAGACAGGGACGCTGACCCGCGCGGAGATGATGATTGAGCGGGTGGCCACCGCCTCGGGCGACACCCACCTCACCGGCGCGGGTTACGTGCCGCAGGGCGAGGTGCAGCACCGAGGGCACGCGCTCAAGCCAGGGCCGCTGCACGACGAGCAGGTGGTGGCCTTGTGCGGCGGGAGCCTGGCGAGCAACGCGGACCTGCAGCAGGGGGAGGCGGGCGAGTGGGAGATCCAGGGCGACCCGACGGAGGCCGCCTTCTTGGTGGCGGAGCGCAAGCTCGCGCTGCATGAGCGCCGCGCGCGCCGCTTTGAGCGGGTGGAGGAGATCCCGTTTTCATCTGAGCGCAAGATGATGTCCACCGTTGAGCGCGACCATGAGCACGGCGGCGCGCTGATGCTCGTCAGCAAGGGCGCGCCTGACGTGCTCATCGATCGCTGCTCGCGGGTGCGGATCGGGGCGGAGGTGCTGCCCTTCGACGAAGCGCGCCGCGCGCAGGCGTTCGCTGACGTGCAGCGGCTGTCGGATGAGGCGCTGCGCACGCTCGCGGTCGCCTATCGCCCGCTTCAGGCTGGAGAAGATCCGCGCGGCGGCGAGGCGCTCGAGCAGGGCCTCATCTTCGTGGGCACCGTGGGCATCATCGACCCGCCGCGGATCGAGGTGGGCGACGCGATCCGTGAGGCGCATCGCGCCGGGATCCGCGTGGTGATGATCACGGGTGACCACCCGCGCACCGCGGCGCGCATCGCCGTGAGCCTCAGCATCATCCAGGAAGGTGACGCCGTCCTGACGGGCGCTGACCTAGACAAACTCACTGATGAATCCTTCGCGGAGGCGGTGCGTCGCACGCAGGTGTTCGCGCGGGTGGCGCCGGTGCACAAGCTCAGCATCGTGGACGCGCTGCAGGCAGATGGTCAGGTAGTGGCGATGACGGGGGACGGCGTGAACGATGCGCCCGCCTTGAAGTCGGCGGACATCGGCGTGGCGATGGGCATCACTGGGACTGAGGTGAGCAAGGAGGCGGCGAAGATGATCCTGGCTGACGATAACTTCGCCACCATCGTCGCCGCCGTGCGCGAGGGGAGGAACATCTACGACAACATCCGTAAGTTCCTCCGCTACCTCCTGTGGTCTAACTTGGGCGAGGTGCTGACGGTTTTTCTGGGTGTGATCGGCGCGGGCGTCATCGGGCTGACCACGGGGGGTGATGAGCTGGTGCTCCCGCTCTTGGCCACCCAGATTTTATGGATCAACCTGATCACGGACTCCGCGCCCGCGCTGGCCATGGGGGTGGACCCGGAGACGGAGGACGTGATGGCGCGGCCGCCCCGCGGGTCGACCACCCACGCCATCAACGGCCGCATGTGGCTTGGCGGGGCGCTGATGGGCACCGTGATGGCGGTGGCGACGCTCTCGACCATGGACCTCATGCTGCCGGGCGGGCTGTTCGATGGTGAGGGTGACTTGACCACGGCGCGCACCGCTGGCTTCACCACGCTGGTGTTCGCCCAGCTGTTCAACTGCTTCAACGTGCGCTCCGAGACGGCGTCCGCCTTTCACCACGTGCTCGCCAACCATTGGCTGTGGGCGGCGATCGGCTTGTCCTTGGTGCTCCAAGTGGCGGTCGTGCACCTGGGTTTCCTGAACGTCGCCTTCAGCACCGCGCCGCTCTCGCTCGCCGAGTGGGGCCTGTGCGCGCTGATGGGCAGCTCGGTGCTCTGGGCGAGCGAGCTGTTCAAGCTCACGCTGCGAGCGCGCGAGCGACGCTGAGCGACTGTGTTACCGCGCGGAATCGAGCGGTGGTATGGGCCCCCAAACCCGCTAGGAGAGCGGCTGGTGCGGCGAGGCAGTGGTGCGTTAGCTATCAGGTGGTATCGTCAGCTAACCGAATCATCCGGCCCGGTGCGTTGGCCCTCTCGTAGTCCGGGAATGGCTCGCCGCTCGATGCCCATGCGTCGAGCGTCAGCTCCCAGACCAGGGCGATGCGCTCGCTGGGGGTGAGGTGGGAGACGTCAGGGGCAGCTTCGTCTTGCAGCGCCACCCGCTTGATCGGGAGACTTTGGCGCGCGGCAGCGCGGGCCTTGCGAGCGTCGTCTGGCGTCATTCCCCGGACTCTAGCAGGGAGCTTATGCGCTCGCACCGTCGTGGTATCTGGAGGCGCGCCGCTGACGCCAGCGAGGCGCTCGATCTCCATGTTCACAGGGAGTAGCCTGGGCGCGTGTCGCTCAGGCCGCCTCCACCCATCACCGTCCCCTGGGCGCTCAAGCCACTGGACTCCGCGCAAGTGGGGCTTGAGGTGCTGCCGGGCGGGCGCCGGCGGTTTCACATCCGGCACGATGTGCTGCGTGGCGTGACCCCGGAGATGCTCCTCTGGTGGTTTGGGCACCTGGAAGGGGACATGGAGCTCGAGGGGCGCTCCGTGTCGCGCTACCGCGTGTGGCACCCGCGTGATCACGTCGCGGTGCGCTACGTGCGTCGGCTGCCTGATGGCTCGATTGGCCCAGGCGCTCAGCTCCACATTCAAGAGTTCTTCGACGCGCGCCCAGAGAACAAGATAGACATCATCGCCACCATCACGCGCCTGGATGTGGGCGGCTTCCACCACGTGGAGCACGTGGCGGGGATCGCCGCCGCGTGCATGGACTATCGCTTCACGCGGGTGGACGGCGGCACCCTGTTCGAGAATGAGCTCGTCGTTGGCGTCGCGGCTCCTTGGGCGCGGCTCGTCAACCCGATCGTCAAGCGGGTGTTTCCGGACGCGAAAGGCCACGCGTGGCTGCGGCACAACGTGGAGGAGGTCGGCAGCCTGGAGCACTTCTTGCCTCGTCTGTTTGACGAGCACGCAGGGAGTCGGCCTGAGCCGGTGACGGCTGGGTGAGGGTGGTCGACACCAGCGCCAGGATGAGCGAGTCTTTCCCATATGGTTTGGGGCATCGTCATCGGGGTGGTCGTACTCGTGGCTTTGCTGCTGGCGGGTGGCTTGGCGCTGCTCGTCATGAAGGCGCGCGCCGCGCAGCAGCGTGCCTTCGCTGAGCTTGAGGCGGAGGGGGTGCTGCGCCGCAGCGGCCCCGTCCTGATCACGTTGTCGCTCACGAACTACCGCTCGGCGCGGGGTGGCTACGCCTCGCGCTACTCGGCGCGCAGGTCAGGGAAGCTGCTGATGTTGGAGCGCGGCCTCGTGGTCCTCGCGCTGCCCCGTGGCTTCCGCTTCGCGCATGAGCAGACTGAGGTGCGGCTGGAGGGAGGGGCGCTGCACCTCAGCACGGATGCTCCCGTCTCCGCGAGCGGCCGGGTGGAGGTATCAGTCAGCCTACCGGACGTAGAAGACTGGTATGCTGACTTAAAGCAGCGCGGCGCGCGGTGCAGCTGAGCCGTGTCACCACGCCTCTGAGTTTTTTGGGGGTTCGCCCCCGCATCAAGGAGCCGCGCGTCGCCGCGACCCACCCGGTGACTGTGTTACCGTGCGGAAGCGATCAGGCGCTACCAACCCCCTGCTGCTCGTGAGACGTGGATGATGGCGCTGGCTCGCTTGAGGGCCTGGCGCGGCCCCGGAGCACGTCATTGAACGCGAGCTGCTGATGCCTTCGCCGATTGATACCGCGCGCGCCCCAGGCCATGAAGAGGATGACCGCGACGAGGATGATGGGGCGGTTGTACTCCCAGCGCGCCTCATCGCGCAGGAACAGCACCGCCGCGAAGATGCCTAGGAAGTTGAACGCGATGATCGCCCATGCGGGCCAGTCTCTAAATATCCCGCTATAGCGGGGCTTGCTGTCAGTTCTCTGCTCAAGCGTGACGGCTACCTGGAGGCGCTCCCCAGCGGCGGCGATCATGCGGGCTTTGAGCGTTGGGTTGACGAGGCAGTCCGCGTGGCAATAGCCGCAGGTGGCGGCGCTCGCGCCCTCCTCGAAGCGGACGGGGCCACCACACTGCCCGCAGGCGCCGATGCCTGATGCGAGGAGCATGCTCACGCTGGGGATGCGAGACATGCCGCGCGCGCTCAAGCCGGTGGCGACGTACATGCTCAGGGTGAGCGCGAGGAAGCTAGGCCCGACTGGGAACGCTGGCGATAGGACGACGATCGTGAGGAGCACGCTGAAGATGAGCGCCCCGAGGAACAGCGCAGCGTACTTGGCGTTCGCCTCGGACAAGGTGCGCTGGGTCGTCAGGAGCGTCTCTCGCCACGCCGCGTGGACCTCGGTGACGTGCGTGAGCACCCGCGCCCGCTGCGCTTCATCAATGGAGATTTCCGTGTGGCAATATACGCAGCGCACGCGCGGGCTCTCTTCGACCGCCTGAAGCGGCAGCGCCGCACCGCAACGTTCGCAGGGGCAAACGGGCACCTCCATCGCGGCCATCCTAGCGCGTCGCGTTTAGCCCACCAACGCGGGCTGCGGGCGCGCTGCGTCGCACATAGCCTTGCGCCATGGTTCGGACGGTTGTCGTCGTCTTCACTGGACCATCATCGGAAGGTATACTTAGAGGATGCAGTTCACGATGAGCGTCCCCTTCGCCGCGCCTATCCATGCGGGCACTGAGTTCATGTGGATCCGCTTCCAGGAGAAGACGGCCAGCTTCCTGGGTAAGCTCGAGGTTGAGGCCCTCTTCGATCTCGCAGGGGGTCCGGTTTACGGCACCACGGAGCTCTCCGCGGCGGTCGGCGTGGCGCTGGAGAAGCGCGTGGCGAGCCCCAACGTGCTGCAGATGTTTGTCGCCATGGGCTACGTGGTCCTGGAGCAGCGACGCGCGCGCTGTGAGCGGGCGTTCGTCATCAGCAGTGGACAAGGTACCAGGCGCGCGGCCAGCACCATCTTGCTTTGCGAGGCGCTGCCCTTGGGCGGGCGCTGACTCACGCGCTCCTCAGCGCTCGCTTCGCGCCGGAGGAGCTCCTGCTTGCGCTCCACGCCCCAGCGGTAACCTGAGAGGCCGCCATCCATGCGGACGACGCGGTGACAAGGGATGGCGACCGCGATGGGGTTCTTGGCGCACGCCTGCGCTACGGCGCGCACCGCGCGGGGGGCACCGAGGCGCTGCGCCAGGTCAGTGTAGCTGACGGTGGTGCCCGCGGGGATCTCGCGCAGCGCTCGCCACACGCGCGCTTGGAACGCCGTGCCGCGAACATCGAGCGGGAGGTTGAGGCCCAGGGAGGGCGCTTCGATGAAGCCTACCACCTGCGCGACGAGCTGCTCGAAGTGCGCGTCGCCGCCGACCCACTCGGCCTTGGGGAACCTATCCTGAAGGTCGCGAACCAGCCGATCGGGATCATCGCCCAATGAGATCGCACAGATCCCGCGGTGACTCTGGGCCACCAGCACGGAGCCGAGCGTGCACTGCCCTACGGCGAAGCGGATGGTGAGCCCCGGCGCGCCCGCGCGGTAGTCTCGGGCCCCCATGCCGAGGACACCGTCCGATGCTGCATAGAAGCGGCTGCTTGAATTGTAGCCTGCCCCGTAGATGGCGGAGGTCACCGAGGAGCCTTCGGCGTGGGCGAGCGCACCCCGCAGCTTCTTCGCGCGCACCGCGGCCGCGTACTCCTTGGGGGTGAGGCCCGTCTCGGTCTTGAATACCTTATGGAAATGAGATGGGCTCATCGCGGCGCTGGCGGCCAGCTCCTCGAGG
>CAYQAC010000088.1:0-21491 GCA_964415255.1 uncultured Polyangiaceae bacterium | reverse complement strand
CATAGCCGCCCTCGTCCCCCCGGAGACGCTGTTCGAAGCCACCGAACCCGCCGCCCCCGAACCCGATTCAGACAGCGACCCAACCGCCAGCGACCCAGAAGACGACGACTGAGGCAGCCATCCTGACGACAGCCAACCCGCTCGCAGCGGGTCCAAGGCCCGGCTCAACAGCGCGTGCGCATCCCGAGCGGCTTCAGGATCGCGTAGGTCGTTCCGGGAGCGGGCTCACGCAGCCGTAGCTTGTGTTCGTTTGCGTGCCGCCTCGGGTGGGTGCCTGGTTCGGGCTGGCATCAGTGAGGCCCGCTCGCTTGCCTTCAACTTGACGAAGTCCTTCGCAATTCGCAAACGATGCACTATGCCTGAGGAAGGAGGCACGACCCGTGAACACGCCGCAGTCCCCGCTCTGGGGGCCCTCACCAGCCGAGGTGCCCCTCGCCGCGCCGCCGCTCGTGCAGGTGATTGCTCAGGTGCGCTTCCCAGTTATCGCGTCGGTCGAGACGGATGGGTTCATCGCGCCGTTTCAGGAGGCCGTCCGGGCGGAGTACCCAGTCCTACAGTTAGAAGAGGAGCGGCGCGTCCAGTATGTGGACGGAGCATATACAGGGCTCACGAAGACCTGGCGCTTCCGCGATGTGGACGGAGCCTTCCAGCTGACGCTCACCTCCAGCTTCTTGGCGCTCGAGACTGGGCGCTACACCAGCCGGGACGATTTCTTGGCGCGGCTTCGCGGCGCGCTCCTGGCCCTTCGGGAGCACGTTGCCCCAGAGCGTATCGACCGGTTGGGCATCCGCTACATCGATCGGGTCACAGGTGAGAACCTGAACGATCTCTCGGAACTGGTGCGCCCTGAGGTTTGCGGCGTCCTCTCCACTTCGCTCTCGGGCCACCTTCGGCACGTGGTCTCCGAGCATTTGTTTGCCCTACCGAACGCGGCAGCGTTCCTGATGGCACGTTGGGGTCTGGTGCCCGGTGGTTCCATCGTAGACCCAGCGGTCGAGCCCGTCGACGAGCCGAGCTGGCTGCTCGACTTGGACGCCTTTCAGGGACAGACACAAGCGCTTGATGTGGACACGGTAGTTTCGCAGACACGGGGCCTTGCTGAGCGGATTTACAGCCTCTTTCGGTGGGTGGTCACGGACGAGTTCCTGCGGCGTTATGGAGGGCAACCATGAAGAGCCAGGCTGACGGCTTCGGTGTATCGGGAGACACGTGCACCACATCAGCGTTGATCTCGGGACGGGAGCGGGTCCGCCGTTTGCCTGCGATCGCCCTCAGCGGTGCGCTGTCCGTGTGGGGCACCTCTTCGACGGCGAACGAAGGGGGTTGGGTTCAGCCCAATCCTGAAGGGATCGGAACGCCGCGCCAGGCCACACAAGCTGCCAGCGCTCATGCTTCAGCTACTCAAGATCGCGAAGCCATCGGAACGCAGCGTGAGGCCACACGGAAGGGCTTGACCGAGCTGAGGCGCATCTCCGGTCTGAGTTGGGAGCAGCTTGGGCAGCTGTTCGCGGTTCCCCGCCGTAGCGTCCAATTCTGGGCGAGCGGCAGGCCCCTCGACGCGGTGCATGAGGAGCGCCTTCTCCGGCTGCTCGGCGTCGTTCGAACCGTAGATCGGGGCGACACCCCGGCGACACGCTCAGCGCTTGTTGATGCCTCTGATGGAACCTCGGTCTTTGAGTTGCTCGTAGAGGGGCGGCTCGATGAGGCCCGCGCGCGGCTGGGTGTTGGCGCAAAGCGTCGTTCCGTGGTGCTCGGGGAGCTCAGCGCGGAGGCGAAGGCCGCGCGTGCGCCGCTTCGCCCGGAGGAGTTGATTGAGGCGCGCCACGACCGTGTGCATCAGGATCCTGGAGGCGTCCACGCCACCAGCACCGTGAGGAACTCGCGGCGTGGAAGCACTTGATGAGGAGGGTCGCGCTCAAGTCGACGAGGTGCTCCAGGCTTGGCGTCAGGGCGACTGTGTTGTGGGCACGCAGTCTTTTATTTTTCGTACGGATATTGAGCGGCCGCTGACGGGGGCAGCTGTTGGCGCCTGCGCCGAGGGCGACGACACCGCGAAATCTGAGGTCTCCGGCTTCATGGTGCTCACGCAGACGTGCGACCTGGTGAGGAGCTGTGGTGAGCGACCCTTCATCGAGGTGTGCCCTCTGGTGAAGATCGAGGACGAGGGGGCGCATCGAGAGATCGAGCGCGGCCGGCGACCGAGGTACGCGTTCATTCCTGGGCTCGCTGACCGGCGCCTCGTTGGGGATCTTGATCGTGTGATGACCATCGAGAAGGGGGCCGTCGCCGGCTGGGAGCGAGTGGAGGGCTGCCAAACCGAGGACGACACCCGCAAGCTCGCCCTCGCCCTCGCGAGGAAGCGGGCGCGATTCGCGTTCCCTGACGACTTCGGGGAGTTCGCCGCGCCCCTCATGTGCCGGATGTCCTCGAAGCATGACAAGCAGGGCCCCGAGGGTCGGGCGCTGCGGGCCCTGCGGGAGATTCGTGTTCGCGCGCAAGGCTCATGGGATGAAGAAAAGGTATCGCTCACGTTCTGGTTCATCCGGGACCCGGGCGACTCGACGTTTGAGGGCCAGCCCTGGGATGACCTCCTTGAGAAGTGGGAGGCGTACCTCCCCGAGCATGAACGCTTTGTGAATGTCCAGGTGGTGGTGCAGACCCTCGATGACCTGAGCGCTCGCGATTACGTTGAGAGCGATCCGCTGGACCTCGACCACCTCAGCACGCGCGGTGTTTGAGTCTCGTCTCGTTGCGCACCTATCCGCCGACGCGCCTCAGCCCCCTACTCGCCGATGCGCACCTTGGGCGGCGCCTGTGAGTCGCCCTCGGGCGGCGCGGCTTCGGGGGCGCTGTCGCTGGCGGCGCTGTCGCTGGCGGCGCTGTCGCTGGCGGCACTATCATCAGGTGCGCTGCCTTTTGTGTCGCTCGCCCTAGCGTTAGCTGCGCTGCCTTCTGCGGCCGTGGCCTGAGTGGAGCCTTCGCTGTGCCAGGCTTGCTCCAGGCGCCCGGAGACGCGCTCCACGACGCCGAGCAGCTCGCGGCCTGCCTCCGTGGCGATTGACTCAAGGCGCTCGGGCTTCAGCGTCTCGGCTGCCTTGCCGACGAAGGCCTGCACCTTCTCGCGGTCGATGCGCTCCACCTCTTGCGCGGCGCGCTGGGCGGCGCGCTGCCCCAGCGCCTCCACCCGCTGGGGGTTGAGCGAAGCGAGCGCCTTCTTCGCGCCGCGCAGCATCAACCCCAGGCCCTCACTCAAGTCGTGCTTGGCGCTCTCATCGGCGCCGTCCGCGGCTTCAGCGCCGGCAGCTGCCGCGGCTTCAGCCTCAGCGAAGGCCGCTTCAGTGGCTGCGGAGCTGGGCGCCCCCTCAGCTTCAGGGGAGGCAGGCGCCTCCGGTTGACTCTCTGAACCGCCGGGGGGAACGCTGGCCATAGCGGGCCAAGGTAAGCCTGCGCTCGCCGCGCGCAAGGCTGCATTCGCTGCTACCGCGCAGGGTCACTACCCGGCGCGCGCAAGGCCGCTACTTCGCGTCTGCCTTCAGCTCGCTCAAGAGCCGACACCCGGCCTCTTCTTTCAGCTCACACGCGCGCTGCCACGCGGCTCTGGCGCGCGCTGGGTCGCGCAGCAGGCCCTCGGAGGTGACGATGGGGCCCCCGCGCATCCACACCGCGCCGAGACCGACGCAGCCGAGCGCCTCCCCGGCCTCACACGCCGCCTCCAGGTGACGGCGCGCGCTCATGAGCTCCCCCTGCGCCAGGTGCCAAGCGCCGAGCCAGGTGCAGGCTTGCCAGCGACGCGGCGGGGCGCCGGAGCTGCACTCAGCGGCCGCGCGTTGGCGCTCCTCAGCGGTGGCCGCCTCGACGGACAGGTGAGAGAAGTTGAGTGGGGCGGGCTCTGGGGCGGCTTCAGGCGACGCCAGGGCGGGGCCCGGTCCGTCAGTTTGGCTTACAGTTGGGGAGCCCGCGGCGCGATCACGGGGCGGCGCCCCCCCGGCGCAGCTGATGAGGATGACGGCGGCAGCCAGCGTGCCCAACCCCCAAAAGAAAAAGCGGACAGTGTACCTGACGGGGATGCCGCGATGCGCGCGGCGCTGCGGAGCATCGCTGTTTGCCTGGCGAGCCGGGGTGATGCTCGCGGCTCGCGCGGCGCCCTCGTCGTGCCCTACCTGGGGATGCGGCGCACCTCCCAGGATACCGTAAATTGCTCCATGGGAATTGGTGAGGCTTGAGCTTGGGGGCTCGGCGGCGCGCCTCACGGCTAGACCACCTCGAGCGGATCTTGGTCGCGCTGAGAGCAGTGGATGCTCACGTACTCCGCGCGCGCTGAGAGTCGCGCCTCAAGCGCCGCCTTCAGGCGCGGGAGGTAGCCGCGCTCGGTGGTGGTGTGATCGCAGAGGACCACGCTGGCGCCCTCTGCCACCCGCTGGAGCACGTCGTGGTGGCGCATTTCCCCAGTGAAATACAGCTCCGGGCCGCCGCGGCTCGGCGGCGGCAGCGCCTCAAACAGGCTCCCCCCGGCGCCTGGGCACACCGCGACGCGCGTGATGGGCGCGCCCGCTTGGTGCGCGTTGGCGGCGGCGACCCGCACCGCCTGGAGGCCGAGCCCCGCTTTGATGCGCGTCACGAGCTCCGGCAGCTCCGCCGGCGTGGGCAGCTCGGCGATGCGCCCCGCGCCGGTGCCAGGGAGCGGCTTGGGCTCGAGCGGGTACACGTCCCAGGCGGGCTCTTCGTAAGGGTGACTGCTTATTAAGGCCTGCGCCACCTGCGGCAGCGCGCGCCGCGAGCACACCACCTCCAGCCGCTCCTCCGGAGCCCGCTCGCGCTGGCCCACGTGACCCAGGTGCGGCTCGGCCCCCGCCGTGGGGAGGAAATGGCCGTGCCCTGACGAAATGAAGGAGCACTCCTCATAGTCGCCGATGTGTCCGGCGCCCGCCGCGGCCAAGGCGAGGCGCACCTCCTCCAGCTGAGCCTGGGGCACGAAGGTGACGAGCTTGAGCGCCTGCGCGGGGTGGAGCTCACTCCGCTGGGCGATGGGGCGCCGCGTGTGCGCCCCGAGCAGATCGCAGAGCCAGTCGTTGAGGCCGCCCGGCGCCGCGTCCAAGGCGGTGTGCGGCGAGTAGATGGCGACGCCCGCCGCCAGCGCGCGGGTGACGACGCGCTCCCCCGGGGTGCGCTGGGTCAGCCGCTTCATCCCCTTGAAGAGGGGCGGGTGGTAGGCCACCACCAGCTCGGCGCCCACCTTCAGCGCCTCTGCCAGCACGGGCTCGGTGAGATCGATGGTGAGCATCGCCTGCGTGACGCCCCGGGGCTCCGGCGGCTCGACCAAGAGGCCCACGTTGTCCCAGGCCTCAGCGAAGCGGAGCGGAGCCAGCTCCTGAAGGAGCGCGACGACTTGAGACAAGGGGGTGGCCATGGGGGGGGAGGATAGGCCAGAACACGCCTCGTGGCAGAACCTTCCCTCGGCTTGTTCGCGCGCCTGTGGCTGGCGTACCTGGTGTTCTTCAAGGTGCTCTTCGATGGAGCCTTCGCGGGGCGCGCGGCGGCGCTGGTGAAGGGGCCGGCTGCGGGGCGCCCGGAGCTGACCGCGGGCGACGCGGGCGGCGGCGAAGCGGACAGTGAGACTGACGAAGGGCCGGAGGTGGCGCAGCTCACGGCTGCGCTCTCGGAGGCGGAGGCGTCGCTCTCGGAGGCGCGCGCTGAGCTGAGCGCGCTGAAGCGCGACGGGGCGGCGGGGCGCCGGGATGGAGAGCGCCAAGGCGCGCTGTGGATGCTCGCAGCACTGCAGCGCGAGGGGCGCCTGGTGGACTTCCTGCAGCAGGATATCGTGAGTTTCCCTGACGCTGACGTGGGCGGCGCCGCCCGCGTGATCCACGAGGGCTGCCGCGCGGCGCTGAAGCCTTACCTGGAGCTCAAGCCGGTGCGCGAGGAGCAGGAGGGCGCGAAGGTGACGGTGCCGGCAGAGTACGACGCCGAGGCCATCAAGCTGACGGGCGCGGCGCAGGGCGCGGCGCCGTTCAGCGGTGTGCTGCGGCACCACGGCTGGCGCGCGGAGCGCCTCACGCTGCCGGAGCTCAGCGCGGCGCGCGATGGTTCGGTGATCGCGCCGGCGGAGGTGGAGCTGTGAGCCGCTTCGTCGTGGGGATCGATTTGGGGACCACGCACAGCGCGCTCGCCACGGTGGACACGGAGCGCGCCGGTGCGCGCCCGGAGGTGCTTCCGGTGACGCAGCTCACGAGCCGCGGGGAGCATGAGGCGCGCCCGCTCTTGCCGAGCTTCGTCTACTTCGCGCATGAGGGGGAGGGCGCGCTGGCGCTGCCGTGGGACGCCGAGCGTCGCTTCGCGGTGGGTGAGCTGGCGCGGCGCCGCTCAGCGGAGGCGCCGGGGCGGGTGATCTCCAGCGCGAAGAGCTGGCTCAGCCACACCGGCATCGATCGGCGCGCGGAGGTGCTGCCGCTCGGCGCGCAGGACGATGTCGAGAAAATCTCCCCGGTGGAGGCCTCGTTTCGCTACCTAGATCACCTGGCGGAGAGCTGGCAGGCGAGCGACGCTTCACACCCGCCGCTCGCGGAGCAAGAGGTGGTGCTGGCGGTGCCGGCGTCGTTCGACGCGGCCGCGCGTGATCTGACGGTGGAGGCGGCCTACGCCGCGGGCTTCGAGCAGGTGAGCCTGCTCGAGGAGCCTCAAGCGGCGATGTACGCGTGGCTCGAGCAGATGGGGGACGCTTGGCGCAAGGAGCTCTCCGTCGGCGATCTGATCTTGGTGGTGGACATCGGCGGCGGCACGACGGATTTCTCCGCCATCGCCTGCAAGGAACAGGACGGCGCGCTGTCGCTCGAGCGGGTGGCGGTGGGTGACCACATCCTGCTCGGCGGGGACAACATGGACCTGGCGCTGGCGCACACCTTAGCCGCGCGCCTGGCCGCTCCCACAGACACTGAGCAGGCGCCGCAGCCGCTCGATCGCTGGCAGCTCGTGGCGCTCACTCACGCCTGCCGCGCCGCTAAGGAGCGATTGCTCAGTGAACCTGACTTAACTGAGGTGCCGGTGGTGGTGCCGACGCGCGGCTCGCAGCTGCTCGGTGGCTCGCTGCGCGCCACGCTGCGCCGTGAGGACGTCGCGCAGGTGATCTTGGAGGGCTTCTTCCCGGAGGTGACCCCTGACGCACGGCCCAAGCAGCGCGCGCGCGCGGGGCTCACCCAGGTGGGGCTGCCTTACGCTTCAGATCCCGCGGTGACGCGCCACCTAGCGGCGTTCCTCACGCGGCAGGCGGGGGCGCTCGGCACAGCGGGCTCAGTGGGCGCAGCGGGCGCAGCGGGCGCAGTGGGCTCAGCGGGTGCAGTGGGGGGCCTGCTGCGGCCGACGCGCGTTTTGTTCAACGGCGGGGTGCTCAAGGCGCCCAGCATTAAGTCACGTATCCTGACGATGCTGAACGGGTGGCTGGAGGCGGCGGGCGCTCCCTCGGCAGTGGAGCTGCCTTACGGCGATTTGGACTTGGCGGTGGCGCGCGGCGCGGCCTACTTCGGGGCGGTGCGTCGCAGCGGGGCGCTCAAGATCCGGGGCGGCACCGCGCGCGCCTACTACGTCGGCATCGAGGCGCCGACGCCCGCCGTGCCTGGCCTGGAGCCGCCCATCAGCGCGCTGTGCGTGGCGCCGTTCGGGATGGAAGAGGGCACCGGCGCACAGCTCCCGCCGCAGGAGCTGATGCTCATCGTGGGGGAGCCGGTGCGGTTCCGCTTCTTCGGTAGTTCCGTGCGGAGACAAGATGTCGCGGGGACTGAGCTCTTGAGCTGGTCCCAAGATGAGCTGACGGAGCTCGCGCCCATCGAGGCCACGCTGCCGGCGGAGGGCAGGGCAGAGGGGGACTTGGTGCCGATCCGGCTTGGGGCGTCGGTGACCGCCATCGGCACCTTGCTCTTGGAGGCCGAGCCGCTGGAGCCGCTCTCACAGGCTGAGCGCTGGAAGCTTGAGCTGAACGTGCGAGAGTAGGCGTTGCCGCTTCCACCGGTCGTGGCTTTGGGCGTACCCTCCAAGATCATCGTGGCGAACAAGCCAGGTAATTCAGCCAAAGAGAAGTCAGCCAAGCGCGCTGAGTGGTACCAGCACATCGGCGCCGGCTTGGGCTTGGCGCTCGCGTTGTTGATCGGCTGGGCGCTGTGGGCAGCGACCATTTCCTCGTGGAAGGAGGGCTTCTGGGCGGTGTTGATGAGCCTCGTCATCGCGCTGGTGGTGAGCTTCCTCGCCATCGGGGTGGTCGCCGCGACGCTCGGTGAGTGGGCGGAGGCCGCCCTCACCCGCCTCTTGTCGCTCGCTTCGGGGGAGCTGCATCAGGACATCGCGGAGGAGAGCGGCCGCGCCTGGCCCAAGGACCTCGCCGCCTGGTTGTTCTACGTGCCGGTCGGGGGGTTGCTGGTGGTCTTCGCGGCGACGCCGACGATGACCTTGCTCGGGCTCTCGTCGCTCGCGCTCGCCGGCTTCGCCTTCACCTCCATGATCTTGAGCGCTTGGGTGAGCGCGCGTCGCCGCGACACCAAGCGCCCGCGTGGTGACAGCTCACGCATCCGTGAAGGCGCGGGGATCGCGAACTGGGTGGTGGTGACGTCGGTGACGTCGCTCATGATAGGCGGCGCCATCTTCGAGGAGCTGCCAGGCGTGCGCGACCATGGGGAGCCCGCGCGGCGCAGTGAGGGGCGCAGCGTGAGCTTCTGCATCGGGAAGGTGGACGGCTGTGAGGCGCCGCCCAAGGTGATCTACTTCACGGTCTCGCGCGCGCGAGACGTGGAGCTGGTGAGCTCGCGGGGCGACTTCGGCGGGAAGCCGCCCGTCTTGCTGGAGCGCCGCCCCGGCGCTCGGGAGGAGACCCCACCCATCACCCAGTGGCGCTACGTCGACACGGACTGGCGGCTCACGGTCCCGGCGCAGCCTGGGATCCGCTACGAGCTCATCGTGGAGGAGGCGCGGTACCACCGAGTGACTTGGGAGGCCTCGCCATGAAGTGCGCTAAGCTGACTATAGGTCGGGTTTGGGGGTTGGGAGGCGCCCTCCGTCAGGTCACGGTGCGCTGGAGGCAGCCCGCGTGGCACTGACGCCGCTCACCTGTCACGCCTGCGGCGGCCACGCGGCGGTGGTGCGCGCGGCGCAGACCACGTGCCGCTACTGCGGCGCGGCGGTGCCGATCCCGCCGGAGTACCTCGCCGCGGTGCAGCAGCTGGAGCAGCACGAGGCGCTCCGGCGCCAGGTGGAGCCGAAGTGGCAGCGCCTGGCCAAGCCGACCAGCAGCACCCTCGACTGGGTGGCGATGGCCACCACCTTCTGCCTGCCGCCGTTCGCCTCGGCGTGCGTCGCCTGGTTCGCGGACCCGACGCCCACGCCGCTCGTCGGCGTGACCTTGGTGACCATCCCGGCGATCATCCCGGGCGCGCTGCTGTCCGTTTGGACCTTCGGCTCACACGCCACGGGGCTGAACCTCGCCGCGCAGCTGGTGGCGGCCCCACCTGAGCGCCCCGGGGGAGACCCCAGCTGTCGCGGTTGCGGCGCGCCGCTGGCGGCGAGCCCCGGGGCGCTGGCCGCCACCTGCTTGTACTGTCGAACGGACAGCCTGCTGACGGGCACCGCCGCGCGGGACGCCTCCTGGCAGGTGTCCTCCCGCTCACGGACGCTGCGCGAGGCGCTCACCGTCTGGAGGATCCGCATGCTCCTTTTCACCCTGGGCAGCGCCGGCACCGCGGGCTTGCTGCTGCTCCTGGCGGGGCTCCTGCTCGTTACTTACGTGCTCTCGGGGTGACGGAAATCCTTTGACAGCGGCCCCTTGGATGATAAAACGCCGCTCCGCCGGGACATTAGCTCAATTGGTAGAGCAGTGGACTCTTAATCCATTGGCTGAAGGTTCAAGTCCTTCATGTCCCACCACTTCACCGCCGTAGGTTAGCCCTCGCGGTTTCAGGGCGCCGCCAGCCAAGAGCTCGCGGCGCCCTGAGCACTTTTGCGGCCTGCGCGCTGTGGGCGCAGGCGCTTGGCTGCGTGCGGCGACGTCATGGCTCCAAGTTGACGCAGGTGCCGAGCGCGATCGACGCGCAGGGACGCGCGGCTCAAGCCAACCCCCCCCCTTGCTGATATGGCGGCCCGGTTGTCGGGCTTCATGGGACGCTGTGTCTCGCCTGGTGAGGCGCCGCTCAGGCGCGGGGTGCTTTAGGCTCCTGCTCGGAGGACATCATGGGTCTGTTGGTTGACGGTCAGTGGCACGACACCTGGTACGACACGAAGGCGAGCGGCGGGCGCTTCGTGCGGCAAAATTCGGCGTTCCGCCGCCAGGTGCGGGCCTCCGTGCCCACGCAGGCAGCGCAAACGTCAGATGACCTGCCTTTTGAGCCGGGGCGCTATCACCTGGTTGTGAGCTACGCCTGCCCCTGGGCGCACCGGACGCTGATCGTGCGGGAGCTGAAGCGGCTGACGGAGGTGGTGTCCGTCAGCGCGGTGCACTGGCTGATGGGGGAGCACGGCTGGGTGTTCACGCCGGAGCTGCCGGATCCCCTGGAGGGCAAGGGCCGCCTGTACGAGCTCTACCAGCTGAGCGACCCGCGCTACACCGGGCGCGTGACGGTGCCGGTGTTGTGGGACAAGAAGGAGCGCCGGGTGGTGAACAACGAGAGCTCGGAGATCATCCGCATGCTGAACAGCGAGTTCGGCGGCGACCCGAGCGTGGATCTCTACCCCGAGCATTTGCGTAAGGAAATTGATGAGGTCAACGCCTGGGTGTACCCCCAGGTGAATAACGGCGTGTACCGCGCGGGCTTCGCCACCACCCAGGAGGCCTACGAGGAGGCGGTGACGGAGCTGTTTCAGGCGCTGGATAGGTTAGAGGAGCTGACCGCGAACGGGAGCTACCTGGTGGGCGGGCAGCTCACCGAGGCGGACATCCGCCTGTTCACCACGTTGGTGCGCTTCGACGCGGTGTACGTGGGGCACTTCAAGTGTAACCTCCGGCGCTTGGTGGATTACCCGAACCTCGCTTCATACACGCGGCGCATCCTGGCGCTGCCCGGCGTGGCGCAGACGGTGCGGCTCAGCCACATCAAGAACCACTATTACCAGAGCCACCCCACCATCAACCCGAGCCGCGTGGTGCCGCGCGGTCCGCTGCTCGACTTCGGCGTGGCGCTGGGGGACTGAAGGGGGCGCGCCCTACGGTCCACTGCGGATGACGTTCGTGAAGCTGACGATGCCTGCCAGCGGCGCGCGGCTCAGCTAGGCTTCGTCGCGCATGGAGCCAAGCTTCTCGGATCGTCTGGGCATCGCGATGGCGGCGACGCCGCCGGTGTTGGCGCTGGTGGGCGCCGCCTACGATCCGCTGTGGGTGACGGCGCAGGTGTTGACCTGGCTCGCGGTGGTGGTGCTCATCACGGTGGACGCAGGCTACTATGAGGTGGCGCGCCCCTTCTGGATCGCCGCGGCGGTGTGTGTGTGGCCGTTGGCGCTCCTAGGTTACGCGCTGGATCGCCGCGCCAAGGGCGGACCTGACCAAGTGGTGCTGGTGTGTTTGGGGCTGGGGGTTTGGTTTGTGGCTTGGGTGCTTTGGTTTTGAGGTGGGGTGCGGTAACGAACCTCATGGTTTCACACGCCACACTGACAGAGCGCCCAAGGGCGCTGCCTGGGTTCATGGTGCTCACGCTGGGCGCGCTGCTCGCGTGCAAATGGGTTCCGGAGCCTGACGAGAACGAGCGCAAAGCGGCTGCCGCTGGTTCCGCGAGCACCGCCACGGTGCCGGCCCAGGGCGACGCCAACCCCCAAACCCCCGGGAAGGCCTCCGGGGTGAAGCCGATGCCGATCGCGGTGGGGCAGTGGGCGCGCTACAAGTCGAGCCAGAGCGGCGGGTCCACGCTCACGTACCGCGTCACCGGTGAGGAGTCGGGGGCGTACTGGATCGACATCAGCACCAAGGGCTCCTCGGGGGAGACGACGGTGAGCGTGCTGATGAGCTTTGAGCTGGGGCGCGACTACGACTCCCTGAACGTCAAGCAGGCGAAGGTCAGGCTCCCTAACGGTAAGGAGCACAAGGTGAGCGGCGCGCTGATGAAGCCGGTGCTCGAGGGGCTGCGCGGGCAGCTAGGGCCGCTCGGCTACGTGAGCTTCGAGACGATGAACAAGGAGGACGTGACGGTGCCGGGGGGCAGCTTCCCAGGGAGCTACTACCGCGACATCGACGTGAATATTTACGGGATCGCGTCCAAGGGGCGCTCCTGGCACCACTCGAGTGTGCCGATCGCCGCGCTCGTGAAGAGCGAGATGGTGACGCAGGGTGAGCGCGCGGTGGTTGAGCTCGAGGCCTACGGGCTGACGCCCTGAGCGGCTCGCGTGAGGGCGCCCTGAGCGGCTCGCTTGACGGCGCCCTGAGCTTGACGGCGCCCTGAACGCCGCTGGCACTCAGCGGAAGTGAGTCAGCCGTGATGGAGCGTGAGCGCCGCTGGCACTCAGCGGACGTGAGTCAGCCATGACGGAGCGTGAGGACGCACCGTGGTGTGAGGCCACTTTACGTGGGCAAAGGTTTTGGGTAGTAGTCGCGGCGGTGGGCGGCTTGTGACCCTCGCCGCCTCATGCGCCCCTAGCTCAGCTGGATAGAGCGTCGGACTTCGAATCCGCAGGTCGCAGGTTCGAATCCTGCGGGGCGCGCCCAAATTCGAGTGTTTTAGGGGTTCTTGGCTCGGCCGGCGCCCGCATCGTGTCGCCCGGTAGCGCGGGGCCCTGTGCAAGGACGTCCCAATGGGCAGGCTCACTGACTGCAGCGATGTGACGGAGCATCAGGTCATGCACCTCACGTGGGCTTGCATCACTGATAATTAGCTATATACCCCGGGGATGTTCGCGGTTCGGCTCACCGATGAAGCCAAGGCCCAGGTCAAGCGTCTGCCCATGCCGATCAAGCTGCGGCTGGGGAAGATCCTCGACCGCTTGGCTGACTGGCCGAACGTGTCGGGTGTGAAGCCGCTGCGCCATGAGTTGGCGGGGTCGTTCCGTATCCGTCCGGGAGACTACCGTATTGTGTTTTTTGTCAAGGGCGAGGTGGTCATGGTGACCGGAGTCGACAACCGCCGGGACGTCTACGAGGACTGAGGAAGGAGCATCATCATGGATACCGCGATCATTAATGGCAAAGAGTATGTCTTGGTCCCCAAGGCTGAGTACCTTCGGCTCAAGGGTGGCGAGGCTGCCAGTCCAGCGCGCACCGAAGCTGGAGCGTACATGCTCGAATTGATCGGGCACGACTTGCGCGCCGCTCGAGAGCATGCGGGCTTCACCCAGGCTGAGCTTGCTGAGAAGATTGGCAAAGCTCAGGGCACGGTGAGCAGCGCTGAGGGTGGGAAGATCCGAGTCAGCGAGAAGTACATCAAGGCGGTGTTGAAGGCCTGCAAGCTGCCAGCGGACTGGGTGGCGCCTTGATCAACGAAGGGCTCGGTGGCTTCAGGCCACCCAGCTCCATCATGTGCTGGAGGCGCTGAGCCCACCAGGAGCCAGCGGGCTAAGCGCCGAGCTTTGGTCGCCGCGTCACAATCGTCCCCAGCCCGCCCCTCAGGGCCGGCAGGATCTCGACCTCCTGGGCTCCTTCTGCCCGATTGAAGCTCGGACTTCGAATCCGCAGGTCGCAGGTTCGAATCCTGCGGGGCGCGCCAGAGCTGGGTGTTTCCTCGGGGTTTTCCGGGGTGCGCCGCTCGGTCGTCGGCCGCTTCCTCCCCCGCGGCGCCGCATGAAGTGTTGCAGCGCGCCGGTTCGTCCTGCTGCTTGGGGGGAGTTTTAGGCGGGCGCCGTACGACGCCCTCGCGATGGCGGCTGCGCTCTTCCATCAGGCGCCAGCGCGCAAATTGGAGGGCGGCGCGCGGGTCGGCGCGCTACACCTCGCCCATGGCTTACAGGTGGTTGGGGGCCGCGCGGCGCTCGGTCTGGGTTGGGGCGGTTGGGGTGTTGGCGCTCGGGTGCACCGCTCGCGGTAGCGCGAGCTTCGGTGCGAGCAGCGCGGGGGACGCGCAGCTTGATGCCTCCGGGGAGATAGACAAGGACACTGACGAAGGCTCCGGGGAGCCAACCGTCGCCAAGCGGTCCACCAAGGATTTCCGCTACGTCGATGGGCGCCTCGAGTACAGCGGCTCGATCGAGTTCGAGTACAACCGCGCGGAGCTGCGCGGCGACGAGCAGACGCAGAAGAGTGCGTCAGGCTTGCTGACGTTCTTGAAAGATCACCCCGACGTGAAGATCCGCATCGAGGGGCACACGGACTCACGCGGCACCAACCGCTACAACAAAGACTTGTCGAATCGCCGCGTGGCGGCGCTCCGCGACTGGCTCATCGGGCGCGGCGTGGAAGACTCGCGGCTGACGTCGGTGGGCATGGGGGAAGAGAGCCCGAAGGTGGCGGAGCCGCCGGAGTGCCACAACAAGGTGCCGGCAGATCAGTCGGTGTGTGAGGGGCCCTGGGCGCAGAACCGGCGCGTGGAGTTCCACGTGACGGAGGGCGGGGATGCGCTCGCGCGTCAGCAGGCCGAAGAGGAGGCGCCAGCGCCTGAGCCTGAGCCCGAGCCCGTGGCGGAGGCCCCGCCCGAGGAGCCTAAGCGAGATTGTGCCTGGGTCAGCGGCTTGGGGCTGAGCGCCCTGGGGCCGAGCTCCCTGTTCGGGGTGAGCCTCTCCACCCAGCCCCTGTGTTGGCTCGAGCTTGGGCTGTGGGTGGGCTACGACCAAGGGGAAATCGAGGCGCAGAGCGCCAACAGTGACATCCAAGCGGACTACACCAACTTCAACATCATGCTGCGTGGCCGCTTGTGGCTGCTTGAGCGGCACTCCCCCATCGCGGATTTGGGGCTTGGCGTGGCCATCTACGACTTTGAGGGCACCGCCCGCAACGACGCGGGCGAGCGGCTCACTTACACGCGAGACGGCACCCCGCTGATCGCGAGCCTCGGCATCGGCTATGGTTTCCGCGCGGATCGCCTCCGCCTCGGGCTCCTGGCGGGCATCGTGGTGCACCCCACCAAGCTCGGCGACTCAAGCTACGAGGCGGACCCAGGCGTGCTCGCCGAGGCGGACGCCCTGTCAGATCGCCTGCACCGAGAGGGCAACGAGTTCACCGACCTGAAGCCGTACGGGGAGCTGTTCGTCAGCTGGATGTTCTTCTGAGGCAGGCGCTCAGCGGTGGCGCGCGGAGTCGTCAGGGTAGGTGACGATGGGACGCGCTCGCCTGGGCTCGCTTCACTGCGCGAGCTTGTCGCGGTGGAGCGCGTGGCCGTCCACCCAGTACATGAACTCATCGTCCACCGCGGCGCACTGCACCTGGCGGCTGGTGGGGCCATACTGGCGATCGAGCTTGCCACCGACCGGGTGGCTCAGCACGCCGCCGCGGTAGACCGCGTGGTTGGTTGGGCGCTTGGAGGCCGGCCAATACACGCGCCCACGGTGCTCAAAGGCGCGGTGCACCAGGTGAAGCTGGGTCGCGGCGTGGTCGAGCGGGCAGTCGGCCTTGGGGCCGCCTGCCAGCGGCACCACTTTGCAGCCTGTGTGCTCTGCCACCACCACCTGATTGCCCACGATGCTGAGGCCTTCAGCAACGGGAACGGGGAGGAGCACCCGTGGGCTGCCGCCTGGAAGGGGGAGCGTGAAGACGTTGCCTCGTGTGTGGTACACGACGTGCGTGCTGTTCGCAGCGATGGTCGACAGGACAGCTGTCTTTTGGATGGAGGAGGGGCCCGCTGCATCGTCGACGAAGAGCTCATCGACGGTCCCAAACACCAACTTGGGTCCGGCGAAGGCCAGGTGGTACACGCCGCGCATCACGACGCGTGGCGCCGCGCCCTGGGTGAGCTGGGCGATGCGCAGCTCGCGGTCCGGGGGTGGCGTGATGTAAGCTACGTGGTCAAGACTCAGCGCGCGCTCGGTGTGCTCACCCACGTTGAAGAGGGTGCGAGCGGCGCTGCCCGCCTTGGGCATCTGCACCACGTCGCCAGTGGAGGTGACCCAGGTGAGGGTGTCGCCGTGGAGCTGCATCGCGCGGCAGACGTAGAGGCTCGGTAACTTGGCGAGCGTCGTCAGGTTCGGTGGCGGCTCGCAGGCGCCCCTCACGTTGAAGCGGTCTCCCCCCTCCAGCACCAGCTTGGTGTGGCGGTCCCCCTGGGTCCGCTCCAGCCGCACCACCTTCGCTGGTCGGTTCTCCTCGAGCAACACCTGCCGCCCCACCAGCTCCTTCACCTTCACGACCTTGAGCTCGCCCGGCGCTAACTGGATTGGGTTGGGGTGATGCGGGAACCGCGGCGCGAGGTTGGCTTCGTACCCGCCGCCTCGGCGTTCTAGGGAGGCGAAGCAGCGCGTGCCGCTGATGGACAGCTCAGCGTACTCTTCGTCCTCATCCACCTCCGCTGGGATGCTCTTCAGCACCATCGCCGCGCCGCACATCAAGAGCATCGCCAGCACCGGTGAGGCGAGCGCGATGACCAGGGTGAGCAGCAGGGTGCCCACGCCGTGTTGTGAGAGCGCGTTCGCCTCGGTCGTGATCTGCTGGTGCATCGAGCCCATCACCAGCGTCTGCTGCTGTGCGGCCTGCTTCATGATGTGGCTGGCCACCACGTTGTCTGCCTGGCAGAAGCCACAGCGCACGACGCCGCGGCTGGCTTCGCTGGTCAGCGGCGCGCCGCACACGTGGCACAGCGCGGGCTGGCCCGGCGCGCTGGGAGGCACCGCGGCGCAGGAGCGCGCCAGCCGCTGGACGCCGCCGCGGTGGACGCGGAAGAGCAGCAGGCCGAGGCCGAGCACCAGCGCGGGAGGGAACAGGCCTGCCACGAAGAACGGCAGCGACGAGGTGTGGAAGTCATCCGCGAGGGTGATCCAGGTGGAGCATGCGCCGCACAGGAGCAGGGGCAGGCTGACGAGCGCGAGCACCGCCATCAGGCCTAACGATTGACCCTGGGCGCGCTCCACCATGCGCCGCTGCTGGCTGGTGAGCTGGCGCCGGCCGGTGTCTATCTGCCAGAGCGCCGCGCGCGCGTGGTGCAGCTCCGCCACCACCTCTTGTGCGGGGCTGCCAGCGTACTGACAATACCTGCAGTGCAGGTGCTCCGGCGCCGCCAAGGAGACGGGGCTGACCGCCCCGCACTGGGGGCACTTCGCGGCGAGCATGGTGCGATCGGACGCTCCTTAGGGGGCCCCGGTCAATCCCTATCGTGATGACCGATGAATGACGCGGCGCCAGTGCGGCAGGCGAGGCTTGCGCTTGGCTCCACCTCGCTATAGCGAGGGGCATGGTCTGGTCGAGCGACGGCGGTCGACCGGTGGGTGTCATCGGGCAGAGCGCGGGCGGGCGCGCGGGGCGCTTGCTGGAGGGTGCGCTGTGGCTCGTGATCGCGCTCTGTGCCGTCCAGATCTTGATGTTCTCCTTCGGGCGCGACCAGGGGATCTACGCCGTGGTCGGCTCTGGCGTGCTCGACGGTCAGATGCCCTACCGAGATCTGTGGGACTTCAAGCCGCCCGGCATCTTCCTGATCTTCGCCCTGGCCGAGGCGCTGTTCGGCAAGGCGATGTGGGGCGTGCGCCTGCTTGAGGTGCTGGGTCTCTTGGGCATGGTATTTTCTATGAGGAAAATATCATCGGCGATCGCGGGGGATCCGCTGGCGGGCACCCTGGGCGGCGCGGTGGCGGCCCTCATCCACGCCCAGCTCGAGTTCTGGCACACGGCGCAGCCGGAGACCTTCGGCGGTTACCTCACCGTCTTCGCGCTGATGCTCACCTTGAGCGACGATCTGAGCTCGCGCCGTGTTTACCGTTGGATCGGCACGGGCGCGCTGTTCGGCGCCGCCTTCCTGCTCAAGCCGCCGCTCGGCGGGGGCGCGCTGGTGTGCGCCGCCTACCTCGCGCGCCGCGAGTGGCTCCACGGGGCGAATCGACTCGAGGCGCTGCGGCCCATCGTGGTGATGGCACTGTCAGCGATGCTGCCTATTGGCGCGGTGTGCGCTTGGTTCTGGCTGCGCGGCGCTTGGGGCGCGTTGGCCTTCACCTTGTTCGAGTTCACCCCGGGGTACACCGCGCTCGGCTGGGAAGGGCGCAGCGCGCCCTCCATGCTGTGGTGGGGCTTCACGCAGTGCTTCGTTCGCTACTCCGCGCTCGCGCCGGTGGCCATCTTGGCGGCGCTGCTCATGCGCCCGGCGCACAGCCGTGAGCGCGAGGGCACGCTGCTGGTGTTCGGGGTGATCGCGATGCACCTCACGGGGGTCGCGATGCAGGGGAAGTTCTTCCCTTACCACTACGGCGCCACGTTCCCGCTCCTGGCCGTTTGGGCGGGGGTTGGGCTGCTCAAGCTGTGGCGGCTGTGCTACGCGGGCGGCCCTGGTGGGGTGCTAGCGTTCTTGTCCTTCGCCTACCTCCTGGTCGTCACTCAGACCGCCACGGTGGACCTCCAGCAGAGCTTCTGGGGACGCTCTCAAGCGCGGTTCGATGCCCTGACGAGTGGCCAGTGGTTGAAGGACGCTGCCACCCTAGACCACCTCTACGTGGTGGCTGACTACGATCTCGGCGCAGACCGCGCGGTGGCGAAGCACCTGCGCGAGCAGACGGAGGTGACGGACTGGGTGCTGGTGTGGGGCTTCGAGCCCGCGGTGTACTGGCTCTCGGAGCGCCGCCCCGCGACCAAGTACATCTACAACGTGGCCCAGCGCGCGAGCTGGGATCGTGAGCGCGCCCGGAGCGATCTGCTGAGTGAGCTGTCGCTCACCCCACCGCGCGTCATCATCGTCCAACACCACGACATCTTCCCGGCGGTCACCGGGGACACGCTCGACTCCGCGCGTAGCTTGGAGGGTTTCCCTGAGCTCAATGCGCTCGTGGAGCAGCGCTTCCGCCACTCGCAGCGGATTCAGGACTTCGACATCTACATGCTCACGCCCGAGGCAGAGTAGCGCGTAGAGTCAGTGTGGCTGACGATGCGCGTCAGCGGTAGCTCGTGGTGACGTAGGGCGACTGCCTGTCTAACCCCCCCCGATCGAACGGCCCTCACAGCTTGCTACGCATGGCTTGAGCGCGCCCTCACAGCTTGCCGCGCATGGCTTGAGCGCGCAGCTTCCACACCATGCCGATCGCCTCGGCGAAGATGCGGCGGCTCATCTTGCTCTCCCCCGCGCGCCGATCCACAAACACAATAGGTACCTCTTCCACGCGGAAACCGAGCTGCAGCGCGCGGTAGGTCATCTCAATCTGGAAGGAGTAGCCGTTCGAGTGCACCTTGCCTAGGTCAATGCGCTCAAGCACCTCGCGCGCGATCGCCTTGTAGCCGCTCGTGAGGTCGCGCACGCCCGCGCCTAAGATCAGCCGTGAGTAGACGGAGCCGCCCTTGCTCAAGGCGTGGCGCCCGAGCCCCCAACCCTCCACGCCGCCGCCCGGCACGTTGCGTGAGCCGATCACCACATCTGCGCCATCTTCGAGCGCCTTGAGGAAGCTGGGGATGTAGTTTGGGTCGTGGCTCAGATCTGCGTCCATCTCGAAGAACACCTGATAGCTTGGGTCCTTCAGGCCCTCACGGAAGCCATCAAGGTAAGCCGTGCCGAGGCCGAGCTTGGCCTGCCGGTGCAGCACGCGCACCCGCGGATCGCGCTCGCTGATGGCCGCGGCCACCTCACCCGTGCCGTCGGGTGAGGCGTCGTCCACCACCAGCACGTGGGCGGCGGGCGCGACGCCGAGCACCGCCTGCACGAAGATCGGCAGGTTGTGACGCTCATTGTAAGTGGGCGTGACGACCAGGCATCCTGCGCCGAGGGTGGGGCGCTTCTCGCGGGCGGGGTGGGTCACGGGCGGCTGACGGTAGCCGGTCCGCGGGCCTGGTCAAGCGCGCCGCGCTGTCGCGTGAGCACGCCGCGTGCACCGCTAGCGCGGGATGGGGCTCACTCGCAGCCACTCGTAGCGCACCGCCAGGCTACGATTGTCGCTTGAGCCCGGCTCCGTGTCGCTGGGCTTGGCGGTGGTGGGGTAGTGCAGGGTGAGCTGATTGACGCCCGTTGTGAGCGCGCCGCGCGGCACACGGAAGGTGACGTAGCCCCAGCCGGGGCCGACGCGCTGCTCGCCGAGCGAGCGGGGGGAGGGCTCTTTAGGCTTCCCTGCGCTGGGTGTCGCGGGTTCACCCGCGCGCTCGAGCGTGGCCTTCAGCATCAAGGGGGCGACGGCGGCGTGGGCGTGAGCCACCAGCTGGATTTGGTAATCCGTATCGTCAGGCGCCAAGACTAAGGCGAAGCGTGAGCGCTCGCCAGCGCCCCACGCCGCGCGGCGGTTGCCGTCGGCCTCATCTGGGTAGAAGCCGGACACTAGGTAAGGGCGCGCCTCTGGGGTGCCCACCGCGAGCTCGACGCGGGGCCCAAGCGGGCTCAGCGCCAGGTGGCTCAGCTGGGCCTTGCCCGGCGCGGTGCGGCGCTCGCTCACCAGCTCTAATTTTCCTTGTGGAATGATGTGTCGCTGATCTAGGAGCAGGGTGTGCAGGTCGATCTCGGGGTGGAGCTCCACGCTGCCGAGCGCCTCCCCCCCGAGCCGGAGCGTGAGCGGGCAGCGCGGCGCGCCCTCACAGCGGCCGCGCGCGCTCAGCGCGTAGCGCGCGGCGGTGGGCTTCAGGTTGACGTCGAAGGTGGCCAAGACGTCGCCGCTCCCGGTGAGCTCAGCCAGCGCCTCACTCGGCAGTGGAGCTGACGGCATGAAGGAGCGCTGAGGCAGGTGGCTGCCGTCCGTGAGCGGCGCCGTGGTGAGGTCGATGGTCAGTGAGCCTGGCGGCGGCTTGGGGGCGCTCGCCTCATAGTCGGAGCTGCGTACCCGCACGCTGACGCTAGGCACCGGCGCTGGGCCGAGCGCTGTCATCGCCGCGCGCTCACCGGTGAAGGTGAGCGCGGCGGCGCCGAGCAAGGTGAGCGCGGCGAAGGCGACGGCGCGCTCCTGCCTCCGTGGGTCCAGCGGCGAGGACACACGCATCGGATAGCACAGCTGCTCGAGCGCTCGCTGGCCCGCGAGCCGGCGACGGCGCTCGCTCCGTGGGTCAGCGGCGAGGACACACGATATCGCGTGGCTGACGTCCTACGTTGGGGGCAAGTCGCCTGCCTCCGTGGGTCCAGCGGCGAGGACACACGATAGGACCGCTCGGTGAGCGCTCGGGCAGCGGCGCACCACCGCGAGGGGCGCCCGCGACGGTTGCCGCGCCATTCGGCTCGTACTAACCGGTGACGGGCGTGACGGAGACGGCTGCTTCAGGGCGCCCCGCGGCTGAGGAGGAGCGGCCGCCCGGGGCCTCGGGCTTCACGCGGCGCCGCGCGTTCGGGGCCGCGCTGTTGCCGTTCTTGTGGCTCGCGCCGCTCTTGTGGTTGGTGGAGGAGCTGTGGCTCCTCATCGCGCGGAGCCCAGAGCACGCGGCCTCTTCGTGGCGCCGCGAGTGGCTCTTGGGGGTGCCGGCGGGGTACTTCACGACGGGGCTCGGCGCGCTCGTGTTGGGCGCCGTGGTCGCGGCGCTG
>CAYQAC010000087.1:0-21756 GCA_964415255.1 uncultured Polyangiaceae bacterium | reverse complement strand
TTGACGGCGCGACCCAGCCCGCCGCGCGGCGCACCTGAGCGCGCGCCATGGTCAGCGCCGTCAAGGCGTGGCTCTTGCTCGCGGCGCTGCTCTTCACCCTGGGTTGTCAGGAGCCCTACCGAGTGGGGGAGTACGTGTGGGTGGAGTGGGACGGCAAGAACTACCCCGCGTACATCGTGGCCCAGCGCAGCAAGACGCGCTTCCGCGTGCACTTCGACGGCTACGACACCCGCTGGGACGAGGACGTCACCCTCGAGCGCATCAAGGGCCGCATCCCCAGCGACAAACCCGTGGCCGCGCCGCCGCCGCCCGAGAAGGTGGCGCGCGTCCTGGGGCTGCCTGCGGCGCCCTCAGCCTCAGCGCAGGTGGCGGTGAGCCCGTATCAGGTGGGGGACAAGCTCAGGGTGCGCTGGCGTGGCTCCATCTACCCTGCCACCGTGACCGAGGTGCTCGGCCCCGATCGCTGCCGCGTCCACTACGACGGTCACGAGAGCGCCTGGGACGAGGTGGTGGACATCACCACCCGGGTCGAGGGGCGGCGCTGAGCGCGGCGCGTGAATATCCGCGCGGAATAAAAGGGCCTCCTGGGCGGCGCTTAGCTAAGCGCACCATGAAGCGCCATGAAGAGGTCAGGTGTAGGATAGGGTAGGAGTCATCGCGCGGAGAAACTTGGCTGTCGAGCGTGAGGTCACGTAGCCAAGGGGGGTCCCAGGGTGACAGCGTCGTGTGGCGGCGCTGGGCAACGAGGAGCGCCTCGCGGTGAGCGCTCGGCTGCGAGCCTGCGCCCAGGGGCGGTGAGCGCGGAGGTGCGGACGTGGAACGAGCGATGACCTTGCACAGTGTGGGTGAACCGATCAGCCGGCGCGGCTGGATCTGGGCGGCGCTAGCGGGCCTGTTCGGGCTGACGCTGAGCGCTCGCGCGGAGGCCGCCCCCAAGGTGCTGGTGCTCGGCGAGGTGGACAGCAAGGTGCGGCGCGCGGAGCGCTGGCTCGCGCGTGAGCTACGTAAGAGCCTGCGCGCTGAACTCGCGCGCCTTGAGATCCCAGCGCGAAGCGAGGAGCCCTACGTGCTCAGCGTGAGCTTGACCCAGCTGTTCACCAAGCGAGTCGGTGACAAGACGGCGGAGGCCGAGAGCACCGCGGTGATCTCGGCGGTGCTCCGCAAGCAGAAGGGCGGCGCACTGCACGCCATCTTGCGCGGCAAGGCGACGGCCATCGACCAAGCGGTGCCCACGCGTGAGGTGGAACTCTCCGCGCTGCAAGGCGCGGTGCGCAGCGCGCTCCGGCGCGTCCCTGAGGCGATCAGTTAGGTAGTGAGCCGGACGAGTTAAGCGCGGGTTTTTTTGGGGGTTGGACGGCACCGCGCCGCGAGCCACCTCACGGTGAGTGCTCCGCGGCGCGCCAGGCAGGGCCAAACGCGCCCGAGCCGGGCATGCGCCCGAGCGCTCGCCAGGCGGCCTCCAGGCGCCCGCGCTCCTCCACGCTGAGCGTGGCTGGGTCACGGTCGCTCGCCTGCTTCACGAGTCGCAGCCAGCCATCGGCGCGCGTCGCGTCGCCCACCGCCAGGTGGGAGAGCCCGCGGTAGAGCGCGTAGCGGGCGCGCTCGTCAGGCTCAAGCTCGGCGTACTCAGGCTCGGCCTGCTTCAGCGCCACCAGCGCGTCGGCGTAGCGTGCGTCACGGTAGTGCCCTTCACCGACCTCCCAGCTCGCGCCGCAGCCAACCAACAGGGCTAAGGCGGTGAGCACCAGGAGCCGCGCGCCGCGGGGAAACGTCCTAGGGGATGCACCGTGGGGTGCGCCGTCAGCTTGGACCATGGGGGCCCGGTTCGGCGCGCGGCGCCGCGAGTTGCGTGGTGAGTGCGCCTGAGGCGATAGGCGGGCTCCGGGTGTCGATAGAAGAGCCGACTTGCTACTATTCGAGCGACTTTGCTAGCTTCCGCCGGGTATGGCTGGAGCGCGAAGCAAGGCGAGCCCGCAGCGCAAGATGAGCGGTCCAAACGGCGCCTCTGAGGGCAAGGCGAGCCCCCAGGACAAGGCGGGCGGTGAGGCTGCAAACGGCGCCTCCCAGGGCAAGGCGAGCAAGGCCTCCGCCAAGCCGAGCGCGCCCTCGGGCGACAGCGCTGAGCGCGCCGCGAGCCACCTGGCGCACAACATCCGGGAGCTGCGTGAGCAGCGGCGGCTGTCGCAGCAGCAGCTCGCTGAGCTGTCGGGTGTCCCACGGCCCACCATCGCCAACCTGGAGACAGGCGGCTCCAACCCCACCTTGGCGGTGCTCGTGAAGCTGGCGGAGGCGCTCTACGTCAGCGTCGAGGAGCTGATCGTGAAGGCGCGCCCCAGCGCGCGCTTATACCCCGCCGGCTCGCTCCCGAGCCGCGTGCGGGGGCGCGCGCGGGTGCAGGAGCTGCTCCCAGAGCCGGTGCGCGGGCTCGAGGTGGAGCGGCTTGAGTTGCCGTCTGGCGCGCGGCTCGCCCTGCGCGCGGCGCCCGTGGGGAGCCGTGAGTACCTCAGCTGCGAGGCGGGGGAGCTCACGCTCGTCACCGGCGAGAGCCGCTTCGAGCTGAAGGGCGGCGACGTCGCCAGTTTCCGTGGGGATTTAGAGCGCAGCTACATGAACCCGGGTGGTGAGGCGGCGGTGGCCTACCGGGTGGTGACGCGCTCACCGTCCGATTGGTGAGCTAGGCTGACGTCTGCTGGGCCGGCTGGGTGCGGCTCCTCCCACGGCTCGGGCGCGCCGCGCGCCTCCTCGGCCAGGCGGCGGGCTCGCAGCGCCGCGCTGAGGCGCGCCTCAATCGCCGTGAGGAGCGCGCTGGTCGTGCTCTTGTCGAGGGCTGAGATGCCGAGCACGCCGGGCTCCGTCAGCGCTTCGGGCAGCAGGCGCTGGCGCGCAGGGACGGCTAGGCAAACCCCCTGATCCCCCTGATCCCCCTGCTCTAAAACCTGCGCTGTGGCTTCGGGCCCCGCTGCGGCTTCGGGCCCCGCTGCGGCTTCGGGCTCAAGCTCCTCTTCAAGGGTGGTCAGCTTGTCGAGCTTGTTGTACACGCGGAGTCGCGGCAGCTCATCCAGGCCCAGCCCCTCCAAGAGCTGCTGCGTGGTGCGGACGTGGGTCGTGTGCTCTGGATCTGAGGCGTCCACCACCTCCAGCAGCAGATCGGCGTCCGCCGCCTCCTCGAAGGTGGCGCGGAAGGCGGCGAACAGGTCCTTCGGCATGTCGCGGATGAAGCCGACGGTGTCCGTCAGCACGATCTCTTGGCCGCTCGGCAGCCGCAGCCGCCTGGCGCGTGTGTCCAGCGTGGCGAACAGCTTGTCTTCCGCCAGGACCGAGGCGCCCGTGATGGTGTTCATCAGCGTGCTCTTGCCGGCGTTGGTGTAGCCGACAATGGCCACCACCGGTGTCTCGCTGCTGGTGCGGGCGCGACGTCGTTCGGTACGCTGACGACCCAGCTGGGTGAGCTCCTTCTCCAGGCGCGCCACCCGCTCGCGCGCGCGGCGGCGCCCTATCTCCAGCTTGGTCTCGCCGGGGCCGCGGCCCCCGATGCCACCCGTGAGGCGGCTCAGCGCGTCGTCCTTCTGACCCAGGCGCGGCAGCGTGTACTTCAGCTGCGCGAGCTCCACCTGGAGCTTGCCGTCGCGCGTCTCCGCGCGCTGCGCGAAGATGTCGAGGATGAGCTGAGAGCGATCGATCACCTTCAAGTCGGTGCGCTGGGCGATGGCGGACGCCTGCGCCGGCGTGAGATCGCGATCGAAGATCAGCGTCTGGGCGTCGAGCTCGATGGCGCGCATCACCACCTCTTCTAGCTTGCCGCGCCCGAACACGTACTTTGGATCCACGCGGTCGCGCAGCTGCAGCACGCTGTCCACCACCATGGCGCCCGCCGTCTCCGCCAGGCTCGCGAGCTCCTGAAGGCTCGCCCGCGCCGCGCTCGGGCTGCCGCGCTTCTTCTCCCCCACGTGCACCAAGATGGCGCGGCCGTCCTTGGCCACCACCTGGCGCGTGCGCATGAGCCCGGCGAACTCTGCCTCCAGCGCCTCAATGAGCTGACCAAAATGGGGCGTCTTCGCGCCGTAAGGGACGGGCCCGCCGATCTCGTAAGGGGCGCTCACATGATCGCTGCCCGGCTTGGGCGGGACGTTGTAGGCCCAGGTGAGCGCCTTGGCCTCACCCTCGGGGTTCAACAGCACCGCCGCCACCAGATCGAGGCGCAGGCGGGTGAGATCCGTCAGGTCGTCTTGGGTGAGCGGCTCACCGAACAGGTGGGTGTGGATCAAGCGCAGCGCGCGGAAGCGCCCTGTTGCCGCGCGGAGACGGCCGACGTCCGGCAGCATCAGCCCGGTGGCGCTGCCCACGATCACCGACTCCACGCTGCCCGAGCGGTGGACCAGGACGCCCACCTGACGTTTCGTCTCGCGTGAGGCGTCCACCAGCGAGCGCATCAGCTCAAGCGTCGCGATGTGCTCAAGCGGCACGCGGCGGCGATAGAGCCGCGTGAGCGCCCGGTTAGCCTGGGGGCTCAGGCCCGCCGTGTTCCCGTAGATGGCCGTCATGTGAGGCGCGACTCAGGTGGCGCTTGGAGGCCTGCCCGGCAGCGTGGAGCGCGGCGCACGTCGTCAGGGATCTTGGCTAGGAGGCGGTGGGTTGGTGGGCGGCGCAGGTGGGTTCTCCGTGGGCGGCAGGGGCGCCTGCTCTGGGACGAGCAGCGGCGTCTCCTCCGGATCATCCGGATCGGGCTGAGGCGGGTTCCTCGTGATCGTAGGATCTGGCCCCGGGGGGTTGTGGTGCACCTCCGTCTGGGAGCCGCCGCAGGCGGGCAGCAGGCTGACGGAGATGATGAAGGCAGGGGCGAGGGCTGATCTAGACTTGAGGGACATGCGCGGCTCCTAAGCTCAGAGGGCCACGGTACCATCAAATCGTCGCGGCAGGCAGGCTGAGCTGCGCGCGAGCTGCGCCGAGCAGGTTGCCGTCAGACGGACCTGGGAATGACGCCTGCATGGGGCAAGGGGTTTTGGGGTTTGGCACCGCGCTGCACGTCTTCAGGTGACAGCCGCCGAGAGTGCCCACAGACTCCGAGGCGTGGCCCGGCTGACCCCTGTTTCTGCTCAAGAGGCGGCGCGCGTCGCGGCGGAGTATGGGCTGACGTTCGTGGGGCTGACGGAGGTCGACGGGGGCAGCGTCAACTCCAACTTCAAGCTCGAGACGGCGGAGGGCAGCTGGTTCCTCCGCGTGTTTGAGGAGCAGGACGCCCATGGCGCGGCACGTGAGCTCGCGCTCTTGCATGCGCTGGCGGAGCGCAGCGTGCCCACCACCCTGCCGCCACGGCGCCTGGACGGTCTTGAAATCTCCAGCGTCGGCGGCAAGCCGGCCGCCATCTACCCCTGGTTCCGTGGGGAAATGGTGTGCAGCCAGGCGGCGACGCCCGCCCGCTGTGAGCAGGTGGCGGCGGCGCTCGGCCAGGTGCATTTGGCAAGCGCCGAGCTCCCGCGCGCCCCCCTCGGGCGCTTTGAGCCTGCGCACCTGTGGGAGCGCTTGGCGCGCGTGCGGCGGAGCGAGCGAGCGGACTTGCTCTCGGCGGTAGAGCGCGCGGAGGCGGCGCTTGAGCGCGTGGAGGCGACGCGGTCAGCTGAGCTGCCGAGCGGGCTCATCCACGGCGACCTGTTCCGCGACAACGTGCTGTGGCAGGGGGAGCGGCTCGCGGCGCTGCTCGACTTCGAGAGCGCTTGTCACGGTCGCTTCGTGTTTGACCTGATGGTGCTGATCCACGCCTGGTGCTTCACGCACCAGTTCGAGCTCGATCGGGTGGCGGCGGTGCTGCGCGGCTACCAGTGGGTGCGGCCGCTGAGCGACGCTGAGCGCGCGGCGCTGACGACCGAGGGTGAGCTCGCGGCGCTCCGCTTCGTGTGCACGCGGCTCACGGACTATTCCATGAGGCAAAAACGGCTGCCGAGCGGTGAGCTTGAGCCGCCGCTCCGCGACTACCAGCGCTTCTTCGCGCGGCTGGAGGCGCTCCGGGGCGCGGCCATGCAGCGCGCGCTGAGCGCTGGCCCAGAGTTGAGGGCGCGCTCTTGAGCCTCGGCGGTGGACGCTGAGGTGGGGCGCTTAGTGAAGGTGGTGGGCTGATGCTGGACCAATTCGACGAGCGGCGCACAGCGCTCATCTTGGAGCTGAATCAGGTGGCGGCGCTCGGGCGCGAGATCGGCGCGGAGAGCGTCAGCGAGCGCCTGGAGCGCGAGGTGGTGGCCAAGCTCTTGGAGGGCGCGTTTCACCTGGTGGTGGTGGGTGAGTTCAACCACGGCAAGACCAGCTTCGTGAACGCGCTGCTCGGCGCGCCGGTGCTCCCGGTGGGGGTGACACCTACGACCGCGCGGATCCATCACGTGGTGTACGCAGAGGCGCCCAGGGCGCGCTGGGTGGAGAGCAGCGGCCGCTCGTCGCCGGTGGAGGTGGCTGAGCTGTGGCGCTACGCGGCGGGGGTCGCGGGGCAGAGCGCGGTGGTCAGTGAAACGAACCAGGAGGTCGCACCTGGGGTGGGCGCAGTAGTCAGTGAAGCGAACCAGGAGGCTGGCGCTGAGGGCTACCTCGAGCTCGGCTACCCCTCGCCGCTGCTGCAGAGCGGCGTGCTGCTGGTGGACACCCCCGGCGTGAACGATCTATCGCTGACGCGCGCTGAGATCACCTACGGCTACATCCCGCGCGCGGACGCCGTGCTGTTCTTGCTGGACGCGGGGCAGCCGCTCAAGGAGAGCGAGCGCGGGTTCCTCGCGCAGCTGCTCGCTCGCTCGCGCGATAAGATCGTGTTCGTCGTCACCAAGGCTGACATTTGGACGCCTGAGGAGCGCGCGCAGGCGCTCAGCTACATTGAGGCTGGGCTCGCGGAGCTGGTCCCCGCGCCGCAGCTGTTCGCGGTGAGCTCCTCATTGCGGCTCGCGGCGCTCGCGAGCGATCCGAGCGCGCCAGTGCTCGGCGCGGGCTTCCCGGAGCTGCTCGCCTACCTCTCCAGTTACTTGGAGCAGCACCGCGCCAGCATCGTGATCGACAACGCGGCTGGGGAGGGGCTCCGCGCGCTGGCGAGCCTGGGGCATGGCCTCGCGGCGCGGCGGCTCTCGGCGACGCTCACTGAGGGCGACTTGGCGCGGCGCCTCACGGCGCTGGAGGAGAGCCTCGCGGGGCAGGAGTCGGACCTCACGGCGCGGCGGCTCACCTTGTTTGAGGCCGCCGGGGGGATCAAGGTGGGGGCGCGGCGCGATCTCGATCGCTTCGTGGATGAGCTGGTGGTGTCGCTCCCGAAGCTGCTTGAGGAGACGAGCGGCCAAGACGTGCGGCTCCACCTGAGCGCCTACGTGGAGCGTGAGTTCCGCGGCTTCCTTGAGCGCCTGGCGCGCAGCATGGGCGGTGAGCTGGAGGCGCTAGCTGAGCGCATGGTGGCGCTGGTGCAAGAGGACGCGAGCCAGCGCGCGGAGGCGCTGAGCGTCACCTGGGGGGGCGCCCTGAAGGCGCCGCGCATCGAGGTAGACACCTTCGCTTACGATTTCGGCATCTTGGCGGTGATGACGGTGGGCCCCGCCGCGCTGTTCGCCAACGTGCTGCTCGGGGGCGCGCTGCTGGTGGCGGCGCCGGCGTTCGCGCTGTGGCAGCGGGGCCGTAATGAGCGCGCCATCAAGCGCCGCGCGGAGGAGCTGCTCCCGGAGGCGCTGCGCGCCGCGGCGGCCAAGGTGGCGCCAGAGCTCGACCGGCGCGTGGACGAGTTCGTGCAGGCGCTGGACCGCTGGGTGACGACCGCCTCTCATGAGCAGGGGCTTGGGATCGTCCAGGTACTGCAGAAGGTGCAGGCGTCGCGGCGCGAGGCCGAGCAAGACGTGGCGAAGCACCAAGCGGAGAGCGAGCGCCTCGCGGAGCGCTTGGAGGCTTTGACAGAGCGCCTGAGCGCTGTGCGTGTTGTGGCTAGTGAGGCGCGCGTGGTGGAGCAGGCAGTGGAGGGCGCAGTGGAGCAGGCTGACGCGCCTGCGGCGTGCGCTGAAGTGCCCTGAGTGTTGCTTGGTTGAGCGTGCGGGGGGTTCACGGCGCCGCACCATAGTCAGTATGACGGACGGTAAGGTGCGGGGAGCTGACGCTGGGGCCGGCCGCGAGGCCTTCTCCTCTGGCCTCAGCGATAATCAGGGGAGTGTTCCTTTTGTCGCACCTGTCTGAACCGACGCACTCCCCATTCCCCGTCAGCCACTCACCAAACCCGGTGGAGAGTCATTAATTAGTCTACTGTGGAGAAGGCCAGTCTTCTGGGAAGTACACCATGGACACGAGACCGAACGACATCGAAATGGCGGTGATTCAACGAATGCTGGCGGACCCAGGCCTCTCGCCGAGGGAGGGTGCGCGAGGTTTACTTGCCCATCTCGTTGTGGTGGATCGACATCTTAGTGAGGTGGGATTTATAGCGAGCTTTAGGCGCGACGATGCAGCGCGGCTCTTTTCGGGCGAGACGTCCTTGCGGTGGGGGAAAGTTCTGGGGCGCCTAAATGGCGTGGTAGATGCAGACTTTATTATCTATGTGGATGACGGGTATGTTCACGCCGTTGAGGGAGCTACATTCGGAGAAGATGAGTGGCCTGAAACAGCTGGTGCGTTTGAGCTGTTCGACGCCAAAGTAACTGAGTAGAGTGACTGATTGTTCGGCTCCTACGACAGGAGCAACGCCTCCCAGACCCTCCCAGACCCTCTCGAGCGCCTCCGGCAACCGCCGCATGACCAGCTGCGCCTCGATGCGAAGCACACGATACCCAAGGCGCTGGAGCTTCCTGTCCCGCCGGGCATCCGCCGTTCGCTGCCGCTGATGGTGATCACCATCGACCTTGACGATGAGCTTGCCCTTGGCGGCGACGAAGTCACAGATGTACCCTGCGAGGGTCACTTGGCGACGGAAAGCGACCCCATCGAGCTTGCGGCTGACGAGCGCCGCCCAGAGGAGCGCCTCCGGTGGCGATGGGTCATGGCGCATGGTGGCGGCACGGGAAGCAAGCAAGGTGGCGCGTTTGGTGGCGTAACTCACGGTTCTCTCAGGAGCCGAGCCGAGCGGCTGGGCTTCGCGCCCCGCCGCGCAGGCGCGGTGCCGCGCTTAGAGGGTGAACGGATGTCGATCCACAGCCAACGCGTTGAGGAGTATCATGGGTGCACAATTGACTGAAATCGAGGAGGCCGTAGTTCGCCGGATGCTGGCGGACTCAGCCACATCACTGAGAGAAGGCGCTCTGGAATCGCTGGCGCGCTTTGTTGTGGAGGATAGGCATTTCACAGGGAAAGGTTTCATTGTGAGCTTTGTGCATAACGATGAGACGCGGCTGTTCCCTGTCGATATGTCTATGCGGTGGGGGATGGGAGTAATGGGGCGCCTTAATGGCGCACTGGATGTAGGGTTCGTTGTCTATGTGGATGATGGGTATGTCGATGCCATTGAGGGGTATACGTTTGGAGGAGATGAGTGGCCAGAAGCAGTCAGTGAATTTGAGCTATTCGAGCTGCCTGATGCTGCTGACTGATCTTGGTCAGAGCCGTTTCTGCGCCGTGAGTAGTGCCTCCCACCCCCTTTCGAGCGCCTCAGGCAGGCGCCGCATGACCAGGTGCGCATCGATGCCGAGCGCCCGGCACCCAAGGCGCTTGAGCTTCCTGTTCCTACGGGCATCCGCCGCCCGCCGCTGCTGATGGTGAGCGCCATCGACCTCGACGATGAGCTTGCCCTTGGCGGCGACGAAGTCACAGAGGAGGGTCCAAGTGAAAGTAGATAGTGTCTGGTTGATTCTAGTCCTGGCTTCGTTCGTGGTTTCGTTCACCGCTAACGCGACTCTGGCGTACACCCTGATCGACCGAGCGTTGTGGCTCGACGATCCACTTAGGCGCGTGGAAAAGTGTGAGGTTCACCGTGACGTGCTCGATGATGTGCTGCGTGATGTTGGGGCGCCGCCGGAGCTGTTGGGTCGTTCCCCGAGCGAGGTCTCTTTCCAGTTCGATGCGAGCGGGCGCTACTCGGGCTCGTGGTACCGGTCGAGCGCGACGAGCGGCATCCAACATGATCAATCCGAGCCAGCCCCTCGCAGGCAGGATGGCAGGCGTCCGGACGGAGAACCCGAGTGAAAGTAGGGAGCGTCTGGTTGATTCTAGCCTTGGCTTTGCTCGTGCCTTCGGTCGCTGGCAACGCTTACCTGGGGTGGGCCCTGAGCGAGCAAGCTGCGTTGGACGACGCACCTGCACGCGCGGCGGATTGCGAGGCTCACCGTGATGTGCTCGATGCTGTACTCCGTGAGGTCGCGATGCGACCGGAGGTCTTGCGCCGCCCGCGGAAGGACGTCTGTTTTCAGTTCGACGCGAGCGGGCGCTACACCGGGTCGTCGTACTTTTCGAGCGTGACGGAGGGCGTCGACCCTAATCAACTGTCGGAGCCGTGTGATGAGGTCGAAGACGGCGGCGCGGAGGTTGATGCAGATTGAGGCGTCAGGACGGCTGCTCGCGGGGTGGGCGCGGGCTCATGGTGTCGCCGCTCGCGGCGTAGGCGCGGGTTCCGGTGTCGGCACGCGGCTGGCAGGTTCGCGAAGGCCCAAGCTCGGGGGTCAGGCTGGGGTCAGCTGGCTCGGCGTGACAAGTGGCCTGAAATGGGTGTAAGCGGGGCGCATGAGCGTGGCGCGCGGAGGTCGCTTGGCGGCGGCAGATCAGGCAATGCTGGAGCTGAACCAGAGCGTGGACGTCGACTGGCGGCTGTGGCGGGAGGATCTGGATGGCTCCAAGGCGCACGTCGGTGGGCTTCAGCGGGCGGGGGTGCTGACTGAGGAGGAGGCCGCCGAGCTGCGGGGCGGGCTCGATCGGATCGCTGAGGAGATCGAGGCGGGCCAGTTCGTGTGGGATCCTGTCAAAGAGGACGTCCACATGAACATCGAGGCGCGGCTGGTGGAGCTGGTGGGGCCGGTGGGCGGCAAGCTCCACACCGGCCGCTCGCGTAACGATCAGGTGGCGACCGATCTGCGGCTCTACGCGCGGCGGCGCGGCACCGAGGTGGCGCAGGCGGTCGCGGAGCTGGCGGGCGTGCTCCTCGACCGGGCAGAGGAGCAGCTGGACGTGCTGATGCCCGCCTACACTCACCTCCAGCGTGGTCAGCCAAGCAGACTGTCGCACCACCTGATGGCGTGGCAGGAGCTGCTTTGGCGCGATTTTGGGCGCATTCACGACGCCCTGGCGCGCATGAACGAGTGCCCGCTCGGCGCCGGCGCGGCGGCGGGGACCGGCTTCCCGCTCGATCGCGAGCGGGTGGCGGATGAGCTCGGCTTCGATCGAGCCACCGCCAACTCCCTCGACGCCACCGCTAGCCGCGACTTCCTGATGGAGTTCGTGTCGGCGCTCGCGATCCTCGGCGTGCACCTCTCGCGCATCGGGGAGGAGCTGGTGCTGTGGAGCAGCCAGGAGTTCAGCTTCATTGAACTCGCGGACGGCTTCACCACCAGCTCGTCGATGATGCCGCAGAAGAAGAACCCGGACGTGGCCGAGCTGGTGCGCGGTAAGGCGGCGCTCTTGGTGGGCGCCTCCGTGAGCCTGATGGTGCTGGAGAAGAGCCTCTGCTTTGGTTACGGGCGGGATCTCCAAGAGGACAAGCGGCCGCTGTTCGACGCCTGCGACAACGCGCGGGTCTCGCTCGCGGCGCTGACCGGCGCGCTCGCCACCGCGAAATTCCGTGGGGAAATCATGGAGGGCGCGCTCACGCGCGGCCACCTGGCGGCGACCGACGTGGCTGACTACTTGGTCACCCAGGGCGTGCCGTTCCGGGAGGCGCACCACATCGTGGGCGGCCTGGTGCGCGAGGCGGAGGCGAAGGGCGTCGAACTCTCCCAGCTGCCTGCCACGACCTTCGTGGCGGCGCACCCGGCGCTCACCGGTGAGTCGCTGGCGGAGGCGCTGGATCCCCGGCGCGCGGTGGAGCGCCGCGCGGTGTTCGGCGGCCCCGCGCGGCCACGCGTGGAGCAGGCGATCGACTGGGCGCGGACCCGCTGGGGCGCGGCGCTCGCCTGAGCTGCGAGCTTCAGAGGTTGAAGGCTTGAGCGCCGCCCTGCGTGGTGAGCCTGACTGACGGTCCGCTAAAAGCTCGCGGCGTTGGGCGGCTGGTAGACCCAGCCTCGCTTACCCGCCGCGGGCGCGTCGAAGGCGCCGGCTCGCCACAGCGTGAAGCTGGTGGCCGCCACGGCGCCGACGCCTACCAGCACGTAAGTCGCCCAGGAGGGCCAGCCCCGTGCCTCAAGGGGGACCGCTGACGGGATGAACACGCGCCGTGAGCTGGCCCGCCAGTGGACCCAACCCCCACACCAGGAGCCCTCGCAGCTCCGGAGCTGAACCGCTCCTTCGGCGCCGAGCCCACCTGCCGGTCTGCTGACGGCGCCTTGAAGAGCGCCGCCAGCGCTTGGGCCCCGCGCGCTCGGGTTCGCGCCGCTGACGTCCGCGCCGGCGCGACGCGCGGTGGGGCCAGGTGCGCTGCGGGCGAGCACCCAGCGTGGGCAGCTGACGCCGGCGGCCACGGCCCGCTGATCGGGCATTTGCCGTGCGGAATCAAATACGGCGGGTGCGCAGGGCGCGCTCCGGCTCGGGAGCTCGAGGCGCTTGGCCCCCTTGGTCACAGGCAGCCAAGCTGACCATATCTCGCGGCCGTCTTGGGCGATCCGGACGTGCAGCGGGCCCGCGCCGACTCGAGCGCGGTGGGGTGGTGGGGCGAGGCGTCCGTTGATGAACACCTGATCTTGTCCGTCGTAGCGCAGGGTGATGCGCCGGGCGGGTTGGTCATCGCCCTCGGCCTGCGGCCCTAGCTCGATTGTCTCGCCGACCGCCGGCGGGCGCCCGCCATCGAGCAGCGCCGCCTCTTGCCAGAGCGTCGCGGCGACCTTCGGTGACGCTGCCGCGCGGGCTAGGGCCTCGACGCGCAGGCACTCAGCCATGAGCCAGGGCGCCTGAGGCAGGTGCGGGGCGCTCAGCAGCAGCTCCTTGGCGCGGGTGAGCTCCTCCAGCGCGGCGGTGTGCTCGAGCGACGAGCTGAGCACCCGAGCCTCGGTGAGCGCCTGCTCCACCCGCGCCGCCGTCTGCTCACTAGGAGGCCGCGCCGGCGCGGGCAGCTCGCTCGGAGGCACGAGGCGGATCATCCGCGTCTCCGCGTAGTCCTGGAGCGCGCGCTGCTCGGCCAAGGTGGGCGAGGTCGCCCCCACCCAGATCAGCACCCAGGTCGCCGCGCTCATCGTCGCGTCGCGCCCCCCGCTGCGCCCATGAGGATGCTGCGAGCCGCGTGGCCTAGGCCAGGCGCTACCCCTGGTGGAGCGAGGGGCTGCCGCCTGCTTCGCTGCTGGACAGGCGGCGCGGTCATTGAGCCCCCATTCTACTCACCTCACGGCCAAACGCGGAGGATTCCGCCGCCGGGGCTGCTCTGCTAGGGTGGGGGGAGCGGTCTGCGCCGCGCGGCTTGGTCCGCGAGGTTCAGGGGCGGAAAGACTCTAGAGGCCACTCGGGTGCAACTGGACTTCGCGGCGCGAGAGCTCACGGTCAAGCTTGTCTACTATGGGCCAGCTCTGAGCGGGAAAACAACCAACCTACAGGCGCTTCATCGCGCGTCCGACGCTGACAGCTCGGGGCGCTTGATGACGCTCGACACGCGCGACGACCGCACGCTGTTTTTTGATCTGCTGCCGCTCACCTTCAAGGGGGCAGGGGGTTTGGCGGTGCGCCTCAAGGTCTTCACGGTGCCGGGCCAGGTGATCCACGCCTCGACTCGGCGGCTCGTGGTGCAAGGCGCGGACGGCGTGGCGTTCATCGCGGACTCACAAGAGAGTGAGGCGCAAAACAACGCAGAGTCTTTCATGGACCTGAAGAGCAACCTCAAGGCTCATGGCCTCTTGCTCCGTCAGATGCCGCTCATCATCCAGTTCAACAAGCGCGACTTGCCGGCCGTGCGCGGCGACGAAGAGATAGCCGAGCTCGCCGCCAAGGGTCGGGAGCCGGTGTACTTGGCGGTGGCGACTCGCGGCGAGGGGGTGGTGGAGAGCTTCGTGGGGCTGCTGCACCTCACCATGAGTCACCTGGACGCTGAGCACGATCTTGCAGGGAAATTTGGGCTCAATATCCCTGGTCTGCTGGAGGAGGTGAACCGCAAGCTCGGCAGCCGTCAGCCGGTGACGGAGGTGCTGGCCGCTAGCGTGGGCGGCGCGCTGGACGTGCTGCGGGGGGAGGCGTGATGACCCAGCCCTCTGAGGAGCGTAGCTTGGATGAGCTCACCACCTCACACCTCACGCTGGACGACCTGGTCGATCGCAGCGCGCTGCGAGAGATGGTGGGGAGCTTCTATGAGCTGTTCCGGATCCAGCTGATGATCTACAGCGAGGAGGGGGTGCTGCTCAGCGCCGTCGCTGAGCAACCGGAGGTCTACGCCTACCTGAGCCAGTTCAGCGCGCCACGTGAGGCGCTGGTGGAGCTCGCGCGGCAGGTGAGGGCGATTGAACCACGGCCCCAGGATGTCTCCGAGCGCTGCGTCACGGGCGCTGTCTATCAGGTGTTTGGGCTTGAGTATGACGGCCGCCCAATCGGTCGCCTCATCATCGGGCCCTTTCGTTCGCCCGAGCATCGGGAGGTGGACCCGCGGCTCGTCGAGCTTGAGCCCTCGCTCGACCCAGAGCAGCTGAAGACTTTGTTCGCGCGCTTACCCCTCGCCAGCACGGAGACGGTTGGGCTGATCGCGCGGCACCTGGAGGGCGCGCTCGACCTCATCCTGTTCAGCGGCCACAAGGCGCTGCTCACCACCAACATGCACCTCGCGAGTGTTAAGGACAGCTTCCGCGAGCTTCAAGAGAAGAACGCGAAGCTACAAGAGGCCTACAACCGCTTGAAGGAGCTCGACCGCCTGAAGAGCAACTTCCTGGCGACGGTGTCCCACGAGCTTCGCACGCCGCTCACCTCCATCATTGGCTACAGCGAGATGCTCTCAGAGGGCATCGCTGGGGAGATGAACGCCGAGCAGCGGGAGTTCGTCACCACCATCCACGAGAAGGGGGAGCAGCTGCTTGAGCTCATCATGGGCCTGCTGGATCTCTCCAAGCTCGAGAGCGGCACCATGAGCCTCCACAAGCGTGAGGTGGACGTCGCGGAGCTGCTCGATGACGTGACCAGCACCTTGCAGCCGACGGCACGCAGGAAGGGCGTGCAGCTGACCTCCAGCGTCGCCGCCGGCCTCCCCACGCTGTGGGCCGATCCTGAGCGCCTGCGTCAGGTGCTGCTCAACCTGAGCGAGAACGCCATCAAGTTCACCCCTGAGGGCGGCACCGTCGAGCTCAGCGCCGCCGCCACCTTCATGGATGTGGACGCGGGCACGGGGGACGATGACGGCATGGTGCTCTTCACCACCAAGCGCCCGGCGATGTCGCTGGTGGTGGCTGACAGCGGCATCGGGATCAGCGAGCACGAGAAGGCGCGGGTGTTCGACGCCTTCTACCAGGTGGACGGCAGCTCCACGCGTGAGGCGGGCGGCACTGGGCTCGGCCTGTCCATCGTGAAGCGCCTGGTGGACGCTCATGATGGCCGCGTGGAAATCCAAGACAACAAGCCCCACGGCGCGCGCTTCGTGGTGACGGTGCCGCGCCGGCGCGCGAGCATCTCCGGCTAGCCTGAGCGCTTGAGAGGCTGGCGGTCTTGCTGTGGCGAAACAGGAGCCGAGCGCCCCGCGCGCGAAGTGGGGGCGCCGTGAGGTGGGCGCGCAAGGCGTGCGGAGCGAGGCGTTAGCGTGGCGGAGGCGGACCTCATCGGGGTGCTCCAGCGCGCGCTCGGCCCCGCTTCGTCGGCGCTCGGCGCGCGGCTAAGCTTAGGGATCGGCGATGACGCCGCCTGCCTCAAGTGGGCGGGCGGTGAGCTGGTGGTCAGCGTGGATGCCCAAGTGGAGGGCTCGCACTTCGAACGCCAGTGGCTGAGCCTGCGTGACGTCGGCTACCGGAGCCTCCAAGCCGCGGTGAGCGATCTCGCGGCGATGGCGGCGGAGCCGGTCGCGGCCTTGGCGCAGCTCACGTTACCGCGCGGATTCACTCGGCGGCAGCTCGCGTCGCTCGCGGCGGGCCAAGCGCGTGCCTCAGAGGAGCTCGCTTGCCCGGTGGTCGGCGGTAATTTGAGCCGTGGCTCAGAGCTGTCGGTGGTCACGACCGTGATTGGTCGCGCGCGGCGCCCGCTGTCACGGTCAGGAGCGCGGCCTGGAGATCAGCTGTGGCTCGTGGGTGAGGTCGGGCTCGCGCGTGCGGGGCTCTGCTTGCTCTCCAGGGGGCTCCCGGTGAAAGGTCGTGCGGCACGGCTCGCCGTCGCGGCCTGGCGCCGCCCACACGCTCAGGTTGTTGCATCGCGCGCGCTGCGTGGCGCGCGCGCCGCGATTGACATCTCCGATGGCCTCAGCGGAGACGCCTCCGCGCTAGCGGCACAGAGCGGCGTGCGGGCGGTGCTGAGCCGCGTGGCCTTGCAGGGCGCATTGCCGGTGGCGCTCAGCCAGCTCGCGCCGCGCCTCGGAGAGAGCGCCCTCAGCCTCGCGCTGACTGGGGGTGAGGACTACGCGCTGCTCGTGGCGGCGCCGCCTGGTTGGCGCGCGCTCGGGGGTCACGCGGTGGGCCGCGTGGAGCAGGGCGCTGGCGCTTGGCTCGACGACGGCGTGAGCCTGCACCCGCTGGGCCCAGGTTTCGATCCGTTCGCGAAATGAGCGGCAGCGCCGCGTGGGCTGTTCGTCAGTGCAGCTGACGTCCTGGCGCCGCGTGGCCTTTTCGTCAGTGCAGCTGACGTCCTGGCGCCGCGTGGCTCCTGGCTCAGAAGCCTGGATCAGTGACCTGGGGCGGGACGAAGCCGGGCCTAGGTGTGGGCTTGGGCTTGGGCTCCGGCTTGGGTTCGGGCTTAGGGTCCGGCTTGGGCTCCGCTTGAGGCGCGGGTGCGGGCTCGGGCTTCGCCGCTGGCTCGGCGCCTGGCCTCCGCTCGGCGGCCGGTCGCTGTTCAGCTTGCTCTTGCGCCAGATCGTCAGGGTTGAGGCCTGATTCTTCGGGCGTAGCCACCTCAGGCGCGGCGGCTGAGGTGTCATCCGCCGGCTCCGCCGCGCCCTGCGGCGTGAGCGCCGGGGTAGGGGTGGTGGCCGTGTCAGTTGAGGAGAGGTTGGCGAGCAGTAAGGCGGCGCCACCCGCGAGCAAGGTGAGCGTCATCACACCGCCCACCACCAGCCCGAGCCGAGACTTGCGCGGCGGCGCGGCGGGCACCTCCGTGCCGTACGGGGTGCCGTGCGTGCTGGGCGGTGGGGGGATGGAGCTTGGGTCATACGGCTGTGACCAAGTCACCTCCGAGTTCACGGGGCCCTCTAGCCCGGTGTGCGTGCGCGAGACGCGCGGCAGCGACACCTGGCTCATCAGATCAGGCATGGACCTGAGGTGCATCCGCTCTTGGTTGTCCTGGAAGCGCTCATCTGCCGTGCGGATAGCCGCACGCAGTGCCTCCCGCCGCTCTTCACCGCGGCTCCCGAGCAGCTCGGTGACGAAGCGGCCGACCTCATCCGTGCGTAGCCGCGGGGTGTTGGGAGGGAACACGCGATCGAGCGCCGCCTCGAACTCGGCCGCCGTCTGGAAGCGCTCGTTCGGGTTGCGGGCCAGCGCGCGCATCACCACCGTCTCGAGCGACTTCGGGTAGTCGTTGTCGAGCGCCCGCGGCGACACGACGGGCCGATCGGACACGATGTTCTGGAGCGTGATGACGTCTGTCTCGCCGCGGAACGGGTGCTTGCCGGTGGTGAGCTGGTAGAGGATGATCCCCAGGGCGAATAGATCGGTGCGGCGGTCGATCGCCTCGCCGAGCGCCTGCTCCGGGCTCATGTAGGGTGGCTTGCCCTTGATTTGCCCCGCGCCGGTGATGGTGGCGCTGCGCCCGGCGGCCTTGGCGACGCCGAAGTCCACGATCTTCACGACGCCGTCGTAGGTGATCAGGATATTCTGCGGGGAAATGTCGCGGTGGACGAGGCCGAGGCTCACGCCCGACTCATCCTTGAGCTCGTGCGCTGCGTGCAGCCCGGCGCAGGCGTCCGCCACGATGCGCACGGCGATGTGGCGAGGGACGCCGCCCACCTTGGCGGCGGCCCGCCGCAGCGCGCTGAGCGGCTCACCATCCACCCACTCCATGACCAGGTAGAGGATGTCGTTCTGCTCTCCAAGATCTTGGATTTGGCAGACGTTCGGGTGACGGATGCTCGAGGCCAGCGTCGCCTCATCCAAGAACATCTGCTCGAACATCGGATCGTCGCTGATGGTCGGCAGCATCGTCTTGATGGCGACCGTCTTCGAGAACCCGCGGGTACCATGCAGCCGCGCCGCCCACACCGCCGCCATCCCACCTTGGGCGATCGGTATCAGGAACTCGTAGCGACCGAGGGTCTGCCCCGGTTGGATCTCGCCAAGCGTTTGCATCCGCGCTTTGAGCCTTGCAGACCGAGCGCCGGCACACAAGCCAGGCCGCCTCGCTTTTACTCGCTGGCGCCGCCTGGGCCCGCCTGCCTAGGCGCTCGCCTGGCTGCGACCCACGTGAGCAGCCAGCTGAACAGCCAGGCAGAGACGAACGAGAGGGCGGCGGCGCTCACCAGGAAGCGGCCCCGCGTGGCGCCGAGCGCGCCCCAACCGCTCGGGATGGTGTGCGCTGCGTTGACGTTGGCGTCAGGTGGCAGGAAGCCGCGGGAGAAGATGACCGCAGCCACAAGCAGCCCGAGCGCCCCGAGCCAGGCCCTGGGAGGCACCCCAAAGCGCCACGCCCCAACCACCGCGAGCGCCGCTCCCCCGAGGTGCACCGCATAGGAGGTGGGGATGATGTTCGAGCTGGCGAGCCACACGTCGGCGAGCCACACCAAGCACCCAGGCAGCATCCAGATCCCCGCGGCGCTGACGAGCCGCGGTGAGCCGAGCAGCCACCCAAGCGCAACCCCCACGGCGCTCACGTTGCACAGCCAGAAACAGTCAGCAAACCGGCCTTCTTGAATCGCGCGCCAGTCGTGAAGCGCCACCGCCGCCAAGAGCAGCCCGCCGAGCGCAAGCTCTGCCACCTTGCCTCGGCGTGACGCGGATGCGGGCATCGCTCAAGGCTGCGATAGCTAGCTCTAGGTGCCCAGCCCTACTCGAGCTGCCTTCGCTCAATGCCCGAAGGCGTGGCCCTGGCCGCCCGCGGCGGGCGAGCGAGGCCGCCCTGTCGTCACGTCGCTAGGGGACTCATCGACTGCCTGACCCCTCCTGCTTCGGCCTACCGTCCGGCAGACCTGGGAGAACCTGTGAGCTGCTTGTTGAGGTTCTCTGCGTAACCTGTGTTCAGGCCTCAGAAGTTCAGCCATTTGCGGGTGCGGCGGCGGGGCTCGCTGCTCCCTGGCACGCCTCGTGCTCTCAGGGCCGCTGACTGCATCCCACTAGATGCTGGGTTTTTATGCTTCCACACCCCAACAGGTTGGGGTATGCAGTCTTCGCGCTCAACGTGACGGGTTGGCGCCGGCTGCACAGCGATTCAGTGACAGCCGAGCAGGCATCGCGCTGAGCGCTGAGCACCTGTGTAGGTAGAACGAGAGCTAGCGTGGGGACGGGGGCTGAGTAATACAGTGACAAATGTTCAGCGCTTTGGCGGTTAGCTTGGTAGTCTAGCCGTCTGGCGTGAGTGGATGGTTTGGCCGCTCGGCGGCCGGTCGTGATGGGGCCGCTCGGCGGCCGGTGTGATGGGGCCGCTGGTGTGGCCGCATGAGCCGCCTGGGGGCGGCCACGATGGCCGCCCAGTGCGGTCGCGATGGTTTGGCCGCCTGGGGGCGGCAGCATGGTTTGGCCGCCTGGCGCGGTTAAGAATGGAAGGGATTGAAGATGGCGCAGTCGATGGTGGGGCAGGAGACAGTGGCGAACAAGACGAGCTCTGAGGCGGGGCGTGCTCAGGCAGTGGGGCAGGCGCCGCGCGGTGAAGCCGCGGGGCTCTCCTTCACGCGCCGCTACACGGAGGCTGGTCGTGCGCCGTTCGACCAGGTTGAGTGGCAGCGCCGCAGCAGCGTGATCACCAACCCGGATGGCTCGGTGGTCTTCAAGATGGAAGGCGCGGAGATCCCCAAGGAGTGGTCCCAGCTCGCGACGGACATCGTGGTCAGCAAGTACTTCCGTAAGAGCGGCGTGGGCGGGGAGGCCTCGGGGCGAGAGACGAGCGTGCGCCAGGTGGTCTACCGCGTCGCGCACACCATCCGCACCGCGGGCGAGCGCTTTGGCGGCTACTTCGCGACCGAAGAGGACGCGGATGTGTTCGAGGCGGAGCTCACCTACCTCTTGGTGAACCAGTACGGCGCCTTCAACTCCCCGGTGTGGTTCAACTGCGGGCTCTACCACGAGTACGGCGTCACGGGCTCTGGGGGCAACTGGGCCTGGAGCGAGGGCACCACAAGCGACGTGGAGGAGACGCCCAACGCCTACATCCGCCCGCAGTGCTCCGCCTGCTTCATCCAGTCGGTGGACGACGATTTGATGAGCATCTACGAGCTCATCCGGCACGAGGCGCGGCTCTTCAAGTATGGCTCGGGCACCGGCACGAACTTCAGCGCGCTGCGTGGCCGCCAAGAGAAGCTCTCGGGCGGTGGCACCTCGAGCGGCCTGATGAGCTTCTTGGAGGTGCTCGATCGCGCGGCTGGCGCCACCAAGAGCGGCGGCACCATCGGCCGCGCCGCGAAGATGGTCTGCCTCGACATGGACCACCCGGAGATCGTCGACTTCATCCAGTGGAAGGTGCGCGAGGAGAAGAAGGCGCGCGCGCTGATCGCCGCCGGCTACGAGTCGGACTTCAACGGGGAGGCCTACAAGACCGTCAGCGGCCAGAACTCCAACAACTCGGTGCGCATCAGCGACGAGTTCATGCAGGCTGCCACCACGGGCGGCAAATGGCAGACGCGCGCTCGCACCACCGGCGAGGTGGTGGACACCTACGACGCGAGCGAGCTGTGGGGTGTGTTGGCAGACGCCGCGTGGAACTGCGCGGACCCTGGGGTGCAGTACGACACCACCATCAACCGGTGGCACACCTGCCCCAACACGGCGCGCATCAACGCGTCGAACCCGTGCTCCGAGTACATGTTCCTCGACAACTCGGCGTGCAACCTGTCGTCACTGAACCTGACGAAGTTCCTCGACGCCTCGGGGCGCTTCGACGTGGAGGGCTACCGCCACGCCGTGCGGCTGTTCTTCCTGGCCCAAGAGATCTTGGTGGATCTCTCAAGCTACCCCACCGCGACCATCGCGAAGAACTCCCACGACTACCGGCCGCTCGGGCTCGGCTACGCGAACCTCGGCACCTTGCTGATGGTGCTCGGCATCCCTTACGACTCGCAGCAAGGCCGCGCGATGGCGTCCGCGCTCACCGCGATCTTGTGTGGTCACGCCTACCGCGTGAGCGCTGAGGTGGCGGGCGCCAAGGGCGCGTTCAATGGCTTCGCTGAGAACCGCGATCCCATGCTGCGCGTGATGCGCATGCACCAAGAGGCGGCCTACGGCATCGACCGGGACCGCTGCCCTGAGGAGCTGTGGCGCGCCGCGCGCGAAGACTGGGACGAGGTGGTGCGGCTCGGTGAGCTCCACGGCTACCGCAATGCTCAGGCCACCGTCCTAGCGCCGACTGGCACCATCGGCCTCTTGATGGACTGCGACACCACGGGCATTGAGCCCGATTTCGCGCTGGTGAAGTTCAAGAAGCTCGCCGGCGGCGGCTACTTCA
>CAYQAC010000086.1:278-21951 GCA_964415255.1 uncultured Polyangiaceae bacterium | reverse complement strand
GAGGTTCGCGATGAAGGTGCCGTAGCTAGGGCTGCCCTGATCGAGATCGAGCACGCCGATGTAAGAGTCAGTGAAGTGCGCGAGGTAGCCGAGGGCGTGCGACGCGCCGGCGGTGCTCACGTCGGTCGCGAACGCGTGCGGCCCGCGGCCCGTTTGGATCATGGACTCCACCCGCCCGGTGGTGGGCTGCACCACGTACAGCCTGCGCGAGTCGAAGCAGAGCACGAACAGCCGCGCCTCCCGGCGGCGACACGCATCATCTGCGGCTTGCGTCGGGCTGCAGCGCGCCAGCACCTCACCCTGCACCACCCGGCTCGGCCCCGGGCTGAGCACCAGGGAGTCATAGAACAGCGGCAGCTCTGAGCCATCTTCTCGCGTCTGCCCGCGCAAGAGCGACGCGGGTGAGCGATTCGCGACGTACACGTCGAGCGACACGTCCGTCACGCAGTCTTCCAGGCAGCTGAGCTGCTCTTCCAGCGCCTGGCGGCTCACCCCGCTCGCCGCCGCGACGCAGCGCGCCTCGCACTGCTGCCGCCGCGTGGCGTCCACCCCGATGCCACGCGAGTCAAAGCTTAGCGAGTTGATGGTGATGGGCACGCTGCCTGAGCGGTTCAGGAACGGCCGCGGCACGCTCGACTCGGTGTCGTCGAAGTAGCGGAGCAGCTCGATGCTCGGCGAGTTACGGAAGCTCATCAGGAAGGAGGGCCGCCGCGCTGCTCCTCGACCCCTGAGCTGCGCGCTGAGCGGCTCTGGCGAAGCCGCCACCCCCACCGCGCCCGACGGTAAGCCGTCCACCACGAACTCCAGCCGCGGCCCGCTCGTCCACGAGTTCACGAACAGCGACGCGCGGCCCTCGCTCTGGTGCGAGACGACGATCGCCTGTGAGTCGGCGCTGGCCGCGATGCCGTAAGGCTCCGGCGGCATCCGCAGGCCCCGTGTGTTCTCCTGCTGGGGATCATCCCCGCGGCGGTGGTTGTCATCGCAGGCGCCGCTGGCGCCGCGCTGACCGCAGTCATAGTCACCGCCCTGCGAGTCGATGAAGTGCAGCGTGGCGTCGCCGCGCACCGGGATGAACACCCGGAACCCCTGGGGCACCGCGCAGTAACCGCGATAGCTCACGCCGGGCTCGCTCGCGTCCACGGCCACCCACGGGCGACACACGCCCTCAGCGCAGTCCCCTCGCTCCGCACCGACGCTCGCCTGACAGCCCGTGAACTCACGCTCGGGCGTCGTTGGGTCGTCCCCATCGTCGAAGCGCTCGCGCAGCAAGATGTCGGTCGCGAAGGCGCCGATGGAGATGCTCTCCTGGAGCAGGGTGCCGCCGCCAGGTGGCGACGTGGGGCTCACCGCGCGGCACCGCCCTGGCGTCAGCGCGCGATCGGCGACTGAGCGCTCACCGAGCGCGCCGCAACCGGCGGCGTCGTGCGTCTCCCGCGCCAGCTCACGCAGCCGCGTGAGGTCGAACACCTGGAACGAGCCCGCGTTGTACTGGAGGTCGAAGTCGCTGTTGACCACGAGCAGCTGGCTCTGGTCGGGTGACACCGCGACCCCCACCGGGAAGTAGATGCGATCGAGCGGCGGCTCGGCCCCATCCCCAGGCGGGTAGCAACCCGCGACGAGGAGCGCGCCCCAGATGGACAGGCAGGTGACTTGACTTCGCATGAGGGCAGCTCGGGGGGACGCCGCTCAGAGGCTGCTCAGAGGTGAACGGATCCACCACCGAGCGACGCCGAGCGCGACGCCTCGGGCCTCATAGCTGATAGTTGCCCCCCTTTCACTAACGAAGCGCCACCTCACACGATGTCGAGGATCACCACCCCGCGCTCGGGCTTCTCTTCCTCGCGCTCGCGGCGCGGCCGCGGCATGCCATCCCCGCCACCGATCGAGTCGAGCGGCAGCTCCAGCCGAGGCTGGTTGTCCTCGCGCTGACGGCGCGCCTCCTCCTCTAGTCGGCGGATCTGCTCGATGATGAAGGGCGGTAGCATGCGCGACCTCGCTCGGTTGCTGCCCCAGGGCCAGGGCACGAATCCAACTACTCTAATAACGCTGAACCTGTGGTCAAGTTCACTTCAAAGCTCGTGCCTTCAAGGCGGAGGGCGGCGCGTTCGTGCTCCCACGGATGAGCGGGGGGCGAGCGCGCAGCTGTGGGTGTAGATGAACGAGGGGCTGAGATCCATCAAGAGTGCTCGACCACGGCGTCATCAGGCGCTGTTCACCGAGCGCCTGTCGCGACGCGCTGCGACGTCGAGCGGGACCAACCCCCTGCCCCTGCCCTGCCTGCAGACGCTCCCCGCCCCGCACTTCGTTCCTAGTCCTCGAAGCCCCCTGATCGCGTTGCCATACCGCGCCTCACGCTGAGACCGGCCGAACTGCCGGATCAGCTCCTGAGATCGCACGCAGCGACCGAAGTCGGACAAACAATGCCCTTGACACGCGACCTGAACAGGCCGGGCTACGCCGCTCCAAGACGGATGGGGCGTGGCGCTGCCTGGGCACCGCCTTCGCGGTATGGTGTCGCCTTGCCCCGTCCCTGGCCGCCCCTCGCGCCTCGTGCGCTGACACGCTCAGAGCGCTCACCCCGCGCTTCGTCGCGGCGCTGGGCGGGGCTGAGGCACAGCGCGCTCGTCCTAGTGAGCCTGCTCTGGGCGCTCGGGCTGGTATTAGTCAGTTTACCTGCCCATGCCGCGTTCGGCTTCAATGACACCACCTGGGAGGGGATGAGCGACTTCCTCACCTTGACGCGGGAGCGCTTGGGCCAAGAGCGCGTGAAGCTGGTGGCGACGCTCGACTGGGACGAGCTGACCGAGAAGGACGCCATCATCGTGGTCCACCCCGAGGTGGAGATTGACTACGCGGAGGCCAGCGCGTTCATGCGCGCTGGCGGGCGCATGGCGGTGCTCGATGACCACGGACGCAGCGCGGCGTTCCTGCGCCGCTTCCAAATTGAGCGCATCCCAGCGCCGCTCCGGCCCGCGCTCGCGCTGCGCGACAACCCGAACCTCGCCGTGGCGCTGCCCGCGGTGCAGCACGTGGCGGGGCACGAACAAGGCCGGCACCCAGTGGTGCGTGACGTGACGCAGGTGGTGACCAACCACCCCACGGCGCTCAAGCACCCGAACCTCACCGCGGTGCTCACGCTGCCCGCGAGCGGTGAGCCCGACGTGACGCTGGCGGTGACCGGCATCATCGCTGAGCGGGGTCGCCTGTTCGTGATGGGGGATCCTTCCGCCTTCATCAACCTGATGCTGCGCTACCCCGGCAACCGCGCGACGGCGGAGGGGCTGCTTGGCTACTTGGTGGAGGATGACTCCTGGGGGAAGCGCGGGGGGCGCGTGTTCTTGGTGACGGGTCGCTTCAAACAGACGGGGCACTACGGCGGCAGCCCGAGCTTCGCGGATGAGCTGAAGGACACCTGGGAGGGCTTCCTGGAGCTCTTGGACGACACCCGCGAGGCGGGCCTGCCGGAGTGGGTCGCGCTAGCGCTGGGCGCGCTGGTGGCGCTCGGCGGCGCCGCGTTCATGGGGAAGATCGGCGCGCGCGCCTACGGGCGCATCTTGCCGCGCTACACGCGGAGCGCGCCGGTCGTCGCGCAAGGAGGCATCGCGGGGCGCGCCGCGGTGCTGGCCGCGCCCACCACCCACCGCGCCCTGGCGATGCTGGAGCTGAAGAGCGCGCTGGTGGAGTCGCTCGGGGAGCGGCTGGGAGCTGAGCAGCTCGCGGGGCCGAAGGAGCTGGTGACGCACCTCGAGGGGCGCGGCGTCTCCCGCGAGGCGCTGAGCGCCTTGAAACGCACCTTGGAGGAGCTGGCGCTGGTGGAGCGCCGGGTGGTCGCCTCGCAGCCGATTCGCGTGACTAGAGGGGGGGTTCAGCGTATGCGAGAGCAGGTGAGCCAGCGGCTCGCTGAGATCGAGGCGGAGCTCGGGAGCGCGACGTGAATCAACCGGTTCAGATCAACGAAATTGAAGCCGCGCGCGAGCGCCTGGGTGAGGTGCGGCGCCAGGTGAGCCGCGTGTACGTCGGCCCGGTGGAGCCCATCGATCAGCTGCTCGCCTGCCTGCTCGCCGGTGGCCACGTGCTGCTTGAGGGTGTCCCAGGCGTGGCCAAAACAACCCTGGTCAAGGCCTTCGCCACGGTGCTCGGCTGCTCCGTGCGCCGCATCCAGTTCACTCCAGATCTGCTGCCCGCGGACATCACCGGCACCTACGTGCTGTCGCCGCGGGACGGCACCTTCGCGCTGCGTCAAGGCCCCGTGTTCGCGAACGTCGTGTTAGCTGACGAAATCAACCGCGCCCCCGCCAAGACGCAGTCCGCGCTGCTCGAGGCGATGCAGGAGCGTCAGGTCACCATCGAGGGGGACCGCTTCGAGCTGCCGAACCCGTTCTTCGTGCTGGCGACGCAGAACCCCATCGATCTTGAGGGGACGTACCCGCTGCCCGAGGCTCAGATCGATCGCTTCCTGGTGCGCGTGCCGATGGACTACCCGAGCCAGAGTGAAGAGGTCGCCATGCTCAAGGCGCACGGCGTCAGCGCGCCAGAGCCCGGCGTGGTGCTGAGCCCAGAGGACGTGCTGCGGCTGCAGTCGGTGGCCGCGCGCGTCCACGTGGAGGACGACCTCTACGAGTACGCAGTGGGCCTGACGGCCTTCACCCGGCGCCACCCCAAGGTGGTGCTGGGCGCCTCGCCGCGCGCGTCGCTCGGCCTGCTGCGGCTAGCCAAGGCGCAGGCGGTGCTCGCGGGGCGACCCTACGTGAGCCCTGACGACGTGGGCCGCTCCGCGGCGGCCGTGCTCGCCCACCGGCTGGTGCTGCTGCCCGAGCTGGAGGGCGACACCAAGGCCCGGGACGCCGTGATCCAGGACGCCCTGAACAAAGTAGGCTACCGCCGCGCGGTTAGGTCAGTATAGCGCCTCGGGCGGCGCGCTGGTCAGCATCTCTGACTGATGCAGCTGCCCAGCGTGGAGCTCAGGAGAGCTCAGGGCCACTGACTAGTTAGCTTCACGTCTCATCGTTCACCCCCGATCACACTATCCAATCACGAGACATCAAGGAGGACCGTTCATGCGTCAGGTTCACATCGCGCTCGGTGCGCTCGCGCTCTTCGCCAGCGCCTGCGGCGGCAGCGCCATTTCCCCTCAGATGGTGCAGCGCGCTCAGGCGCACGACTCCAGCGCCTCCGAAGCCACCCTCACCCAGGGCCAGGCGCTGTACGAACAGAAGTGTGGCACCTGCCACGAGCTTTACCCACCGAGCTCCCACAGCGCGGAGAAGTGGCCGGCCATCGTCGAGCGCATGGGGCCCATGGCCAAGATCTCCAAGGACGAGGAGCGCACCGTGCTCCACTATGTGATCGGCGCCAGCGGCGAGTGACCGCTCGCAGTGTCATTGGCTGAAGCGCGAGTGAGGCGCGTAGAGGCGCCTCCAATAGTCAGGCACACTGGCTAGATCAGAGCGCACTGAGGTGGCTCCGATAGTCAGGCACACTGGCTAGCTCAGAGCACACTGAGGTGGCTCCAATAGTCAGGCACACTGGCTAGCTCAGCCACCGCGCCGTGAGCCCTGCGCCGCAGGCAACCAGGCAGGCACCCTAACTCAGGTGCCTGTCATTCTTTTTTTGGGGGGGGTTAGACGGCACCGCGCCGCGCGCCGGCTCACGGCTCGAGCAGTGAGAAGCCGGTGCTGACGTCCGGCGTCGTGAGCTGCGGCAAATCGAAGGCCTGAGCGAAGGTGAACACGAAGTTCCCCGGGAGGGTTCTGTACTGACGATTGGCGATGGGGAAGCCCCAGTCCACGCGGAACACCGCGCGATCGAACATCGGGAGCAGGCCGCGCACCCCGGCGCCCACCGAGTGGTTCAGCGCGAAGCGCTGGTAGCCGTTGAAGGCGCTGGCCGCGTCGTAAAAGGCCACCGCCCCCAGCTCAGCGCCCCACAGCCGCACAGCGGTGGAGCGGTACTCCACGCTGCTCGCGACGCGATCTTTACCGATGAAGGCAAAGCTCGGGTAGCCGCGGGGCCGCGTCTCCCCGCCCAAGCCGTAGCGATCGTTCAGGTAGTTTCGGTAACGGTTGCCGACCAGCGCGTCGTAGTGCAGCCGCCCAGCGCCGAAGCGCGGGCTCACCACTCGGAGCTGCGCCGTCACCTCCGCCTCGGAGCGCTCGCCCGCGAGCTCCGTCAGGGAGGAGCCAAGCAAGCGGATCAGCCCATCGCCGAGCGGCAGGCTGTAGCCCAGCGCCGCGAAGCTGCCGAGCAGATCGCGACTGGAGCCGACGGCCTCTGCCGCGGGGTACAGCTTGAGCGCCACTTGGTGCCCGAGCCGCAGATCTTCCTGGAGGCCGAGCGTCTCGATCTCAAGGCTCCGGTGGTAGCGCGTGGAGTAAGCCTCGAGCTGCACGAAGGGGCTCGCCCGGGTGTCTCCGCGCGGCACCGCGCGCGCCATGAACTCCTCGGCGGCGGCGGGGGCCGCGCCGCGCACCGCGAACACGCGCCGCGTGGCCTCGGCGCCGATCGAGAGATCGAGCTTGTTCAGGCGCCCGAACGAGCGCCGGAGCCGGTAGTCCCCGGCGATGCGCTCCGCGTGGTACTGGTAGGGGATGCGGCCCACGCTGGTGGGGTAGGTCGCGAGCACCCCGCCGACGTAGCGGCGCACCACCTCGCTGCGCCACGCCAGGGTGACACCATAGGACCACTCGTCCTGGCTGCTGTAGAGCGGCTGCCCAAAAGACAGCCCACCATACGACCCCTCGGTGCGCCCGGTGTCACGGTTGAAGATCAGGTTGGCGTAGGCGCTGCTCCGGAGCCCGGTGCCCACCACGCGCGGGTTGATGTAGGCCGCGCCCGCAACGTAGCGATCCAGCTGCAGCGCGAACAGGCCGCTCAGGGTGAGGTGGGTGCCGAACAGGTTCTGCTCGCTTGGCTGAATCAAGAGCCGCTCAAGCTTCCCCGCTTGGAACCGCGCGTCCCAGTTGAGGCGCAGGCTCCACACGTCGCGCGCGATCACCAGGAGCCGCACTTTGTCAGGTGAACTGCCCACAAGCGGCACCAGCAGCACCAAGGAGAGTTGGCTGGCGGCCCGCAAGTTGCGCTCGCTCTCGCGCGCGAGATCTCCTCGGAACTTCCCCCCCGGCTGGAGCAGCAGCTCCCGGCGGATCACCCGCTCGCGCGTCCTGACGTGCAGCTGGTTCACGAACAGCGGGACCGGATCCTGCTCGTCGAAGACGTCGAGCACGACCACCTCAATCGACTCGATCGTCTTGCCCTCGGGCGCCTCGTCGACCGCCGGGCGCACCCCCACCTCCGTCAGCTGATTGAGCTCACGTTCGAGGGTGTACTGCTCAAGCTTGGAGTACTCCTCGTCCTCCGAGCCGGAGGCAGCCCAGGCGCGCGACGCCGGGGCGAGCAGCGACAGCACGAGCAGCGCCAGCCGCGCGGCGCGCTTCGCCCAGCGGGGCGTCGTGGAGGCTCGCTCAGGCGGGGTCACCGTGCGATGATGCACGTTAGGTGGCGCGGGTGTCGGAGAACAAGCACTGGATGTGGGGCGCCCTCATCGGCGCAGCGGCGGGCGCGCTGATCGCGCTCGCCCTGGGGCGCCCCGAGGCCCCAGCGCCTGAGGCCCGACCCGAGGCGCCGCCCAGCGCCTCCCTGCCCCTGCGCGCTGATGCGCCCACCGCTTGGCCTGCCTCGGAGGTCGCGCGCACCGCGAAGCTGCCGAGCGCCCTAGCTCCCACGCCCCTCAAGCAGCCACCACAAGCCGTCAAGACACGACCTGCACTGTCACCGGGCGACGTCGCTCAGGCTGAGCTCCGCTGCGCGCGTGGGGCCCCCGAGCCCTGCCTCGATGTGGGGCGCTACTACGCAGAGCAAGGTGGCCAGGAGCCCAAGGCCCTCACCTTCCGCCGGCGCGCGCTGGTCCTGTATGCGGAGGCCTGCCAGCGGCGTGAGGCCCCAGCGTGCCGCCAGCTGAGCCAGCTGTATGAGCACGGCGTGGGCGTGAGCCGCGACGCCAACACCGCGGCCGCGCTGCTTCAGCGCTACCTGGAGCTGTGCGCCAGCGGCGCGCGCTGCGGGGACGACCCAGGCCACTGAGCGGAGGCTAAAGCGCTCAGCGCTCCCCGCGCGGCGCTGTCACGCGCCGTGAACGGGCTATAACACCGCCCGAGGCAAGGCTTGCAGATCCACCCCACTCGCGCCGCAGTCGACCTGACGATCGCCGCCATCCTGGCGGTCATCCTCGCGGTGGTGCTGCGCCTGACCGCCGCGGTGGCGTGGGCCGGCGCGCTCCTCTTGGGCCTCGCCATCGCGCGCGCCGTCACGCGGATCGCCGTCGCCCGGATCCGCACCGCCGGCTTCGAGATGCTCTGGCGTGACCCGGAGCGAGCGCGCCGGATCGCTCGGGGTGAGCAGCTGTCGCTGCGCGCCGAACTACGCAACCGCGACACGCGCGCGGCGCGCTACGTCGGGCTACGCGCGGTGACCTCACCCCACCTCACCGTCAGCGCGGAGCCGGCGGAGGGTGAGGTGCCCGCTGGCGGGCGGCTGGAGATCACCCTCTGCGTGACCGCCCCCCGCGTGGGGCGCCATGGGATCCATGGCCTCTCCCTTGAGGTTCAGGGGAGCCCCGGGCTGTTTGAGGTGCCGCTCACCTTCGCCAACCCGTTCGGCGTCGAGGTGCTCCCGGGGCCTCACGCGCAGAACCTCAGGAGCGCCCGCGGCGGACGCAGCCGCCAGGTGAGCGACAGCGGTCAGCCCGGGCGCCTCGCGGGCGAGGGCTCCGAGCTGAAGGAGCTGCGTGAGTTCAGCCCGGGCGATCCATTCAAGCGCATCGCGTGGAAGGCGAGCGCACGGCGCGGCAAGCTGATGGTGCGCGAGTACGAGCAAGACGAGCGCGACGTGGTCTTGCTCATCCTCGACGCCTCGGTTGAGCTGTGGTCAGGCGCCGCGGGGAGCGCCCCGCTCGATCTCGCGATCGATGAGGTGGCCGCGGTCGCCAACCGGCACCTCCGGCGCGGCGATCGCGTGGGCTTAGCCATCTGCGGCGCGCGCGTCCTGAGCTTCCTCCCCGCCGCCTCTGGCCCGGTTCAGCTCGCCGCCATCCACGCCGCGCTCGCCCATGGCGCCGCGACCGTCGACGCCGATCGCTCTGATCTCGATGAGGCCGACGTCGCGCTCCGCGTACTTGAGCACATGCGGCCGCTCGACCCTGAGGGCACGGCCAGCGTGCGCCCAGTCGAGCTCGATCGGATCGCCCGGCGCGCAGCCGACGCGCTGAGCCGCGCGCCCTTCGCCCCAGAGGAGCCGCTCGCCGCAACACCGCGTGAGCGGCTCTTTCGCCGCTACCTGGCGGCGTTCGGGATGGGCTCACCGCCACGTCAAGAGCCCGAGCAAGCCAGCACGGATCGCTCCATCATCAGCGTCCTGAAGCGCGCGCTCAGCGAGCGCACCGGAGCGGGGCGGCCCACGAGCGTCCTCATCTGGTCCACAGCCAGCGATCTCAGCGGGCGCGAGGAGCTCCAGGCCCAGCTGCGGAGTGCTCCGCGCCGCGGCTGCCAGATCACCTGGGTGCCCATGCGCTTCGGCCCTGGGCTGGCCCGGCGCGGCGACGTGGAGCGCGCCGTCGCGGACGCCCTGGAGCTGCGCGCCGAGGTGCAGCGCGCCAAGGGGGAGCGTGCCCTCAGGCGCCTGGGCGTGAAGGTCATCAGGCCGCGCCCCAAGGCGCCCCTCGTCCACCAGGAGGCCGAAGGTGTCAGCCCCTGAGCCGCGCGGACCAAGGAGCGAGCTGCTGCGCCTAGGGCTTCAGGCCAAGCGCAGTTTCGGTCAGAATTTCCTCGCGGATAAGAATATCGCGCGGCGGATCGCCGAGCTCGCGGCGAGCGACGCGAAGACCGTGATCGAGCTCGGCGCGGGGATGGGCGCGCTGACGGCGCCGCTGCTCGAGCACCCCACGCGCGTGGTCGCCGTGGAGCGCGACCGCGACTTGGTCCCCTACCTCCACGCGCGCTTTGAGGCGGAGCGCGCCGCGGGGCGCCTCACGGTGCATGAAGCAGACGCCAAGACCTTCGACTACCAGGCGATCTTCCAGCGCTCTGAAGCGCCCATCGTGCTAACAGGCAACCTACCTTACCAACTGACCGGCCCGCTCTTGGCGCTCACCGCGCAGCTCGCCCCTCAGATCGAGCGCGCCGTCTACATGGTGCAGCTTGAGGTCGCAGAGCGCGTCGTCGCGGCGCCAGGGCAGGCCGCCTACGGTGGCCTCAGCGTGTTCATGCAAGCCGCCTTCCGCTGTGAGCGCGCGCTGACGGTGCGGCGCACGGTGTTCTACCCTCAGCCGCGCGTCGACTCCGCGGTGCTGCGGCTCACGCGCCTGGAGACACCCATCGCCGAGGAGACCCCGCTGTTTCGTCAGCTGGTGCGCCAAGCCTTCGAGCAGCGCCGCAAGACCCTGCGCAACGCCTGGCGCGGGCTAGGCATGGCGGAGGTGGAGGCCGCGGCGGAGCGCGCAGGCATCTCGCTCGACCTGCGCGGTGAGGCGCTGCACGCGCGAGACTTCGCGCGGATGGAGCGCTGCTTCACCGCCGCGGAGGCGCCGTGACCCAGGTCGCCTCCGCGAAGCCCTGGCGGCGCGCTGTCATGAGCTGCGCTGCTTGGCTTGGCTTAGCGCTTGGCCTGTCGCTCAGCGGCTGCCCCGCGCCGGAGAAGAAGCGCCCCGAGGTCCAGGCGGTGTTCGGCGTCTTCTATGGCGGGCAGGTGCAGGAGCGCGACGAGATCCCGTTCGAGATCGATCGCGTCAAGCAGAGCCAAGGTTTCCGCCTGGAATTTGCTCAGCCGCTCACGGCGGCGCGCCGGGTGGTCTGGGAGATTGACCAGCCCGCCCCGCGCGGCAAGCGCCCCACCCCCACCTCGCGCATCACCGCGCTCAGCGAAGCTGAGGTGCGCCCCGGCAGCGACCGCCTGGATGTGCCGCTTGAGCTCGCGCCGGGGGACCCGCTCGGTGAGTGGAACCTCCGCGTCCTGGTCGAGGGCGAGCTGGTGCTGGACCAGCGCTTCGCGCTCTATAACGCCGCCGCCAGGGCACGCGCCCAGCGCTCGGCCGAGGAGCAAGCAGAAGACGACGAGTGAGCCGCGCGGCGCAGGGCGCCTACGCTTCGTCTTCTGCTTCGGCGGCCTCGGCGCTCGCCTCGCCGTAGCCTTCAGGCTCAGCGCTAGCGAAGGTGAAGCTACGCACGATGGGCGGCGGCGGGTCGCCGTAGAGCTCGAGCTGGGTCGCGGCCCACAGCTCCGCGGCGACGAGCTCGAGGTGCGCCGAGCTCCCTGGCTCCCCCTGGAAGCGGTCGAGCGCCTCGTCCGTCTCCTTCAATTCTAGGCGAGCGCGCACCGGATCCACGTCCGGCTTGGCGATGAAGCGCTCCGTCAGGAGCACTGCCTTGTCGTGGTTCACCTCGACGAAGCCCGGCCCCACCGCCACCTTGGCCTCCTCGCCCCCGGACCGGTAGCTGACGATCCCAGTGGCCAAGGCCGCGAGCAGCGGCCGGTGACCAGGGAGCACCCCGAACTCGCCGTCCACGCTGGGGGCGGTGAACTCCGTCACCTGCTCGTCCAAGACGAGCCCGTCTGGGGTGACTATTTCGAGCTCGATGGTGGTTTGAGTCGCCATAGCTACGCCTCGCTCAGCTCGCAGCCTTGAGCTTCTGAGCCTTGGCCTTCACGTCGTCGATGTTGCCCACCAGGTAGAACGCCTGCTCCGGCAGATCGTCTAGCTCGCCGCTCAAGATCTCCTTGAACGCGGCGATGGTCTCCTTGAGCGGCACGTAGCGGCCTTGGAGGCCGGTGAACTGCTGCGCCACGAAGAACGGCTGCGAGAGGAACTTCTGGATCTTGCGGGCGCGATCGACGAGGAGCTTGTCGTCCTCGCTGAGCTCATCCATCCCCAAGATGGCGATGATGTCCTGAAGATCTTTGTACTTCTGCAGGGTGGACTGCACCTCACGCGCGACGCGGTAGTGCTCCTCCCCGACGATGTGCGGATCCAGCATGGTGGAGGTGGAGTCGAGCGGATCCACCGCGGGGTAAATGCCAAGCTCGGAGATCGCGCGCGAGAGCACCGTGGTGGCGTCCAAGTGCGCGAAGGTGGTGGCCGGCGCGGGGTCCGTGAGGTCATCCGCGGGGACGTAGATGGCCTGCACGCTGGTGATGGAGCCCTTGGTGGTGGAGGTGATGCGCTCTTGCAGCGCGCCCATCTCCGTCGCGAGCGTCGGCTGATAACCCACGGCGCTCGGCATGCGGCCGAGGAGCGCCGACACCTCTGAGCCCGCCTGCGTGAAGCGGAAGATGTTGTCGACGAACAAGAGCACGTCTTGGCCGTGCTCATCGCGGAAGTACTCCGCGCAGGTGAGCGCCGACAGCGCCACGCGCGCGCGCGCGCCGGACGACTCGTTCATCTGCCCGAAGATGAGGGCCGTCTTGCTGAGCACGGGCTCACCGGACTCGAGCTTGGACTCCGCCATCTCGAGGAAGAGGTCATTGCCCTCACGGGTGCGCTCACCGACGCCCGCGAAGCAGCTCACCCCACCGTGCGCCTTGGCGACGTTGTTGATGAGCTCCTGGATGAGCACCGTCTTGCCGACGCCGGCGCCGCCGAAGAGGCCGATTTTACCGCCCTTACGGTAGGGCGCGAGCAAGTCGATGACCTTGATGCCGGTCTCGAAGATCTCCACTGAGGTGGACTGCTCCACGAACTTCGGGGGCTCACGGTGGATGGGCAGCGTCTTGCTGGCGTCCACCGGGCCGGCGTCGTCCACCGGGCGCCCGATGACGTTCAGGATGCGGCCGAGCACCGCCTCCCCCACCGGCATCTGGATGGGGCTGCCGGTGTCGCGCACGTCAGCGCCGCGCACCAGGCCCTCCGTCGCGTCCATCGCGATGGCGCGGACTACCGACTCACCGAGGTGCTGCGCCACCTCAAGCACGAGGTTGTCCTTCTCGCTTGAGATGTTCGGGTTGGTGGCCACGATGGCGTTCAGGATCCGCGGGAGCTTGCCCGCCGGGAACTCGACGTCCACGACTGGCCCGATGACCTGGGTGATCTTGCCTACTGCAACCGCTTGAGTTTCCGCCATGTTCGCTCTGCTGAGGTCGTGGCGTTGGCTGGGGCCAAAACACCCACCAACGTCCTTGAAAGGCGCCCGCCGGGGCAGGCTCGAGGTGACTTACCGGGTTGAGCTACGGCGGCGACCGCCAGGAGCTATCCGTGGAGCCACCAGCGCGTCTCGGCTGAGGCCCGGGCGGCGTCTAGCACGACGTTTGCCCCCTGCCAACGCGAATAGCGGCGACATGGCGGCGCGCCCCCTATGGCCTCTGGAGGCCAAGGCGCGCCAGCTCAAACAGCTCACCTCCCGTCATGAGCCGCGAACATCGAGCAGCGGACCAGACCGCCAAGCATGAACCAGGCAGCCGAGCCTGGACGCCGCGAGAGAGGACCAGGACGCTGGTGGCAAGCTGAGCGCCGCTCTACGCTGGGTTCAGCCAGGCGTCCGAGGGCGACGTGGGCGCTGCGAGGACAACCGGGGTGATCAGCCAGGAGACCATCGACCAAGTCAAGGGCCGCATGAACGCGGTCGCCATCATCGGCGAGTACGTGACCCTTGAGCGCCGAGGGCGCTCCCACACCGGGCTGTGCCCTTTCCATAAGGAAAAAACACCCAGCTTCCACGTCAGCGACGAGCGCAACTTCTACCACTGCTTCGGCTGCGGCGCGAAGGGCGACCCCATCCGCTTCTTGATGGAGCACGAGGGGCTGAGCTTCGTGGAGGCGATCCGCCACATCGCCGAGCGCGAGGGGATCCCCGTGGTGGAGAGCGGCACCGACACGGATCGCCGCCAAGCCGCCGAGCAGCGCCGGCGCGTGGAGGAGATGTACGACGCCGGCGCGCTGGCCGCGGCCTACTACGAGCGCATGCTGCGAGAGCACCCGCTCGCCCACCTGGCGCGCACCGAGCTCGCGCGCCGCGGCCTCGATCTCTCCACGGGGGGCGCCGTCCAAGAGACGCTCGGCGCGTTCCGCGTCGGCTACGCGCCGCACAGCTGGGACGCGCTGGGGAACCACGTCAAAGATCAGGGCGCGAACCTGTTCGCGGCCGAGCGCGTCGGCCTCTTGGTGCCACGCAAGAGTGGCCCCGGGCACTACGATCGCTTCCGGCACCGCCTGATGTTCGCGGTGCTCGATCTGCGCGGCCGCGTGGTGGCCTTCAGCGGCCGCGCGTTGCCTGAGCCGAGCGAGCAGCAGCTGGCCGCCGCGCGCACCTCGCCGCTCAGCAGCCAACCGAGCGACCCTCCCGCCAAGTACCTGAACAGCCCTGAGAGCCCCATCTATAAAAAGCGCGAGGTGCTGTTCGGCCTGTACCAAGCGCGGAGTCGAGTCAGGGAGCTTGACCGATGTGTCTTAGTGGAGGGAAATTTCGACGTCGTGAGCCTCCACGCCCGCGGCCTCACGGAGGTGGTCGCGCCGCTCGGCACCGCCTTCACCGCCGAGCAGGGCCGCGAGATCCGGCGCTACACCGCCAACGCGGTGCTGCTGTTCGATGGTGACGAAGCAGGGCGGCGCGCGACCGAGGCCTCACGAGCGCCCTGCCGAGAGGTGGGCATCGCCGCGCGCGTCGCCACGCTACAAGATGGCGTCGACCCAGACGACCTAGCCCGCGAGGGTGGGCCCGAGGCGGTCCGGCGGGTGATCCAGGCGAGCCGCTCGATGCTCGAGTACCTGATCGAGACCACGCTCGACGAGCGGATGTCAGGCGCACTCGATCAAGCGCAACGCATCGGGCGCCTGCGGCAGCTGCTCGCGGAGGAGGATGACCCCACGGTGCGCGCGCTGGGCAAGCGCCACGTCGACGCCGTCGCGGCGCGGCTCGGCATCAGCGACGCAGCGACGCTCAAGTCGCTGGCCGTGGGCTTAGGCCTGACGCCAGGGGCCGCGCCGCGCCCGATGGCGGCGCCCGGTGGCGGCGCGGAGGGCCTCGGTGGCTCACCGCTCGATGGCCCCCGGAAGGCCCCGGTGCTGCCTCCGGAGCGGGCGCGGAGCCGCAACCGCCAGGGGGAGATCGCGCTGGAGATCTTCGGCGCTTTCTTGGACTTCCCCGGCTTGCTAAGCGACCCTGCCGGGGTGGCGGCCTCAAGCTTCCTGGAGGGAGATTTAGCGCTCGCCTACGTCGCGCTGCGCGGTCAGGCCTTGCCCTTCGACTCGGAGCGGGTGCTGATGGCGCTGCCAGCTTCAATCCAGCGCGTCGCCGCGGGGCGCCTCGCGGCGCCCAAGCACGAGCGCTTTGACGACGCGCGCGGCGAGCTGATCGCCAATTTGAAGCAGATTGAGCAGCTCAGCGTCGCCGAGGAGGGGACGCGCGTCGCCGACGAGCTGCGGCAGGCGGCGGCGCAGGGGGATTTCGAGCAGGAGCTTTCGCTCTTGAGCGAGCGCTTCAGGCGTGCCAGGGAACGTCGCCGCTGAGCTGGCCTCGGAGCGCGCAGCCATCAGACAGGAGCGTCGGGCGCCGCCGTGGTCGGCGGCATCGGCGCGAGCGATGAGGGACACGGTGGGAGCAAAACAAGTGAAGGCAGTGGACGACCAACACGAGCACTTGACGGAGGCAGCTACCCCAGACACGGCCCTGGCGGACGTGGCGCGCGGTCGCACCAAGCGACGCGCAGGCGCGGCGTCATCCCCCAAGGCAGCGTCATCCTCGAAGGCAGCGTCGCGCGACGCCAATCAAGAAGCCTTCCTGACCTTCGACCAGGTGGCGTCATCCCCTGAAGAGCACCGCGCGCCCGCCTCCGACGCCAGCGCCAAACCAGCCGCGCAGGCCAAGGCGCCGACGGACAAGGCCAAGCCGCTGACGACCAGCGCTGACGAGGCCGTCCGCTCGAGCGACCCCGTGCGCATCTACCTGCGCCGCATGGGCAGCGTGGCGCTGCTCACGCGCGAAGGCGAGGTGGAGATCGCCAAGCGCATCGAACAGGGTGAGGAGAGCCTGCTGAGCGCGGTGCTCGACACGCCCGTGGCCGTGCGCGAGCTCATCATCCTCGGCGAGCAGCTGAAGAGCCACAGCATCCGGGTCAAGGACCTGATCCGCGAGCCAGCCGATGAGGGCGCGGATTTCGACGAAGAGAAGGCCGACCGCAAGGTGCTCCGCCTGCTCGAGAAGCTCAAGCGGCAGGACAGGAAGATCCGCGACGCCGCGCGGCGCGGCGCAAGCCAGGCGGCCTCCCAGGAGCTGTCAGCGCTGAAGCGTGAGGCACTGAAGACGCTGCGTGAGCTGGACCTCAACAAGCGCACGGTAGATGGTCTGGTGTCCTCACTGAAGCGCGCTGTGCAGAGCGTCAACCGCGTCGCCGCGCGGCTCGGTGATCTTGAGCGGGCGCTGGGCGCAGCCAAGGGCACCCTCACCCAGCGCGCTGAAGCCGCGTTCGAGCAGCCTGCCCGCTGGGACCAGCTCATGAGCGAGTTCACCGGCGAGCCGGCGGCCGTACGCCGCAGCCGCGCGGCCTATGAAGACGCCGAGCGCGACGCGCGCACCACGCTGGCTGAGTTCGGGATCCACCGCGACGAGCTGCTTGAGCTCTATGAGCGCGTGAAGGTGGCGGAGCAGCGCGCCGAGCGCGCCAAGGCTGAGCTGATCGAGGCGAACCTGCGCCTCGTGGTCTCGATCGCGAAGAAGTACACCGGCCGCGGCCTGCAGTTCCTCGACCTGATCCAGGAGGGGAACATCGGCCTGATGAAGGCCGTGGACAAGTTCGAGTACCGGCGCGGCTACAAGTTCTCGACGTACGCCACGTGGTGGATCCGTCAGGCCATCACGCGCGCGATCGCCGATCAGGCGCGCACCATCCGCATCCCGGTGCACATGATCGAGACGATCAACAAGCTCAACCGCATCTCCCGCCAGATGCTGCAGGAGATGGGCCGCGAGCCGACTCCGGAAGAGCTGGGCGAGCGCATGGAAATGCCCGAGGACAAGATCCGCAAGGTGCAGAAGATCGCCAAGGAGCCGATCAGCCTGGAGACGCCGATCGGCGAGGACGAGGACGCGAGCCTCGGCGACTTCATCGAGGACAAGGCTGCCGTCAGCCCAGCTGACGCACTGGTGACGAGCAGCTTAGAGGAGCAGACGGCGGCCATGCTGGCGACGCTGAGCGAGCGCGAGGCGCGTGTGCTGCGGCTGCGCTTCGGCATCGGCGAGAAGAGCGACCACACCTTAGAGGAGGTGGGGCAAGACTTCGAGGTCACGCGCGAGCGCATCCGCCAGATTGAGGCGAAGGCGCTGCGCAAGCTGCGTCACCCGAGTCGCTCCAAGGGCATCAAGAGCTTCCTCGAGTAGCCGCGCGGCGACTCGTTGGCGCCACTTTATACCGCCCGGCGCTCCCCAACCCCCAAAATAAGAAGCCCACCCGAAGGCTCAGGCCTCGGGCTCGCGGGGCGCCGGCGTCCCAGTCGCTGAGAGGAGCCGCGTGTTTTTTGGGGCCCTCGGCGCCTCAGGGGCCATCCCAAGGGCGGCCCAGGCGCTTCAGTGCCTCCTTCGCCTCCGCTCGGTAAGGCGAGTCGCGCGGGCCGTCACGGAGGAAGGCCTCAAAGTGACGCGCCGCCTCCTTGCTGCCGCCGAGGGACTTCGCGTAGAGGCGGTGCGCCTCCCACATCCAGCGCGGCTTGGGCGTCTCTTGCTCGCCGCCCTCGATCGCCTTCTCTAGCTGCTCGCGCGCCTCATTGTCTTGGCGGTTTGCGGCCAGCAATTTTCCATAACGAAAACGCCAGGTGGCGTTCTTGGGATCGGCTGAGGTCGCCTTGCGCCACTCCTCGAGCGCGTCGCGCTCACGCCCCAGGTCGTAGTAGGAATCGGCGAGCGCCGCGTGCGCCTCGAAGCGTGAGGGGCGCAGGGCGAGGGCGCGCTGCAGATCGGTGATCGCGTCCTTCACTGCGCCTTGGCGGTAGCGCAGCACCCCGCGCTGCCAGTAGGCATCGGCGAGCCCCTGGTCGAGCCCGAGCGCCTTGGCCAGCGCCTCTTCGGCGATCTTGTGGTTGCCGGCCTCGTTGGCGGCCCAGCCCACGTAGAGGTGATACTCCGCGCGGTTAGGATCCAAATCGCGCGCACGCTCGAGGCTCTTCAAAGCCTCCGCCAGGTTATTGCCTTTGAGGAGCAGCGCGCGGCCCAGGCAGTGGGTGGTCTCCGCAGAGTTCGGGCGCTGCTGGAGCACCTGACGCAGCATCTGCTCGGCTTGCTCACCGCGACCCGCGCTGACCTTGCCGCAGCCCACCCGGAGCATCAGGTCGAGGTCCGTAGGAGCCTTGGCGAGCGCCGCCTCATACTCCTTGAGCGCCTCCTCGCTCTGGCCCGCCGCCTCGAACAAGAGGCCGCGCTCAAGGGCTAGCCCTGGGTAGTCCCGATCGACATCCGCCACGCGCTCGAAGGCGCTCCGCGCCGCCTCGAAGTCGCGGCCGCGGCGGTGCGCGACGCCCAAGCGGAACTCGGCGCCGATGTCCTTCGCGTCCAGGCTGAGCGCCTTCTTGAACTGCGTGACGGCATCCTCATAGCGGCCCTGAGCGAGCGCGACCTCACCCAGCGCCTTGAAGATGGCGGGGGAGCTTGGCAGCATTTTCTGGGCGGCGGCGAGCTGCTGCTCGGCTTCGTCTGCCCGCCCCTGCTGGCTCATCAAGAGCGCCAGGGCGACGTACGCATCCACCACGGCGGCCTCGGGTTCACCCGCCTGAATGCCGCGCTTGTACGCGGCCTCCGCCTCCGGCCGGTTGCCGAGCGCCTCCTCGGCTCGGCCCACCCACAGCGCCACCCGAGAGTCCTTCGGGTGCGCGGCGTCGAGCTTGGTCAACAGCGCCTTGGCGTCCTCCAAGCGCTCGAGCGCGACCAGCGTCTTGGCCATGCCCACCGCCGCCACCACGCTGTCCGGATCGGCCTCCACCCCCGCTTTGAAGCGCGCCAGCGCCTCGCTGTAGCGGCCTGAGAAGTAGAAGGCATCACCCAGCCCCGCGAGCGCGCCGGCTGCCTTGGGGGCGATCGCCAGCGCCTGCTCGTACGCCTTCTCTGCCTGGGTGATCCGCGAGCGCCGAAGGTGGATGTCACCCGTCAGCGTCAGCGCGTCCACGCGCTCGTTTGGGCTCGCTTTGTCGGACCCCTCCCCCACCACCTCGAGCAGGCTGAGCGCCTCCTCTTCCTTGTTCTGCCGCCACGCGGAGCGCGCCAGGAGCACCCGGCTGCCGATGTGCTCGGGGTTCTGCTTCAGCACCTGACTCGCGAGCGCCTCAGCGCCCGTGTGATCCCCAGCAAGCAGCTTGGCGCGCGCGAGGCCATAGCCCGTCCTCGCCCCCTGCTCCAAACGACCTGCCTCCACCCACGCCGCTTCAGCCGCTTGAGCGTCCTTCGCGAGCAACTCCACCTCCCCCAACGTGACCCACGCATCGAGCGCGCCGTCTCCTTGAGTCAGGCCACCGAGCAACTGACGCGCTCGCGCGAGGTTCCCCTCCACCGCCGCCTCCGCGGCGCGCGCGAGCTTCAGGTACGGGGTGTCTTCCTTCCCCTTCAGCTCTTCGAGCTGCACCTTCGCGCGTGATGTGACGGCAGAATCCGGCCCAAAACGCAGCACCTTCAAGAACGCCACGTAGGCCCCGTAGGCGCCCAGCTGCTTGAGCCGGGGCGAGGCGGTGCGCTGGCGCGCGACGCCCTCAAGCGCCAGCCCCGAGCTCGCGAAGCTGTCCTTCGCCATCTCCGCTTGGCTGCCCGTCACGGTGCGGGCGACGAGCGCCTCGTTGTCGCCGCGCTTCACCTGATCGACGATCCAGTGGGCGCCGAAGGGACCCACGTCAGGCAGCAGCGCGAGCGCGCCACCGCCTAGCAGCAGCAGCACACCGAGCCCCAGAGCGACCTTGAGCCCACGGCGCGGCTTCTTGGGCGTCTCCAGCGCAGCCGCCACTGCGAGGTGCGGCGGCGGCGCCATCACGGCGGCGGCAGGAGCCTTGGCGACGACCTGATCCTCCTGGGGGATCGCGCCGAACTCCATGTCGTCATCAGCGCTGTCTAGCGACACGTCGCGGCCACCCTCACCGCCACCGAGGTTGACCTCGCCGTAGCTCACCCCACCACCGCTCGAGCGCACGATGGCTTGGTCGTCAGCTGGGCGCCGGGTTGGATCGGGTGGCAGCGCGAAGGGATCGGGGCCGCTCGGCGCGAGGCCCTGGCCCAAGCGCGGCTCCTCAGCGTCGAAGCTCGACGCGGGGCCCCCGAGCTCCCCTGGGAACTCGGAGAAGCTCGGCATCGGGCCCCCCAGCTCCGCTGACAAATCAGGCAAGCTCGGGGCGGGCGGCGCCTTGCCGAGGTCCAGCTCCGCGAAGGCGGCTGCCTCACGGCTCGACGCGGAGTGCGCCAAGGGCAGCTCACCACCTAGTGAGGGTAGCTCACCGCCTAGTGAGGGTAGCTCACCGCCTAGTGAGGGCAGCTCACCGCCTAGTGAGGGCAGCTCACCAAAGCCTCCTGCGGGCGACGGGAGGTCGCCACCCAAAGACGGCAGATCGCCGCCTAGCGACGGTAGATCGCCACCTAGCGACGGCAGGTCGCCAAAGCCTCCCGCGGGCGACGGGAGGTCGCCACCCAAAGACGGTAGGTCAGCGAAGCCGCCTGCGCTCGGTGAGTTGCCACCCAAGCTCGGCAGATCGACGTCAAGCGAGTCAGGCCCGGCTGAGGGCAGATCACTGAAGCCGACCGCGGCGGGGAGATCATCGCCCAACGACGGCAGATCGGCGTCCAATAGGCCCGACCTGGAGCCGTCAGCCGGGGCGGAGAGGCGACCTCCGAGAGAGGGAAGATCGAGATCCAGCGAGCCGCCGACGGGCGAGGGTAAATCACCGAAGTCGCTGAGCTCAGGGAGACCGCCGCCGCGCCGCTCAGCGACCGGCGCGGGCAAGGGGCTATCCAGCGAGGTCGCCGGGCGGCGGACAGGTGGGAGCCCAGGCCGCCCACCGACGATGGGTAGATCGTCAGTCTCACTGAGCGACGGCAGATCGACGTCGAGGGAGCCGCCGCGAGCGGCGGGCAGATCGCTGAAGCCCTGGGGCGCGCCTGGCGTGGGCCCACCACGCCGCAGCGCGGGCGCGGTGGGGTGCGCGCGTCGATCGACGACGCCTGGCAGGTCGGCCTCAGGCAGGGCCCAATCATCATCACCCGAGGCCGGCGCATTCCCACGGGGTAATCCTGGACGCGCACCGCCCACCGGCGGGCGCGCCGCTCCTGGCCGTGGCCTCCCGGGGCTTGGCAGATCGGCCACGCCACCACCTAGCGCGGGCAGATCGAGCTCATCATCAGGCAGCACCGTGGCCGACCGAGCAGCGGACAGCCTAGGCTGTGGTGCCGGCAGATCACGCCGATCAGCCCCCGCGACGGCAGGTAGGCCGATCCCTGGATCCGCAGCGGGCCGTGGAGGCGCTGCAGGGCGTGGAGGCGCTGCAGGGCGTGGAGGTGCAGCAGGGCGTGGCTCCGTGGGGGCGCCCACAGCACCCGGCGACGACGGCAGCTTGAGCCCTACCCCAGCCCCAATCCCAACACCGATGTGGGTCGCGCGGCGCGCGCGCTGCGGCACCGGTGGCGGCCCGCTCGTTGTGTCGAAGTCCCCAAGCACGGGGCTAGGGCCCGTCCGCCGC
>CAYQAC010000086.1:0-268 GCA_964415255.1 uncultured Polyangiaceae bacterium | reverse complement strand
CGCGGCGGATCGAGAGCGGGGAGGTGGTACCGGACTTCGGCCCGGCGCGCGCCCACCCGACCGCCGGCGTGGTGCTGGCCACGGCCCGTCCGCCGCTCGTCGCCAGGCGGCTCTACCTTGAAGGTCGTCCCACACTTCGGGCAGCGCATCTTGAGGCCCGTGGGGGGGACGCGTCGCTCATCTACCTGGTACGGCGCTTTACAGCCGGGGCACTCGACCTTGAACATCTAGCCTGCAAGCCTAGCACGACAGCAGCACGTCGTTGTCG
>CAYQAC010000085.1:0-22206 GCA_964415255.1 uncultured Polyangiaceae bacterium | reverse complement strand
GCGCTCGCCCGGCATGTACCCCGAGGGCGAAGAGCCCGCCGATCGCCCCGACATCCTCGTCGACGACGAAGGACACGCCGACGACCTCGCCGCGAGCGCCATCGCCGTTGCCGAGCGCGTGAAGGTCGACGCACCCGAGAACCTCCGAGGCTGGCTCGCCAAGGAGTTCTTCCCGCAGCACATCAGGACGTACTCGAAGAGTCGTCGCAAGGCGCCCATCTACTGGCAGCTCGCGACGCCCTCTGCGATCTACTCGGTGTGGCTCTACATCCACGCCTTCAGCAAGGACACGCTCTTCCGTGTCCAGAACGACTACGTCGCGCCCAAGCTCGCGCACGAGGAGCGGCGCCTCGAGTCGCTCACGAGCGGGCTGCGCGACGGCGCGCCCGCCGCCCAGCGAAAGACCCTCGCCGCGCAGGAAGCGGTCGTTGACGAGCTGCGTGCGTTCCTCGACGAGGTGAAGCGCGTCGCGCCGCTCTGGAAGCCAAACCTCGATGACGGCGTCATAATCAACTTCGCCCCCCTCTGGCGGCTCGTTCCGCAGAACAAGTCCTGGCAGAAGGAGCTGAAGTCCACCTGGGACGCACTCTGCGAGGGGAAGTACGACTGGGCCCATCTCGCGATGCACCTCTGGCCTGAGCGCGTGGTGCCGAAGTGCGCGAAGGACCGCAGCCTCGCCATCGCCCACGGGCTCGAGGACGTGTTCTGGGCCGAGGGCACCGACGGCAAGTGGACCGCCCGCAAGACGCCCACGCGCAGCGTGGACGAGCTCGTGCGTGAGCGAACCTCGCCCGCAGTGAAATCCGCGCTGAAGAGCCTGCTCGAAGCGCCTGCGGCAGCCGGCAAGGGCGGCGGGCGTCGTGGTGGTGGCCGTCGCAAGTCCGCTGCCGCCGCCGAGGGAGGAGACGCCTGATGCACACGCTTCACGACTACGTGGCGAAGCAGCTCGCCGACAAGATCAAGTCCCGGCGTGTCGTCGTTTGGTTCGACGAGCGCGGCGAGTTCCAGCCGTTCGTAGACGAGGTGCGCGGAGGTCCGCGGACCGTGAGCGAGCCCGTTCCCGTGGCTGTCGCGGGCGCGAAGGCGAGCCTCGCCGAGTACGCGGGCTCAATGTTCGAGCTGCGCGCGGTCGTCGAGCCGCACGTGAATGGCGACACTCCAGCCCCCGTCGTGATCTACATCCCGGGCGTGACGCGCGATCGGCGCGCGTCGGTGCGGATGGAGCGCGAGAAGGCCGGCACGACATGGGAGCCGCAGCTCAAGCAGCTCGCCAAGAACGTCCTGCTCCAGAAGTACACCCTCGGCGTCGTCGACGAGATGCTGCCCTTCGACCGCAAGGTCTCCTACGAGGACCTCGCGCGCGCGGCAGCCGGCAACTCTGGCGCGGAGCCGCCGTCGATCCTGAAGAGCATCTTCCACGACGCCAGCGGCAACGACGGGCTCCTCACGGCGTGGCTCGTGAGCGATGCACGCGACCCGGAGATCGTGAGCAAGGAGGCGACGCGGGAGTTGACCAAGCTCGTGAAGGCGCGGCTTGGGCTCGACCTCGTTGCGGACTCACCGCTCGCGAAGCTTCGCGCCATCACGCTGCGCTACGTGCTCGCGGGCGAGTTCCGCCTCGACCTGTCCTGTGACGCGCCCGCGTCGCTCGACAGCGTCGGGAAGCCGCCGACGAAGGACGAGGAGTCGGCCGTGCGCGAGATCGCGCGGCGCCTGCGCACCGGCCACGCCGATGCCTACGCGGCGCTCGCGGACCGCGTGGAGGAGGAGCTCGGGCTGAAGAACGCGAAGCTGCCTCCGGGCGCGCTGGGCTCCATCGACACGTTCCGCTTCGAGGAGCGCGCGCTCCTTCGCCACGCGGGCGACCTCATCTCGAACGGCAAGTTCGGCGAGGCGCTCGCGCTCGTTGCGGACCGAGAGCAGAGCTTCTGGCTTGACCGAGACGTCAGCAGGAAGGCCCAGTGGGAAGCCACTCGGCGCATGGCCGAGCTGGGCAACGTCGCGATGGAAGTGCGAAAGGCCGTCAACAAGACCTCGGGGGATGCCGCCACGTGGCTCGATGCCTACGTGTCGAAGGACGGGTGGTTCCGTCTCGACCAGGCCCAGCGCCGCCTCGAGGCCTGGGTAGCGAACCTCGACGAGGAGCCCGAGGAACGCCCGCTCGGCGTGGTCCGTCGCGCCCACGAGGACACGTGTCACGCGATGGCGGAAGGCTTCACCAAGGCGCTCGTGAAGGCCGGGTGGACCGTGCCCGGAGCCCTCCACCAGACGCGCGTCTGGAGCGAGGTCGTCGCCGACAAGCCCAAGCCCGTCGCCTACTTCCTGGTCGACGCGATGCGCTTCGAGATGGGCGTCGAGCTCGCCGAGCGTTTGCCGAAGACCTCCGAGGTCTCCGTGCGCGCCGCCGTGGGCGCGCTGCCCAGCATCACGCCCATCGGCATGGCGGCGCTGCAGCCCGGCGCCTCCGCGAGCTTCTCGGTCGTCGAACAGGGCGGCAAGCTCGGTGCTCGCATCGACGACAGCTTCCTGCCCGACCTCGTCACCCGAAAGAAGCACGCTGCCGCGCGTGTGCCGAAGCTGGTCGACCTTGCGCTCGACGAGCTGCTGAGCCTCCAGCCGTCGAAGCTCTCGAAGAAGATCGACGGCGCGCAGGTGGTAGTCGTCCGCTCGCAGGAGATCGATCACGCCGGCGAAACGGGCTTCACGTTTCAGGCGCGGCAGGTGATGGACACGGTCATCGACAACCTCGCGCGTGCGATTCGCAAGCTCGCGGCGGCGGGCATCGAGCACGCGGTGGTCAGCGCCGACCACGGCCACCTGTTCTTCGCCAACGACCGCGACGAGTCGATGCGCACCGACGCCCCGGGCGGGAACACCGTGGACCTGCACCGGCGCTGCTGGATCGGTCGCGGCGGCGCCACGTCGGCGGGCTGCGTGCGCGTGGCCGCGTCGTCGCTCGGCTACGCCTCGGATCTCGAGTTCGTCTTCCCTGCGGCGACAGGCGTGTTCAAGGCGGGTGGCGATCTTGCCTTTCATCACGGCGGCCCCTCGCTGCAGGAGCTGGTCGTCCCGGTGTTGACCGTTCGCACGAAGGTGCGCGAGTCCGTCCGTCCGTCGGCGGGCCCCATCGAGGCGATCGGGCTGCCCGATGCGGTGACCAACCGAATCTTCAGCGTCACGTTCACCTACGGCGCGAAGCAGATGCTTCTGGGCGCCGCAGGCATTCAGGTTCGGCCGCTGCTGATGGCGGCGGGCAAGCAGGTGGGTTCGGTGGGCATGGCGGTCGACGCGCAGTTCGACCGCGCGACCGGCACCGTGAAGCTCGAGCCGAACAAGCCGGTGACCATCGCGTTCCTGCTGAGCGATGAGAGCGCCGCCTCGTTGCGCGTCGTGGTGCAGGACCCGACGACCGACGCGGAGCTGTACCGCTCGCCCACCGACATCCCGGTTCGACTTGGAGTGTAATTCATGAGCAACGGAACAGTCCCGACACGAGATGCACTCGACGACAAGGTCAACCGCCTCTTCGCGGGGAAGGTGGTGCGCAAGGACCTCGTCCGAAAGGTGAAGGTCGGCGCCAACGTGCCGGTCTTCGTCCTCGAGTTCCTCCTCGGGAAGTACTGCGCCTCCTCCGACGAGGTCGCGATCCAGATGGGGCTGCAGGTCGTCAACGACACGCTCGCGAACAACTACATCCGCTCCGACGAGTCGATGAAGGCGCAGGCGATGGTCAAGGATCGCGGGCGGCACACCTTCATCGACAAGGTGAAGGTCCGCCTCGTCGACTCGGACTACTGGGCCGAGGTCACGAACTTCGGCCACAAGAACGTCCACGTGCCCGAGCACTACGTCCGCGACTTCGAGCGCCTCGTGATGGGCGGCGTCTGGTCGCAGGTCGACATGCGCTTCGAGTACGACGAGGAGTCGAGAGGCAAGAACCCGTTCTGGATCGACAAGCTCACGCCCATCCAGATCGCCACGTTCGATCTCGAAGAGTACCGCCGCGTCCGGGGCGAGTTTACGACCGACGAGTGGCTCGACCTCATCATGCGCAGCATGGGGTACGAGCCGGGGGAGATGTCGCGGCGCCTGAAGCTGCTCTTCCTCGTGCGCCTCATCCCGCTCGCGGAGCGCAACTACAACATGGTCGAGCTCGGGCCTCGCGGTACGGGCAAGAGCTACGTCGTCCAGGAGGTCTCACCGTACTCGGCTCTGCTCACCGGCGGCACCACAGTGGCCAACCTCTTCGGCCACATGAACGGCCGCCAGAAAGGAATGGTGCAGATCTGGGACGTCGTCGGGTTCGACGAGGTCGCCGACCTGCAGAAGATGCCGAAGGAGGTCATCACGACGATGAAGACCTACTGCGAGTCCGGCACCTTCCAGCGCGGGCAGGAGGCAGTCTCGGGTGACGCGAGCATCGCGATGTTCGGCAACACCAACCAGCCCGTCGACGTGATGGTCCAGACCGGCCACCTCTTCGCGCCGATGCCCGACATCATCCGCGACGACATGGCCTTCATCGACCGCATGCACTTCTACCTCCCCGGCTGGGAGATCCCGAAGATGCGGAACGACCTCTTCACGAACCACTACGGGTTCGTGGTCGACTACCTCGCCGAGGCGCTCCGCGAGATGCGGAAGCACAACTTCACCGAGGTCATCGATCGGCACTTCTCGCTGGGCGCGCACCTCAACGCCCGCGATCGCAAGGCGGTGCGCAAGAGCGTCTCGGGTCTCATGAAGATCCTCTTCCCGCACGGCGAGATCGCGCAGGAGGAGCTTGCCGAGATCCTCGAGCTCGCCGTCGAAGGCCGACGCCGCGTGAAGGAGCAGCTCAAGAAGATGGGCTCCTTCGAGTATTACCACACGTCCTTCAGCTACTCGGACAACGAGACCGGCGAGGAGAAGTTCGTCGGCGTGCCCGAGCAGGGCGGCCGCGATCTCATCTCCACCGATCCGCTGGCCCCTGGCACCGTCTACAGCGCGGGAGTCACGTCCGACGGCACCGTCGGCCTCTACCGCGTCGAGGTCTCCGTCTCGAGCGGCACCGGCAAGCTCAAGCTCGCCGGCGGCGTGGCCGGCGCGATGAAGGAGTCAGTCCAGCGAGCCTTCAGCTTCCTGCAGGCAAAGAAGACCGAACTCGGCATCGCTCGCGACCTCGACGTCTCAGACATCCACGTCGAGGTGATCGATCTCCTCGCGAACCGAGTCGAGGCCGAGCTTGGCGTGGCGTTCTTCGTCGCCTGCTACTCCGCGCTGCGAAAGGCGCCCGTAAGTCCCGCGCTCCTCATCCTCGGCGACATGAGCGTTCAGGGGAACATCAAGCCCCTGCGCTCACTCACCGAGCCCCTCCAGGTCGCGAAGGACAACGGCGCCAAGCGCGCCCTCATCCCCATCGAGAACAAGCGGAACTTCCTCGACGTCAGCGCCGACATCATGGAGCACGTCGACCCGATCTTCTTCGGCGACCCGAAGACCGCGGCGATGAAGGTGCTGGGGGGATGAAGATGGCGACCAAATTTCCGCTGCTCGTCCAGTTCGAGTTCCACCCCGAGTCGAAGGAGGCGGCCGCCGCAGCGGCGTACTTGCACGAGGTGCTGAACGCAGACCCGGCGGTGCCAGGCCTCCAGATCCCCACGATCTTCACGCCCGACGATGGTTCGGGTGAGCCACCCGAGCCGAAGATTGCGGACGAGGCCCACCGCGTCCTCGTTGTCCTGCTCGCCGAGGACCACCTGGCGGCCGCGGCACGCCGAAAGGCAAAGTCAGGAAGGTCGTGGGGCGACTACGCGGTGCAACTTCGCACGCTTGCCGAGGCGGGTCGGCATCGGTTCATGCCCGTCCAGCTCACCGAGCACGGCTACCCCGTGGACAAGCGGCTCGACAGCATCAGCTTCCTCCGCGCGTGGGCGTTCGACTCCGAGGAGGAGAGGCACAAGTGCATCGCTCGACGGCTCGTGCATCTTCTGATTCGCAGGCTGCGTCCGCATGACGAGAACGAGGATGCTGCCGCCGCGACCATCTTCCTCAGCCACGCAAAGGCAGATTTGGAAAAGGAGCCGGGCGTCGTCAAATCGCTGCTCCAACACCTGACCGCCGAGCATCCCGAGAACACGTGGTTCGATAGCGGTGACATCGCGTCGGGGTCACGCTTCGGCAAGGAGATCGAGAAGGGAGTCAAGGACACAGCGCTCCTCGCTGTAGTGACCGACGCCTACTCATCCCGAGAATGGTGTCGGCGCGAGGTACTGCTCGCCAAGCAGAACCAGCGTCCTGTGGTGATCGTGGATGCCGTGCAGGTGCAGGAGACCCGGCGATTCCCGTACTCGGGGAACACGCCCGTGATCCGTTGGCAGGCTGGCAGGGCACAGGATGTCGTTGATCTGCTTCTCCGCGAGTCCTTGCGTCACGCGTACGCCGAGGAGAATCTGAAGCTTCGGCAGCGTGAGGGGGACGACCTGCTCTTCGCTGGTCCTGAACTGCTGACGATCGTCCATCGCGACAAGGCCAAGCCGGTTCTGTACCCGGATCCTCCCCTTGGCATCGAAGAGCTCGACGTCCTCAGCCACACTGGTGTGAGCGTCGAAACCCCGCTGGAGCGGCACGCGCGCGCCCATGATCTTCGCGGCCGAGGATTGCTGGTCGCACTGTCCATTTCCGAAGCGGAAGATCTGAAACGATTTGGGCTTCGCCAGGCACACCTCGACGCCATCTTCCTAGAGTTGTCGCGCTACCTGCTCGTTGCAGGTGTTCGCCTCGCATACGGAGGCCACCTGGGGAAGAAGGGGTACACCGATCAGCTGGCCACCCTCGTTCGAGATCCGGTCATAGACCAACTGCGTGGACGAGCTCCTGACGACGCGGCTCCCGCAGAGCTCGTGAACTACCTCGCGTGGCCGATGGTGCCCCTCGCTCGCGACGAGGCTCGACTCGGACCGCTCGTCGAAGTGATCCGCTGCGAGAGGCCGGCGGAGGTCACGGAAGTACTCGACGCTCGATTCGTCGAGGCGCCCCAGGTCGAGCTCCCGTCGGACTCTGCTGCGGAGCGGTTCGCATGGGCCAGAGGTCTTGCGGCGATGAGGGCTCGGCAGACCGCTGATGTCAGCGCCCGCATCGTGATCGGTGGCAGAACCGGTCTCAGTTACCGCGGGCGAATGCCTGGCGTGCTGGAAGAGACCTTGCTGACTTTCCGAGCGAAGCGTCCGCTCTATCTCGTGGGCGCATTCGGCGGCTGCGCTCGGCTTGTGTTGGACGCTCTCGACGGCGCGCCACGGGCCGAACTCACGTCGCAGTTTCACAGCCAGCGCCCACACACTGACGACGTCAAAAAGCTCTATGTCGGCGCCGGTCTGAAGTGGGACGAGTTCGAGGAAGTCGCGGCCGAGTTCAAGGCCGGGGCAATCAGCGACCTCAACAACGGCCTCACCGTCGAGGAGAACCGCGAGCTGGCGACGACCCGCTCGGCAGAACGAATCGTGGAGCTGGTGCTTCGCGGCATCCAGCAATGCAACCCGCCAGCCGCCGCTGCTGGCGACGCGGAGTGAAGAGCATGGCGGACACGAAGAACATCTTCATCTCTCACGTCCACGAGGACGACGCGCTCCTGCCGAAGCTGAAGGACCTCATCTCCAAGGCTGGCATGGAGGTGCGCGACGGGTCGATCAACAGCGACAAGCCGAACAACGCGAACAATCCTGACTACATCAAGGAGAAGTACCTCAAGCCGCACATCGACTGGGCCAGCACCTTGGTCGTGCTCATCACGCACGAGACCGCGCAGAGCGAGTGGGTGAACTGGGAGATCCAGTACGCCATCGAGCAGGGCAAGCAGGTCGTCGGCGTATTCGCGCAAGGCGCAACGGACGCAGACATCCCCGAGGCACTTCGGACGCATGGCGATGCGGCAGTCGTGGGCTGGCAGAGTGAGCGCGTCGTCGATGCCATCAACGGAAAGATCAGTGGCTTCGACGACCCGGCGACAGGGAACCCGCGCACAGCGCCCGACTACACGGTCAAGAGGTTCAACTGCTGATGAAGCTCTACTCCTACGTCGTTGCGCGTGACTTTGGCTTCGCCCCGAACCCGTTCTTCGGGTTCTGCACCCTGGCGACCTGCAAGCCGAAGATCCGCAAGCACGCTTCCGTAGGAGACTGGGTCGTCGGAACCGGCGCGAAGGGCACCTACGACTACAAGGGACGCCTCATCTTCGCGATGCAGGTGAGCGAAGTGCTCGGCTTCGACACGTACTGGAACGACCCACGATTCATCCTGAAGCGGCCGAACCTGAAGGGCAGCCTGAAGGTCATGTACGGGGACAACATCTACCGCCGCGAAGGCAGGCGTTGGGTGCAGGCGGATTCACATCACAGCTTGCCCGACGGGCGCTTGAACAAGGCCAACCTCGTCTGGGACACCGGGGTCGATCGCCTGCTCATCGCCACGAAGTTCGTCTACTGGGGGCGCTCGGCGCCGACGATCCCGAAGAAGCTCCGCTCCTTCGGCAAGGAGAAGGTCGACCTCTGTTCGGGCAGAGGGCACCGCGTGTTCACGGGCGACCTGCCCGGCGCCTTCGTGGGCTGGCTTGAGAGCGAGGGCAAGTGGGGGGTGCAGGGAGATCCCCTGGAGTTCGCAAAGCACGAGCGAGCAGCGGTGCCCGTGGCGACCACGGCGGCGCCCCCCGCCACCAAGCGGAGCGCACGAAGGAGCACACGATGACCGACAATCGCTGGCTCCTCGAGTTCGCTGCGCTCGCAGCGAAGACGGACAAGTTCAAGGACAAGGCGGACCACGCGGCGCTGCTCGCTGCAGGCCTGATCGGCGAAGCTGGGAGCGTGGTCTCCGAGCTCAAGAAGAAGCGCCGCGAGCGCGAAGCCTACCCGGTCTACCGCGAGAGGATGGTCGAGGAGATCGGCGACTTCCTCTGGTATTTCGTGCGCCTCGCTGCGGTCGTCGCGCCCGGCCTGCTCGAAGAACTCCCCGTGCCGGGCAAGGTCGTGCTTCCGGCGACGGACGGGCCTCAGCTCACGGGGCACCTCGACTTCGGAGCCGCAGTGGGCGAAGTCCTCGCGGCGGTCAGCACGTCGAAGCACGATGACATGCGGACACGTCTGAGCCGCACGTGGGCGTTGCTGACGGTGATCAGCAACGACGCGGACGTCTGCCTCCGCGACGCCGCTGAGCGCAACACGGCGAAGACCAGGAGCAGGTGGCCCGACGAGAGGCGCTATGCGCCCCTCTTCGACGACGCCTTCCCGGTGGAAGAGCAGCTCCCCCGATGGCTTCACGTGGACTTTCTCGAGCGAACGCGCGGCTCGCACAGAGCCGTCATCCTACGGTGCAACGACATCAACTTCGGCGACCGACTTACCGACAACATCGAGGACCCCGACGGCTACCGCTTCCACGACATCTTCCACTTCGCCTACGCCGTGCATCTCGGGTGGTCGCCGGTCGTGCGTGCGCTCATGCGGACTAAGCGCAAGAGCAACTCGAAGATCGACGAGGCGCAGGACGGTGCGCGGGCCGGCATCGTCGAGGAAGCGGTCGCGGCGATCGTCTTCAGCCGCGCCAAGCAGCTCAAGTTCTTCGAGGGGCTCGATCACGTCGACCTCGACCTGCTGAAGACGGTCAAGGAGTTCGTCGAGGGCTTCGAGGTCGAGACCGTTCCGCTGTGGCAGTGGGAGACAGCGATCCTCGACGGCTACCGCGTCTTTCGCTCCTTGTGCGCAGGTCCGGGTGGACGCGTCACGCTCGACCTCGGCGCCCGCCAACTCACCTACGCGCCACACGTTGCGAGCGACGACCAGCAGCGGCTGCCGTCAACTTCGCGAGGAGCACCATGAGCAACAGACACAAGGTCTTCGTCAGTTATCACCACGCGCTCGACGAGGCTTACAAGACGAAGTTCGAGCGATTTGGGAGCATCTTCGACGTCCTCGTGCCGGGCTCGGTGAACGATGGAGACATCGACTCGAACCTGCCTGCCGAGACGATCCGTCAGAAGATCCGCGACGAGTACCTCCGCGATACCTCGGTCACGGTTGTCTTGATCGGCGCCGAGACGTGGCAACGGAAGCACATCGACTGGGAGATTGGTTCATCGATTCGACAGACGGCGTACAACCCGCGCTCCGGCCTTCTGGGCATCTTGCTGCCCACGTACCCGCGAACCGACGCGTCGAAGTACAACCCCCACACCATTCCGCCGCGCCTCTACGACAACATCAAGTGCGAGTTCGCGACCATCTTCAATTGGTCTGACAACCCCACGACGGTCCAAGGCTGGATTCACGACGCCTACCTACGGAAGAGCACGAAGCAGCCCGACAACTCCCGAGAGTCGTTTGGCAAGAATCGCACGGGGAGCGCATGGACCGACTGAGCAAGCGAGCGGCCTACGAGATCCGCCTGCCGGGCGGGCGCGTGCTCAAGACGACGCCCGTGTTCGACACGTACTGGCGCTTCGCGTCGGAGCGGCAGGAGATGTTCATGCGTCGGGTGGTCGGCAGCACGCCGCCGTGGACGGAGGACCCGATCCTCAGCGGGCACCGCTTCACGAACGCGTACCGAGCGTCGGACCGCGTGAGCCAGTACCTGATCCGCCACGTGATCTACGACGGCTCGCAGAAGCCCGAAGAGGTCTTCTTCCGCACGATCCTGTTCAAGCTCTTCAACAAGATCGCGACATGGGAGACCCTGCGCACGAAGCTCGGCGCCCTGAGCTGGCGCAATTTCTCGTTCGACGCTTATGCGGCGGTGCTGGACGGGCTGCTCAACGAAGGCGAACGCATCTATTCGGCCGCGTACATCATGCCGTCGCCGGCGTTCGGAAGCCCGCGCAAGCACCGAAACCACCTCCGGCTCATCGAGCACATGATGGCCGACGGGGCGCCGAAGAAGCTCGCGAAGGTGGGCTCGCTCCGAGGAGCGTTCGAGCTGCTGCGCGGCTATCCGTCGCTCGGCGACTTCCTCGCGTTCCAGTTCGCCATCGACATCAACTACAGCGAGCTCACCGACTTCTCCGAGATGGAGTTCGTCGTGGCGGGGCCCGGTGCTCGGGACGGCATCAGCAAGTGCTTCAAGGACATGGCGTGCCTGAGCGAGGCCGAGATCATCCAGGTCATGGCCGAGCGCGCGAGCGACGAGTTCGAGCGGCTGGGCATGAGGTTCCAGAGCCTCTGGGGCCGCAGCCTTCAACTCATCGACTGCCAGAACGTGTTCTGCGAGGTCAGCAAGTACGCGCGTGTTGCGCACCCGGAGATCGAGGGCGAGTCCGGTCGAACCCGCATCAAGCAGAAGTACACGCCGCGCCCGGCCCCGATCCCGCAGTGGTACCCGCCGAAGTGGTCGCTGAAGCTCGACGTGCCTGCACAGCCACTGCCGAGCCAAACGAGCACGACTCCGCGCCGGAGGAAGGCGCGGGCAGACGAAGAGGTGGCGAGGCCGTGACCAAGCCATCCCTCGAAGACCTCCTGCGCTCCGGCGAGTGGACCGGCGCCGAGTTCAAGGCCGCGAAAAGCGCGCTGCCGAAGTCGGTCTTCGAGACCGTCTCGGCCTTCGCCAACACGCGCGGCGGCTGGATCGTGCTCGGTGTCACGCAGGACGGTGAGCGCTTTGAGGTGAGCGGCGTCGACGAGCCCGACAAGGTGCAGAACGACTTCCTCTCGGTGCTGCACGCCGGGCAGAAGATCAGCCACGACGTCGACGTCTCGGAGCACCGCTACGAGCACGACGGCAAGGTTGTCCTCGCTTTCCAGGTCGCCGAGAACCCGCGCCCGCGCAAGCCCGTCTACCTCGACGGCGACATCCGGCGAACCTTTCTGCGCAAGGGCGGCGGCGACTACCGCGCCCAGCAGCACGAGATCGAGCGCATGCTGCGCGACGCCTCCGCAGATCGCTGGGACGGCGAGCCCTTCACGCGCGTCGACCTCGACGAGGTTTTCCACTCGGCGAGCCTCAAGTGGTACCGCGACCGCTTCCACGCGACGAACCCCGGCTTCGACGTCGAGCAGCCGCATGACGAGTTCCTGTACGAGTGGGGCTACCTCGTGAAGGAGAGCGGCAAGCTACTCCCGACGCGCGGGGCGGTGGCCCTGTTCGGCTCGCTGCGCGGCGTGCGCAACTTGATCCCGAAGCCGGTCCTCGACGTGCGGTTCCTCGGCTACGCCAGCACGGAGGACTTCGACGAGACGCGCTGGATCGATCGCCTCGTGAGCGAGGTGAACATCATCGAGACCTGGCAGCAGCTCCTCGCGAAGTACCTCTTCTTCATGCCCAAGACGTTCAGGGACATCGACCCGGCCACGCTCGAGCGGCGCGACGCGCCCGCAGGCTTCCGCGTCTTCCGCGAGGCCGCGATGAACCTGCTGATCCACCAGGACTACGGCGACCACTCGCGCAAGGCCGTCATCGAGTTCTTCACGGACGGCATTAAGTTCTGGAACCCGGGCGACAGCTTCGCCGACGAGAAGCACCTGCTCGACCCCGGTGAGAAGGACGTGCGCAACCCCGCCATCGCGATGGCCATCCGCCGCATCGGCATGTGTGAGCAGGCGGGCACCGGCCTTCGGATGATGCAGCGCGAGTGGCAGGCGCTTGGGCATGCCGCGCCTATCAACACGAACGACCGCGCCCACAAGTCGTTCGCGACGTTCCTGCCGGAGCCGCGGGCCTTCGCGACCCCCGAAGTCACGCCCGCCACCCCCGAAGTCACCCCCGAAGTCACCCCCGAAGTCGGGCGGCTGGTGGATGTTCTCGAAGGCGAGATGAGCCGAGGCGAGATCATGGCAGCCCTGGGACTCCGCGACGAGACGCACTTCCGCGTCCGCTACCAACAGGTGGCGACCGGGATGGGGCTGGTCGAGATGACCCTGCCGGACAAGCCGAACAGCCGTCTGCAGCGCTACCGCCTGACGGAGGCCGGGAAGGCGATGCGGGCGCAGCGGGGAAGGACGTGACGAACATCGCCGTCAGGCCGGTCGTTTCTGGCCACGGTGACCGGGAGGGCTACGGCCTCCGCCGTAGGTCGGGCGTAACCATGCGGATTCTCGACGCTTCGATTCTGGCCACGCCGGGGCGATGGCCAGAATCCGTGGCCAGGAAGGACGGCTCGAACGGTTCGCCCAGCTTCGCCACGGGCGCGCCCACTCGGCTCGCCGCGCCCGTTGCTCGCCCCGGCGTCACCGGCGCGCCCTGGGCCAACGTGGGCGCCCTGGTGGCGCTCGTCGGCGAGTCCGAGATCGCTCGGCTTCAGCGCGCTGCCTTCAAGTCGGACCGGGTCAACAGGGCCTCGACCGCCGAGCGCGGCACGCTGCGTCGCGGCACGCGACGCCCGGTCTGGGTCGGCGTCAGCTCGAAAACGAAGGCGTTGCTGGGTGCGTCGATGATGCCCGGCAGGCGACGCGCGTCCTCGGGCAACATCGTGCGCTTGCGAAGCTCGAAGCCGACTGCCTCGACGAACCACTGCATCGCGCTGGCCGCGTACATGCGGCCGACGCCGGTCTCGTACGCGTGGCGCACGATGTACTCGACGAGCGCGCGGCCGTGCTTCTGCCGCCGACAGGTCGCGCGGACCGCGAGCGCCCGCAGCACCGCGGCGTCGCCGTACTCGTCGATTACCGCGACGCCGATGACGACGCGGCCGTACTCGAGGACGACGCGCGTCCGCTTTCCGCCCGCGGGCTCGAGCCAGAGCTCCGACGTGGGGAACCAGGTCATCTCCAGCAGCATGTTCGCGACCAGCTCATCCCGGGCCTCGAGCTCGCGGAAGACTCGGCGCGGCGGCCCCTTCGGCTTTTCGATCAGCCCCGAGGTGCGGGGCGGCTCCGGCTTCGGGGGCTCCGGCGGTGGCCAAGCCTCCCCACGGCGCTCGGCGCGGTGCTTCGCGCGCCACATGCTGAGCAGGGTCTCGGCGAGCACGCCGGCCACCTCGTCGATGCGACGCTGCACGTCGGCGCGTCGTTCCTCGCGCGCGATCTCGGCGGCGTCTTCGAGCTGCGGGGCCTGGTCCATGCAGCCACCACTCAGGCTCGCTTCGCCGCTACAGTCCAGCGGGAGCCGGGACACCTCGCTTTCGCTCAACGTGGCCCGAGGGCACTCGGCCCCGAGGCGACGGACTCACGATGGGACGGTGCGAAGCGGCGAATCTGTCCCAGCGCTCTCGGCGCAAGTTCTCGGAGTCGCAGTGCGAGAGCCTGCGTGGGTCAGTACGAACATCCGAATCTGTCCCAGAAGCGTTTACCGAGAGCGTTCGCAGGCTGCGCCGCACCCCGAGCCATTCATCTCTCGTCGCGAACGCGGCGGGAGCCAAAAGTAAACGACGGCCCCAGGAGCGATCCTCGGGGCCGTTGGTCTTTCTGCGCCAGAAATCCGAGGGGTTCGCGCTGCGCGACGTTCTCGGCACGCCGGGACGACGTTTGCGCGTAGAGCGTCGTGGGCGGCTGCGTGGGGGCTTCTGGACGGCGTTCGCGCTCTCTTCTCTGGCCCGTGGGGATCGAGAAACCGAGAGCGTTTGACTGGCCGGGGCTCGGTTGCGGGACGCTGGCGCCGCTGTTTGACTGACCGAGGCGCGATCGAGGGGGCGAGACGGGGCGCGCGGTGGGCGGGCTGTAAACCATCGGGGCACCCCGGGGCAGCTCTTCGAAGATTTCGAAGAACTGGGCGCGGGGCAGCTCTCCAAAAATTTGGGAGAGCTGGGCGCCTCTCGTCCGCCCGCGACTTGCGCGGTAACTTGCTCGGTACTTGCTCGGTGGTCGCACCGCGCAAGTCGTCGCGGGCCCGAACCTCCGGGCAACTTCCGGGGTGAGCGCTCGCCCTGCCGCCGACATGAGGGGCGCGCCCCCTCATGTGCCCCCCAAGTCACCCCTCATGTGCCCCCCGAAGTCGCCCCCCAAGTCACCCACGAAGTCGGCTGCGCCGGGCGGGGAAGTCGCCGGGGATGAACCGGGGAAGTCACGCGCCACCAGGGCGCCCACGTTCGCGCGTGGCGCGCCGAGGGTTGCGGTCCGGGGCGTTATTGGCGCGTCGGCGGCAGGGGCGCGCACGTGGGCGCGTTGGGCGCGGGACCGTTGAACGCCGGGGTGTGGTCCCGCGCGAAGGTGAGCGTAGGTGCGCAGTGCAAGTGCAGCGTGTGTATCGCACGTATCGCACAGCGTGATCGTATTCGCCGCTCACGGCAGCCCGTTCTTGGCCACGAGGGTCCGTAGATTGTCACGAATGCGCTGGCGGGCTGCCGAAGCATCGGTCCGCCAGATCCCGCCAAGCACGCGCTCCGCTTCCTCTACATCCCAGGGGAACAGCGGCTCGTTGCCGTTCCTCGTAAACGGGCCGTCTGTCTCAGTCAGCACGCGGTCAACTGGCATCAGTGCGGCGAGCTTCCGCCCCTTCTCCCCCTTAAGCATCGCGGGCCCGACGCTGAACCAGCATCCCAGGTCGATGGCACGCCGCAGCTCCCGCTGAGTCCCAGAGAACCAGTGGAGCACCGGTGTGCTTGCCCCCGCGTACTGCTCAAGTTCATCAAGCGTCTCCTTGGCCGCCCCCCTCGAGTGGACGCTCATGACGCGACCTCCGCTGTTTGCTACCGCGCGAAGGATCGTTCGGAAAATATCTGTTTGCAGTGGGAGCGACTGATGGTGCCGGCGCGACCCATCAAGCCCAATCTCGCCGATGTACCGGGCCTCGGGCAGTAGCTCTACGAGTTGCGTTACCTCTCGCGCCCGTTCCACCACGAGCTCAGGATGAAGCCCCAGCCCAATCTGCACTCGTGGTGCGTCGTCAATCACCCGCCTGGTTCCGCCCCACGCAAGCGGGGTGGTCGTAACCGCCAAGACGTAGCATTGCCTGCGTGCCGCCTCGGCGACGATCGCTCGCGGGTCTGGGTAGAGATCGATGTGGCAGTGCAGATCGATCACAGGACCCCTGAAGCACGAAGCAGGTCGCGAGCTTCGTCGATGCCGCGACCGACGGTCTCCGTGAACGGCGTCGGGTCGCCGAGCTCTGCATAGCTGATCGCGCCTGCCGCCCAGCGATCGACACCCTCTGCCTGCACGCGCAGGCACGCCATCGCCAGCGAACGAACGTCATCGAAGTCGCGTTGGGCCTTCAGGTCGGCGAACTCGTAGGAAGTTCCATCGGGTTGCCCCCATTTCAGAAAGGCGGCGCGCCGGACCAAACACGGGATACACCGGCCGCAATGCTTGTAGCCGTAGCGTCCGAACCTTCCGCAGCTCGTTGACTGGCTCGCGAGACTCTGAAGCAGGTCCTGGCGTCGACACTCTGCGAGCAGCTCGCCCTTAGTCCGAAACTGGTACGGGTTCTGAATCTCGACGCTCAGCCCCACAGCGGCCCAGATCGCCTGAATCTGTCCGAGAAAGAACGGGTGGGTTGTTCGCGTGCTTAGAGTTCCGATCCTGAGGTTGGTCAGCGGAACGTTCATGCTGATGAACCCGTTTTCGGGCACGATGAGCTGGACAGGAGGCGCTGCCCCCGACGCTTGAAGCGCAGAGGCGGCCAGCAGTCCGTACGCGAGGAATATGATGGACCGCGCCCTCTGCGAGCGCTCGGCCGTTCCAGGGGGATGCGCAGCGTGCGAGAGCTGGAGATGAGTCAATGAGGAGCCGATCTTGGCCGCGAACGCGCGTTGCCGATCAGAATCTCCGCTAGCGCGTTGGCTCACAAGGATAGGCGCCTTCCCCTGGTCGACGAGATCGATAGCGCCCACCAAGCTGTCCATGCCACCAGAGAGCAGACAGACGACGTCCCCGGATGGTCTCCTCTGACCTCGTCGTCGTCGCTTCGCCCTTTGGGGAGGCGTCGGTCCGCCACCCTGGAATTCGAGTGTCCAGATGTCCCCCGTGAGAAAGCCGAGAGCCTTCTCCAAGGCCGCCGCGTGCGGTCTCCAGGTCAACGGCGACTGAACGGAGATGCAAAGGCCTATCTGGCGGGTCCAGCCGTCCGCACTTCCTTGCCGCAAACACCCCTGATCAGCGGCGATCACTGCCAGGGCGATGGTGAGGAAATCCCACGATACGGAATCGATAACGAAGCCCGACCGGCGGATCTCGATCGGAATTGATGATCCGATCCGACCAATCTCGTCGGATGTGGGGGATGTGTACATCGCAAAGGCGATTCCCTCTGCATCGTCTAGCGCAGTCGGGTTCTGGGAACACACGATCTTCACTCAACGTACTCCTCGAAAACCTTGAACGTCTCTTGGATGACGTTGCCAGTGAGCTTGGATGCGGTCGAGCCATCCAGAGCGCGACCCGTTTGTCGTTGTGCTCGGAATGCCGCCGCGACTGTCTCTTCGACGTACTCTCGGATCTCCTTCATTCGGGCGATGGCAGAAGCCGGACTGGGGGCGTTGTCCAAGATGGACTTGCCCACATCGAGTTCGATGCGCTGCACGATCTCGTACACGATGTGGCGCTCCAGAACCCAGTTGATCTGCTGCTCTGTGAGCGACGCGATGTCCGCGTTCGGGTCGGCGTCCAGCAGATCGGACAGAGCCGCGTTGATCGCCCTCTGGCTCGACTCCGCATCTTGAGTGCCATCGCTTGGGCTGACGAACCTCGCGACCCTATCGATGATCTCCCGTGCCGAGCGCCCCGCGAGTCCCGCAGCATCAAAGCCGAGCTGGGTGGGGTCGAACGTCCCGGCGCTGAGTCCGCCCAGGGTGTCGAGGAGGGCGCCCGAGCGACTGGCCGCCCCTCCCATTCTGCGCGCGGCGCTTCGCGCTCCACCGAGGCCCTTGCCGGCATAGCTTGCGATGCCGCGGCGTAGCGACGACCGATCGCCTGACCGTGCAAAGTCGCCAAGCCCTCGTCGCGCAGTGCCGAATCTCGCCGGAGGTGCGAGTGGGCCAGCCGCGGGTTGTTCCTGTTTGGCTACAGGCTCTGGTGCACCCGCCTCGGGAACCCATGGCGGAACGATCGGCACCCCGCCTCCGGGCCCGGAACTGGAAGCGGAGGTTCCCATCAGGCGTCCTTCTCCGTGAGCGCCTTGATTGCCTTCTTGACCGGCCCCGATGCGTCCGGGCTCTTCGCCCACACCCCGAGTGCCTCTCGCGCCCATTCTTTGTCACCGAGCAAGGGGATGATTGCCGCAGTCAGTCGAGACGGGTCGAGCTGCGTCAAGAACTTCCTGAACGTGCTCGCCACCTCAGGAGCAGCCTCGATGAGGGTGAGGAACGCCCACAGCACGTTCGGCTTGCCCCAGGACTGTTCCTGCCGAGCACGCACCATGAGACGCTCGACCATGAGGGTGTGGTCCCGGCCAGCGAGTGCGCGCAGCCTGTCGGTGAAGGCTGACGTGGCGGAAGTCAGCTTCAGAAGCCCTTCGAGAAGCTCGAGTGCGGCGGTCGACATCTGGTCTGCCGAGGTGACGATAGGCAGCGTTTCTCTGCTGACGTAGACGACGGCGCGAAGATCGAGTTCCCCGAGTGCCGGCTCGAGGGCGAGCCAGTCCTTCACGAATGGGGTGTCCCAATCGCGTTCGAGCCTGCTGATTTCCTCTCCTGAGCGCGCCTGACGCTCCCATTCAGCCAAGAACGTTGGACGCCCTTCGTCACCATCGTTCACGGCCGTCACCAGGCGCTGATACGCGGACTCGGTGGCACAACGTTCGAAGAGTAGCACTTTCGCGAGCGTCGACTCGTCGACGGCGACTCCCTGTGACTTCGCCACAGCCAGGCGAATCCAGAGCGTGTTCAGAAACCGCTTGATCAGTCGGGGGTTGCCATTGATCTGCTGAGCAGTCGTCATCAACGGTGCGAGGCGATCGGCGAGTTCCAGGTTCGCGCGGACCTCTGCACCGACGTTCGGAACGAGCTCGGTCATGAAGGCAAGGTCGGCGCGCTTCCCCGACCAAGACGAAGAAAGACGCTCACAGACCTTTGAGCGTACCTCCTCCACTCGCTCATCACCCAACCCTGCCTTGGCGAGGTAGAGCAACATCAGGTAGGCACGAACTTCCTGGGTGCCCAACGGCGGTACTCGAAGTGGAACCTGGATGAGCTTGTCGAAGTAGTTGGTGACCAGATCATCGTCGAGCGCCAAACCTTTGAAGTGAACGCGCACTGCTTGACGGATCATCTTGTCGTCCGCCGCGATCACGAATGCGGTCTGCGGCAAGAAGAGGAACAAGCGCACCGCTTCCAACGTCGAGATTGCGGTAGCGGGAAGGCATCGATCGAGGTCGTCAATGAAGACGACCAACGTCGTGTTCATCGCTTTCAGGGTCTCCTCGAACTGCTCGCGCAGCGCATGGATCTGTTGAGGAGGCGTCTCCTCCTTCGCCGGCTTGATCGCCTCGGTCCCGGCCTTCACGACCTCTTTGCCGGACTTCTCGAGGGCCGCGACGTCCTTCTTCGTTACGTCGCCGTCCGTGACTCCCTGGATGGCGGTCCAGGCTGCTCCCAGCAGGCCAACGGGGGGCAGTCCTGCTGCCATCGCCACCGCAGACCCGGCGGTGAGTCCGGCGACACGAAACCAGTTGACGCGCCCCAGCAGCTTCTTGGCCTTGGTCAGCGCGGTCTGGTCGCTTGCGGCCTTCTCGACCAGCTTGGTAGCGATCTCCTCGAGTAGCGCGGCGCGAGCATCATCGTAGCCTTGGTAGAGCCACGCGTTGAAGTTCACGAAGAGGTATTTCTTGCCCTCGTTGCGGGCCTCCAAGGCGTCCGAGATGAGATTCAACATCGAGGACTTGCCCACACCCCAGCCACCCGACACGCCCATCGACAGCGGCGAGCCGTTCGCCTGAGCGATTAGCTCTGCGGCCGTATCAGCCACACAGCGAAAGTTGAGATAGTCCTCCCTAGTATCATTATCAGACCACATCGGATTTCCTCCCGGCATCTCGGTTGCGGCACGCCTTCCTCACCTTCCTCACAGGATGCCGGTCCGTTGCACTGAAGGTCACATCAGCCTCCCCGTTGCTTCAATGTGACGTCCTCCGAAAGCCCGAGCTCGCGGAGAGCGACCTTCGTCTCCTCCACCTTCGACACGGTGGTGCCGCCGGGTGGCTCGATATCGACCGAGACGGTGAGCTTCAGGCCACCGCCCGTCGCGAACCGCGAGAGGACCTTCGTGTAGAAGTTCATCCACTTCTGCGGCGTGATCTCACCGCTCCAGTGGAAGCCTCCGACCTCCGTCGCGGGCGGCGGCTCCGAGGTGCCGCTCGGAGCGGTCGACGTGGTTCCCGCCGTCGTACCCTGGGTCGAGCCCGTGGGCGTCGGGTTCGCCGTGCCGCCGACCGTCGCGGTCCCGCCCATGACGGGCTGCACGTCGCCCGTGGGCGCCGGGGGCGCGGCCTTCTTGGCGACGTACTCCTCCGCGCGCTCGCGGACGATCAGGTACACGTCCTCGGCGATCTCGATGTCGCTGGAGCCGAGAGAGCGCTTGTAGACGAACGGCTCATAGCCGCCGTCGCTCGCCTTGCCGACGTAGGCGACGGTACCAGCGTCGAGGCCGCGCGAGATGGTGTCCTTCACGGCATCAGGCTTGAGCAGTCTCGGGAATTTCGGCGAAGCGTAGAACGCGTCGCGCACCGACTTCGTGCTCCACTCCGGCAACGCGGGCGGCCAGTAGCGCGTGAGAAAGTTCGGGCTCACGCCTTCGACGACGATGTCCTCCTGCTTCAAGCGCGAGAGGATCAGCTCCACGAGCGATCCGGCCGCGCTCGAGTGAACGAGCCCGAGATCGATCTTCCGCAGCGAGTTGTCGTCGGCGAGCAGGAAGACGTTCTTGTACGCGCGCCACACCGCTTCACGGAGGTCACGCTCGGCGCGCTTGGTGTTCTCGGTGAGCTGCCGCTGCTGGGTCTCGTCAAGCTTCAGCTCGCCAGAATCGGCGTCGATATCCTTCCACGCCAAGAGCTTGCGCGCCTCTTCGAGGAGCGTGGTCGTGTCCTCGGGTACCACCCAGATGAGCGCGCTCTTGAACGTCCGTGACGACGCGCCGCTCTCGGTCGTCATCTGCGTGATGAGGTTCTTGGTCGCGGGCTCGGGCGCGGTGTTTTCGGGCGCGAGGACGGCAAGCGTAAGCACCGGACGGTCCGGGACTTCGTTGCTCTTCTTCGGGAAGTAGACGCGCTCGATGCCCGTGCCTGCGCCGAAGACCTTCTGGATCTCCTTGCGTACAATCTCATCGATCGACGCGGTGCTGACGCTCGCGCGGCGGTCCGCGAGGAGCTTGTTGAGGTTGGGCTGAAAGCTGAAGCGGTAGCGGTTCTTCTCAGCCGCGAGGAAGTAGCAACTGTCAGTCAGCGCCTCGAGGCACTGTTCGACGTTGCCGATGTCGAGGGCAGGCTCCGCCACAGCGAGCCGAACCTCGGGCAGCGTCGCCTCTCCGCGCTGCTGGCCACCGTTCGACTCGAACAAGATCGTCGTCGCGACCTTGCGGTGCAGCCGCGCCTTCTTCAGCTCGGGGGTTGCCTCCGCGTCGAGTCGCAGCGCGTGCGCGTGGTCCTTGCCCGTAATGTCCGTCGTCACGGCGGGCTCGAGGCGGGCCTCTCCTAGCTGTTCGAAGAGCGCCGCGCGAAACAGCGGATCCTCGAGCGGCGCCGTCCCGAGCGAGATGAGCGGGTCCTTGTGCGCGCCCTTGTAGCCTTCGCTGTAGGCCTTCGAGACCCACAGCGCGAGGAGGCGCAGCACCCCGCGCGTCTGCTGGAAGCGTGGCAGCCCCTGCCACTTGCGTTCGAACACCGAAAGCAGCGATGGGTGGAACGGGTACGACGCCTTCAGCGCCTCACGCGCGCTTTCGACCGGGAACCAGCTCGGGAGCTGCTGCTTGTTCGCCTGCAGCCACGCCTCGTACTCCTCGACGGTCGAGATGGCGTCCTTCGGGAGCCCCTGCCACTCGAAGAGGCGGCGTCGGATGATCTCCGAGGTCTCGGCCTCGGCCGACATGATGACGGCCTTGCCGAGGCGGTCGAGCAGCTTCTTGAACCGCTCGAAGTCGGACTGGTCCTCAGCGGTCATCTCCAGCTCGGACGCCGGGATCGACACGGCCAGGACGACGTTGTCGCGGGCACGTGCGACCTCGGAGAGGTTGTGCAGGAACGTGTAGAGCTGCGCGGCGAGGCCGCTCTTGCGGCTGCGACTCACGTAGTTCATCAGCTCGTCGAAGAGGATGAGCGTCGGCTTGCCCTTCGGGAGCATGCGCTCGATGACGTCGCCACCCGGCGCGGTCAGCTCCTTCTCGTGCT
>CAYQAC010000084.1:20722-22330 GCA_964415255.1 uncultured Polyangiaceae bacterium | reverse complement strand
CCCCCTTCACGGCCAGCCCCCGCTTCCGAGCCGGGCCTGCTCAGTGAGGAATTTTAGCGATGACACGCGGCGCTCAGTCCCTCGATGGCGCGCAGCCCGTGCGCCCGCTCACCTCGCTGGCGCGCTGCTCGCGCCCCGACCCACCGCGCTGAGGCGCGGCTCCCCTGCACGATCCATCTGTTCTTATGTCGTTAATCAACCCCCACCACCCGCAGCTGCTCCCCCTCACCGCGTCAACGGCCAAGGCTCGCCGCCAGGCCACTGAGCTGGCGTGCGCCGAGCAAGGAGGCGCCCCCTGTCCTCGCCGTGGCGCTGCCCGCCTCCTGGGCGCGCTGGTCGTGCGCTGGGGTGCGCCGCTCGCCGCGACGCTCGTGGCCCTCACCCCATCAGCGCCAGCCCGAGCCGAGCCAGCCCAAGCCGAGCCAGCCAACGCCGATGAGCTCCACCGGCGCGCCTCGGAGGCGTTCCGCGCGGGTGACTTCGCGAAGGCTGAGGCCCACCTGACCACCCTGTGGGGTATGGAGCGCTCCGCGCGCGCCGCGTGCGATTTAGGGCTCACGCTGAGCAAGCGAGAAGACTGGGCGCGCGCTGCCGCCATGATGGAGCACTGCATGGGCCTAGCGGGCGCGCGCGCCGGTGAGCGCACCCGCGCCGCCCACCGCGCGGCGATGGAGCAGGTGCAGCGGCTCGATGTGGTCACTAAGCCTGACGGAGCGGAGATCTCGGTGAGCGGCGCGGCGCGCGGCGACAAGTCCCTGTACTTGGCGCCCGGCCCCTATGAGCTAGTCGTCTCTCACCCGGGGTACGTCACGGTGACGCGGCAGCTCACCGCGGTCGCCGGCGAGCGGGCGACGCATGAGCTCACGCTCGAGCGCGATCCTGCGGCGCCAACAGCGTCAGCGCCGCCAGCGTCTGAGCCGGAGGTCCCCGAGGTGGCGCCATCTGAAGGAGGGCCGGACTACACCACGCGTAACCTGGTGGTGCTGGGCGCGGGGGTGGTGGCCGTGGGGTCGTTTGTGACGGCTGTTATTTTCAACGCCAAGGCGTACTCGGCGAGCGACGAATGGAAGCAGCTCGGCGGGGAGAGCTGCAGAGCGGGCAGCTCTCAAGCCAACTGTCGTGAAGCAGCCCACGTGGCGGACGACTGGAAGGGCCATCGAAGCACGCGCAACGTGTTCTTGGGGGTCGGGGCTGGGTTCGCGGTGTTGGGCGCCGCCGCCTACCTGCTGTGGCCTGAGCCAGCGCCCAAGTCAGGCTGGCTGACGCATGAGTTCAACGTGGGAGCAGGCGGCGGCCAGTGGGTCGTGTCCGCCAGCTTCTAGGGCAATTTTTAGGCAATTTCGCCAGTTTACCCACTCACCTTGTCTATTGGTATCCGGTCAATGAAGCGCCACTATGCCGGCGCGTCAGATCGCTTTTAGGAGATTCTAATGAGGTTATTGAACTTGAGCGCATTGAGCGCGTTGGGCGTCGCCGCGAGCATTCAGCTGGGCTGCGCCCCTGGGCCGTCGGATTGCGCACTGAACTCGAGCTGCGGCGAAGGTGGCACCGCCGGCAGCGCGGGGGCTGCGGGCAGCGGGGGAGCGGGCGGCTCGGCGGGAGCGGGAG
>CAYQAC010000084.1:0-20622 GCA_964415255.1 uncultured Polyangiaceae bacterium | reverse complement strand
GCACCGCCGGCAGCGGCGTCCCAGGGCAAGCAGCCGAGGTGCTCAGCCTCAATCCGTAGCAACCCCAAGGTACGGGCGCATGACTATTCGCCCGTCGCTCGGCCGCTTGGCTCGCCAATCAGTATCTAAAGGCAATCGAAACTGACTACTCGCACTATCGCTCACACCGCTGGCTCGTCATGTTAAGTGACTATTCGCGCCGCCACTCACACCGCTGGCTCGTAGGGGCGGGTTTCAAACGTTTCAAACCCGCCCGCCCTTCAAGCGCACTTGGTGACCACGCAACACCAGGCTTCGACACGAGCCTTCACAGAGACGCTCAGTGCGGTGCCAAACCCCCTGCCCTCCCTCCGCTCAGATTGGAGTAGACCGAATGAAGTGCTCAGCTATCAACATGGTTCCCTGTGCTCTGGTCGTGGCGCTCGCTGGCTGTGGTGGCGCGCCCTATGGCGGCGACGGTAGCGAAGGTGGCAGCGCGGGGGCTGCGGGCAGCGGGGGAGCGGGCGGCTCGGCGGGAGCGGGAGCCAGTGGGGGCGCGGCGGGAGCGGGCGGCGCGGCGGGCTCGGGAGCCAGCGGCGGGACCGCGGGGACGGGTGGGTCTGGAGGGACGACACCGACCTGTGACGAGGCGGCGAGCCCGGCGGATGAGGCTTGTGTGATTGATGATGAGCTGGCCGTGTTTGTCAGTCCAGCTGGTGGCGTTGCGGCTGCTGGGACTCAGGCGGACCCTCTGGGGAGCGTGCAGGCGGGGCTCACGAAGGCCAAGGCGGACGGCAAGCGGCTGTTTGTTTGCGCGGATGGTGGGGATTTCGCGGAGAACGTCTCGCTCGGGGCTGCGCTGGCGGGGGTGGAGGTGTGGGGCGGGTTCAAGTGTGATGGCTGGGGGTTTGATGCTGGGCTCAAGGCGACGGTGGCGCCGGCCAGTGGGGTGCCGCTCACGGCTACAGATATCCATACGGAAACTTCGTTTCAGTTCGTGAGGTTTGTCGCGCCAGCCGGGGTGGCGCCGGGGGACAGCAGCGTGGGGGGGTTCATTAGCGAGTCGAGCGCGCTGTCATTTGAGCAGGTGGAGTTCGCCGCGCAGGGCGGCGTCAGCGGGGCGGCGGGTACGCGGGTTGATGTGTCGGCGCCGAGTCCGAGCGCGATCACCGGCCAAGGCGCGAGCGGGAACGATGCTGGGGCAAGCCGGTCGTTTACCTGCGCTGATACGGGTGAGATGACGAGGGGAGCTCGCGGGGGCGATGGTGCTCCCGCGGAGGCAGGTGGTGATGGCCTGCCGGCCATCACCGTCCCCAATCCCAATGGCGGCAAGGGGGGTGAACTGGGCGCAGATTGTGCTGAAGGTGGAAGTGGTCGCAGTGGCAACCCCGGTGCTGCCGGCAGCGTGGGCGCTGGCGCTGCGACGCTGGGCACGCTCTCCGCGAGCGGTTGGGCGCCGCAAGCCGGCGCCAGCGGCGGCTTCGGCGGCGTGGCCCAGGGCGGCGGCGGCGGACGCGGGGGCGCGACCGGCGGCGGGGGCGGGGGCGGCGCTGGGGGCTGCGGCGGCGCGCCAGGCGGCGCAGGCGGCGGCGGCGGCGCCAGCGTGGCCCTGCTGCTGTTCAACGCGCCCGTGACGCTCAAGGACGTGCAGCTGACGACCGGGGACGCCGGCGATGGTGGTGACGGGGCTGATGGGCAGGGGGGGTTAGATGGGGGAGAAGCAGGCGGCAGAATAGGCTCCGGCTGTGATGGCGGCACAGGCGGCCGCGGCGGCGCGGGCGGTGGCGGTGGTGGCGGCGCGGGCGGGGTCTCCGCCGGCGTGCTGCACCTCGGCGCCGCCCCGGTGCGTGAGGGCGGTGGCGTCAGCCTCGGCGCGCCCGGAGCGGCCGGTGGCTCCGGCTCCTCTGGGAGCACCGCCGGCAGCGGCGTCCCAGGGCAAGCAGCCGAGGTGCTCAGCCTCAATCCCTAGCGACGACGAGAGGTACGGGCGCATGACTATTCGCCCGTCGCTCACGCTGCTCGGCTGCGCCAACCAGGTACGCGGGGGCTGCGGGGGAGGCTTGAATGTCAGGCGTGCACCTGGCTCGCAGCCGCTCAGTGCGGTGCCAACCCCCCCCCAAAATCCCTCGCGCCTTGCTCAGCTAGGCGATAGCTGCGACCTTCCGCCGCGTGCTGCGTCTCGACTCCGTCTCCAAGCGTCACGGCAAGCAGATCCTGTTCCTGGAGGCTTCCATGGGCGCGTTCCGTGGGGAGCGGGTGGGGCTGGTGGGGCCGAACGGCGCGGGCAAGTCCACCGTGTTCCGGATGATCGTCGGGGAAGATCAGCCGGACAACGGCCAGGTGGTGCTCGATCGCGGCGTCACCGTCGGCTACTTCAGCCAAGACGTGGGGGAGATGCGCGGCCGCAGCGTGGTCGCGGAGACGCTCGCTGGCGCGGGCGAGGTCTCCGAGGTGGGCGCCGAGCTCGCGCAGCTCGAAGAACAGCTCGCCGACCCAGCGCTGGCCGATCAGCTCGAGCGCCTGATCGAGCGCTTCGGTCAGGTGCAGGCGCGCTACGACGAGCTGGGGGGCTACGCGCTGGAGCCGCGCGCGCGGGAGATCCTCGCGGGGCTGAGCTTCGACGATGGCGTGGTGGACGGCGACGTGGGCGCGCTCTCCGGCGGTTGGAAGATGCGGGTGGCGCTCGCGCGCATCTTGCTCATGCGCCCTGACGTGCTCCTGCTCGATGAGCCGACCAACCACCTCGACCTCGAGTCCATCTTGTGGCTCGAGCAGTTCCTCAAGGGCTTCGAGGGCGCGCTGATAGTCACCTCCCATGATCGCGAGTTCTTGAACCGCGTCGCCACCAAAGTCGTCGAGATTGAGGGAGGTGAGCTGACGACCTACTCGGGCAACTACGACTTCTACGAGGAGCAGCGCGCGCGAGAGGCGGCGCAGGCGGAGGCTCAGTATGCGCGCCACCAGGCGATGCTCGCCAAGGAGAAGGCGTTCATCGCGCGCTTCAAGGCGCGCGCGAGCCACGCGGCGCAGGTGCAGAGCCGCGTGAAGAAGCTCGAGAAGATCGACGTGATGGAGCCGCCCAAGCGCCGCCGCAGCGTCGCCTTTGAGTTCCGCTCGCCGCCGCGCTCGGGCGACGACGTGCTGAAGATGGAGCAAGTCAGTAAAGCTTACGGTGAGCGCGTCATCTACGCTGACTTCGACTGGCTGATCCGCCGCGGGGAGCGCTGGTGCGTGATGGGCGTGAACGGCTCCGGTAAGTCTACCTTACTGAAGCTGGCGAGCGGCGCCTCAGAGGCTGACGCCGGCCGGGTGACGCTCGGCGCCAGCGTGAAGCTCGGCTACTTCGCGCAGCACACCATGGACGTGCTGGGCGCCAGCCTGAGCGTGCTCGAGACCCTCCAAGCCGCCTTCTCCACCGCGAGCATCGGCTCCTTGAAGACCCTCGCGGCGGCCTTCGGCTTCTCTGGGGACGACGTGGACAAGCCGTGCAGCGTGCTCTCCGGTGGGGAGAAGGCGCGCGTGGTGCTGGCGAAGATGCTCTACGACCCGCCGAATTTCTTGGTGCTGGACGAGCCCACCAACCACCTGGACCTTGAGACCAAGGAGGTGCTGATGAACGCGCTCCGCGACTATGAGGGCAGCATGCTGCTCGTCTCGCACGACCGGAGCTTCCTGGCGGCGCTGTCGAACCGCGTGCTCGAGCTGACGCCCGAGGGCCACCACCTGTACCTGGGCGGCTACACGGAGTACGTCGCAGCCAGCGGGCACGAAGCGCCGACCCGGGCGCGCTGAAGCGCGAGCGATCGGGGGAATGTCCTGGGGGGGGCGCTGGTTGAGCTACACCCGGGCAGATAAACCACACTCATTAAGTCAAGAATTAACAGACGATTAGCCGACAGTTTTCGGTCAACGTGGGCTAGCACCTCCCAATTGTCCCATGCTCTGAACAGTCTTTTCGGAAGTGGGGCCCTAGCGAGTCTCCAGCCATTGCTGGAGGCTCCACCAGCGCCTGGCAGGACGCTCGGCGAACGAACCTTGGAGAATCTCATGCGTACTCAAATCCTGATTTGCCTTGCTGCCGCTGCCCTCACCTTCGGCTGTGACGACCCAGCAGAAGGCAAGGCGAAGGCGGCCGTTGGCTCTGCCATCGCCACGGCCTCCGCTCCCCCCGCCGCAGCGGACGCCAAGACCGAGAAGGCCTCCTTCACCGAGGCCCAAGGCAAGGTCGAGTGGGTCGGCTCCAAGGTGAGCGGCAAGCACGACGGCAGCTTCGGCAAGTTCAAGGGCGAGGTGGAGCTGGTCGACGGCAAGCCTGAGGGAGGCAAGGTCAGCGTGGACATCGACATGACGTCGGTCGCCAGCGACAACGACCAGCTCACCGAGCATCTTCGCAGCGGCGACTTCTTCCTCGTAGAGAAATTCCCCGCGGCAAAGTTTGTCTCGACCGAGGTGAAGACGGGCGGCGAGGGCAGCGCCACCCACACCCTCACCGGCAACCTCACCATGCGCGGCGAGACCAAGTCGATCAGCTTCCCAGCGACGCTCGGCGTGGCCGAGAAGGAGGTCACCGTGAAGAGCGAGTTCTCGATCAACCGCAAGGACTTCGGCATCGTCTACACGGGCAAGGCAGATGACCTCATCCGCGACGACGTCGTGATCAAGCTCGACCTCAAGGTGCCGCGCGGCTGAGAGGTGAAGGGGGGCGTGGTGGCGTGCGGTGAGAGCCCTCGCCGCGCCACACGCCTCTCCGCGTGGGTGCGCGCTCAGTTGGCGCGTGCTCGATAGCCTGTGCGCGCCTAGCGTATTCCGTGGCGGAGGAGGGGCAGGTAGAGTCGGGGGATGGGCTTCGACAAAGGCGCGCTCATGGAGCAGGTGGTGCAGTACCTGAGTGATGAGCTCGCGCGGCTGCGCGCCATCGCGGACACGACGCGCCGAGGGGCGATCCACGAAGAGGCGAAGCCGGAGAACGACAAGGACACGCGGGCGCTCGAGCAGAGCTACCTCGCGCGGGGGCAGGCGGAGCGCGTCGCGCTGGCGGAGGCCGCGCTCCAGCTGCTGCGTTTTTGGGAGCCGAACGCGGGCCCGGGGGAGCGCGTGGCGCTGGGGAGCGTGGTGGAGCTCACGGTGGACGAGGAGCCGCGCTGGGTGTTCATGGCGCCAGCGGGCGGCGGCTTACGCGTTTCCTCGGGGAAACATTCGGTGCAGCTCGTCACGCCCGAGGCGCCGCTCGGCCGCGCGCTGATCGGGAAGCAGGCGGGGGAGTGCTTCGAGCTGACGCTGGCCGGCGTGAAGCGCGAATACGAAGTGCTCGAGCTGTACTAGCGGCCGTCAGCTCAGCGTGTTTTGGGTTTTGGGGTTTGGCACCTCGCTGCGCGGCGGTGGTCAGCCAAACGAACCATAGAGTGCGCTAACGCGAAGCGACCTGCTTCGTCTTCGCGGCGCTCTTCGTGGCGCCAGGTGCCTTCGCGGCGCTCTTCGCCTCACCCTTCGCAGCGCGCTTCGCGTCACCAGGTGCCTTCGCAGCGCTCTTCACCCCACCCTTCGCAGCGCTCTTCGCCCCACCCTTCGCAGCACTCTTCGCCCCACCCTTCGCAGCACCAGGTGCCTTCGTCGCACCCTTCGGCGGGGGCACCAGCTTAGCGATCAGCTGCTTGCGGTAGTTCACCACCCGCCAGGTGCCCTCGCCGGGCACGCACCAGCGACCGAGCTTAGGACTATTGCGCCCTTGGTAGCTCGCGAGCCACTCGTGGAACCAGACGCGGCCGAGCTTCTGCTGGCAGAGCTCGCGGTTGGCGGTGATGAGCGCCCCCATGCGGCGAATGTTGGTCACGCCATCGAGCAGCCGCTCCTTCGCCGCCTGGCAGGCGGGGGATGGAGCGCTCACGGGGTCCACATCATCACGGCAGCCGGCCATGAAGCGCGCGCGGATCTGGCCGAGGCCGTAGTCCTCACCGTCTTTGGAGATCACGCGGGGGAGCCAGTAGCTCTCGAAGTGGATGATGGCGACGCCGGTCAGCGGGTCAAAGTCGCGCGCCTTCGCCTCGGCTTGCAGCGCCTCGGCGTAGCGCTTGGCCTCCGCCTCCGGGATCTGAGGGCGCGACAGTTGAATCGCCGCGATGATGACGGCCAGCGGACGGATCACACGCCCTCGGTGCCTCGGGTCGCCGCCTTGGGGCAACTTCCTGAACGCCCATGGCTGCGCCAAGTGCGCGGCTGCGCACACCCTTGGCGTACCAACTTGAGCGGCCGGACGGTCGTCCGCGCCAAAAGTGCACGAAGCGATGGGTGCCCCCTTGGCAGCGCGCCCTGGGTGCACCAAATGCGGGCGCTCAGGGCCCTGAGTCGGCGGACGACCTGGCGCCAAAAAGTGGATGGCACCTCCCTTGACGCAGCTGGACGGTGCGCTAATGAATCGCCGCTCACGAAGTGAATCTGCGTTCATCCTCCCGCACGTCACCGCCAAGCGCTTGAGGCCTCCCAGCCCTCACGGCGACTCGTTGGTGCCGCGCGGCGCACGCACGGCGCTCCCCAACCCCCTGCCCCCCTCCCTCATGAATCGCCTAGCGCGCAAGCCGTCGCTGCAAACACAGCTCAAGGAGGCCTCTCGTACGGCCATCCTCGACGCCGCGCGGGATGTGTTCACGCTGCGCGGGGGCGACGCGAAGATGTCGGAGATCGCGGAGCACGCCGGGGTGGCGACGGGCACGCTCTACAACTACTTCAAGAGCAAAGAGCACGTGTTCGACGCGCTGGCCCAGCGGAGCAAAGAGGAGTTCACGGAGAGCCTCCAGCGCTTCTGCATCGCGCCTCGGCCGCTCGAGAGGCTCACTCAGCTCGTGACGAGCGCGTTCACCTTCCTGGATGAGCGCGGGGCGCTGTTCGCGGTGCACGTGGAGCGTGAGAGCTCGCGCGTCGTGTGGTTGTCACGCCCGGCGGCGAAGGAGCCGCTGCGTGAGCTCATTTATCAGCTGATCCGCGAGGCGATCCTCGATGGTCAGGAATCCGGACTGATCCGCCAAGATGCCCGGCTCGACCTGCTGGTGCATAGCCTGCTCGCCTTCATGGAAGGCGCCATCGCCACGTGGCTCCTCGACGGCCGCCGTGAGGCGCTGAGCCCTCAGGCTGAGGTGGTGGTGAGACTGTTCGTTCAAGGAGCCCAAAAGTGATGCGTCATTCACTGCTACTACCGCTTACCCTGTGCGCTGCGCTCGCCGGCTGTTCGCGCAAGGACACAAGTCAAGCCCTCCCGCCGGCAGAGCCGTCAGCGGCGGCGCCTGTCTCTGGCCTCTTGAAGGTGGCGCGAGAGACCCCAGCGGTCGAGGTGAGCTCGAAGCTGAACGCCTCTGGTACGACCCACGCCGTCCACCAAGCGTCGCTCAGCGCGCGGAGCTCCGGGGTGATCGTGCGGCTCAACGTGGAGGCGGGCGATCGCGTGAAGAAAGGTCAGCTGCTCTTCCAAGTGGACGGGCGCGGCGCGGCGCTGGGGGTCGCGCAGGCGCAGGTTGGGCTGAAGAGCGCGGAGATCAACCTGAAGGGCGCGAAGGAGGACCTCGACCGCAAGGAGGGTCTGGCTAAGACAGGCTCCGTGACGGAAGCGGCGCTCATCGCGTCGCGGCTCCAGTACGACGCCGCTGAGCTCGGGGTGAAGCAGGCGCGCGTGGCGCTGAGCAACGCGCAGTTTTACTCAGGAGAGACCAGCGTGCGGGCGCCGTTCGACGGGGTGATCGCGGAGAAGCACCTGAACCAGGGGGAGTCGGTGGGGGCCATGGCGCAGCCGGTGCTCTTGGTGCAGGACATCTCAAAGCTCGAGATCCGCGCGCGGCTCCCGGAGAATGCCCTCTCCAGCTTGCGCCCAGGCAGCCCCGCCAGCGCGCGGTTTCGCTCCGTTGACCGCACCGTGCAGGTGACGATCAAGCGCATCAGCCCGAGCGTGGACATGAGGACGCGCACCATTGAGGTGGTGTGTGAGCTGGACAACCCAGAGGAGATCTACAAAGCCGGGATGCTGGTGGAGCTCGACTTCACGCCGCGCTCGGAGGCGAGCCCCAATCCCGCCGCGCCGGCACCCGGCGCGACCACCGCAGCCAAGGCAGCGCCCCTCGCGCCCGCAGGTGCCGGTCAATGAACCTCGCAGAAGTCTCGATCAAGCGGCCTGTCTTCGCCTCGATGCTGATCGCCGCGCTGGTGATCTTTGGGATCATCAGCTACCCGCGGGTCGGCGTCGACCTGATGCCGGAGGTGGACTTCCCGGTGATCACGGTGACCGTCGTCTACCCGGGCGCTGATCCGGAGACGATGGAGCAGAACGTCGCTGACCCGATTGAAGAGGCGCTAAACACCCTCGGGGGGGTCCGCGCGCTGCGCTCGAACAACCTCGAGAGCGTGAGCATCATCATCGCCGAGTTCGAACTCGAGATCAACGGCGACCAGGCGCTCCAAGACGTGCGCGATCGCGTCTCGCGTATCACCAACACGCTGCCGGACAACGCGGATCCGCCCATCGTCGAGAAGTTCGACATCGGCGCGGAGCCCATCATCACCGTGGCTTTGGCAGCTGATCTGCCTATGGGTGAGCTGACGGATCTCGCAGACAACACAGTGAAGGCGCGGCTCCAGCGCATCGGCGGGGTCGGCACCGTGGACATCGTCGGCGGCCAGGAGCGCGAGGTGCAGATCCTGGTCGACCCCGTCCGCCTCGCTGGGCTCGGCCTCACGGTGGAGGACATCGGCAACTCGGTGCGCGCCCAGAACCTAGAGGTCCCCGCGGGGAGCTTCTCCCATGGCGGCTCCGAGCTCACGGTGAAGACCAAGGGGGAGATCACCTCGCCGCAAGAGATCGGCGACATCTTGGTGCTGGGCGCCACCTCCAACCTCAGGATCCGCGACCTCGCAGAGGTGAAGGACGGCGTGAAGCGCGCGACCAGCGCTTCGCTGCTCGACGGCAGGCCCGCCATCTCGCTCGTCATCAACAAGCAGTCTGGCAGCAACACGGTGGCTGTGGCTCACGAGGTGAAGCGGGTGGTGAGCGAGCTCAAAGATGAGCTCGCCGCGCGCGACATCAGCCTGACCATCCCCACTGATAACTCAGTGTACATCGAGCACTCGATCGGAGAAGTTCAGTTTGACTTACTGTTTGGCGGCGCCCTCGCGGTGTTCGTCATCATGCTGTTCTTGCTGGACTTCCGCGCGACGATCATCAGCGCCATCGCCATCCCCACCAGCGTGGTCGCGACCTTCGCGTTCATCTCGGTGATGGGCTTCACCTTCAACAACATGACGATGCTCGCGATGAGCCTCGCGATCGGCATCTTGGTGGACGACGCCATCGTCGTCATCGAGAACATCCACCGGCACCTTCAGCTCGGCAAACCAGCGATGCAGGCGGCGAAGGAGGCCACCTCGGAGATCTTCCTCGCGGTGCTCGCGATGACCAGCACCATCATCGCGGTGTTCCTCCCAGTCGCCGTGATGAAGGGCATCGTGGGCCGCTTCTTCTTGCAGTTCGGCCTCACGGTGAGCTTCGCGGTGGCGGTGTCCATGCTCGTCAGCTTCACGCTGACGCCGATGCTAGCCTCGCGGTTCCTCAAGGAGAGCCACGAGCATGGCTTCATCGCGAAGCGCATCGACGCCTTCCTGCGCGGGATGGATCGCGTCTACGGGAAGATCATCCACTGGTCGCTGCATCACCGAGCGATCACCCTGGGCGCCACCGTCCTCACCCTCATCTTCTCAGGCTACCTCGTCACCAAGGTGCCCGCAGAGTTCGTGCCCACGGAAGACCAATCGCGCTTCACCGTGACCCTCGAGGCGCCACCAGGGACCCCGCTGGCCTCCACCACGAAGGCGGCGGAGGCGGTCGCCACCGATCTGCGCGACAACGCGCCTGGCGTCACGAGCACACTGGTCACCGTCGGCAGCGGCGCGATGGGCCAGATCAACACGGCCACCATCTTGGTCAACATGGAAGGCCCCAAGTCGCGCAAGTTCCACCAGCTCGACCTGATGGCCTGGGTGCGTGAGCGCTACCAGGGCGTGAAGGACGGCACCACCTTGAGCGTCACGGCGGAGTCGGGCCCTGGCGGCGGCGCGCCGATCCAGTATGCACTCCGAGGCTCCGATCTTGAGCTCTTGGTCGAGACGGCCGAGAAGCTGAAGGCAGAGCTTATCCAGGTGCAGGGCCTGGTGGACGTCGCCGTTTCGTACCAGAGCGGCAAGCCAGAGCTAAGCTACCGCGTGGACCGCGACCGCGCCTCAGCGCTCGGGGTGCCTGTGGCGAGCATCGCCACCACGCTGCGCGCGTTCCTCGCGGGGGACGCGGTGAGCGAGCTCAAGGAGCGCGGCGAGACCTACGACATCGTGGTGAAGCTGCCGGAGGATCAGGAGAGCCGCATCGAGACGCTGAGCTCGCTCAAGGTGCGCAGCGTGAGCGGTGAGCTGGTGGACTTAGAGAACCTGATCCAAGGCGAGCGCACGCTCGGCCCCACCAAGATCGATCGCGAGGAGCGCCAGCGCCAGGTGATCGTCAGCGCGAACCTGGAGGGGCTAGCGCAAGGCGACGCGACCGCCATCGTGGACGCGAAGGCCAAGGCGCTGCTCCCTCGCGAGGTGACCGGCAGCTTCACCGGCACCAGCCAGATCATGGAAGAGTCCTTCGGCTACATGATCGAGGCGCTGATGATCGCCGTCTTGCTCGTCTACATGATCCTCGCGGCGCAGTTCGACAGCTTCATTCACCCGATCACCATCATGGTGTCCTTGCCGCTCAGCGTGATCGGCGCCTTCGGTGCGCTGTTCCTCACCGGGATGAGCCTCTCCATCTACGCGATGATCGGCATCATCATGCTGATGGGGCTGGTGACGAAGAACGCCATCTTGATGGTCGACTTCACCGAGCAGCTGCGGCGCGAAGGCAAACCGATGCTGGAGGCGCTGGAGGAGGCCGGCGTGCTGCGCCTGCGGCCCATCCTCATGACCGGCTTCGCGATGATCTTCGGCATGCTGCCGGTGGCGCTGGCGCTCGGTGAAGGCGGCGAGGCGCGCGCGCCGATGGCGGTGTGCGTGATCGGCGGACTCATCACCTCCACCGTGCTCACGCTGGTGGTGGTGCCGGTCATCTACACGCTCATGGACGCCCTCACCCACAACCGCTTCACGCGCGCCCTGGAGGGCAAGGTGTTCGGCGCTTCCATCAAGGCCGAACCGATCACCGCAGAGGAGACGACGGCATGAAGCAGCTCGCGAATCACCCACACGCCCCGCGGCGCCTCACGTCCTCCATCGCGATGGGGCTTGGCGTGTTCGCGATCTCGCTCTCGGCGGCGGCGCAGCCGGTGGATCCAGGGCCGACCGCCGGGCCCACGGCGGCGCCGGCTCCCGAGGCGCCGGCCGAAGCCAAGCGCGCCACGTCAGGTCAGCCTGACTTACTAGCTGAGGCGCTGCGGCGCCGCCCGGGTGGCGAGACAGCGGCAGGCGTTGGGCGCCGGGCGCGGCGCCACAGCCCGGCGGTGCGGGTTCAGGAGGCGGAGATCCGCGCGTCGGCGGCCAAGGTGGATCAAGCGATGATCCAGTTCCTGCCGCAGCTCAAGCTGCAGGCGCGCTACACCCGCATCTCCCCGCTCGACGCCGCGCTCGGTGGCGGGGCCATCGCCGGCGCGGCGAACCCGGGCCTGCTCCGGGTGGGGGCCTGCCCAGACGGTGTGGGGCAGTGCGTGGTGGACAGCCAAGGGTTGCCGGCGGCCGCCTCCGCGTTCAACATCACCGTCCCGCTCGACAACTACTCGCTCAGCGCCACCCTGGCCGTCCCCATCTCTGACTACTTGCTCCGGCTGCCTAGCAGCCGCGCGGCGGTGAAGGCGAACCTGGAGGCGAGCCAAGCGAACAAGCTCGCCCAGCAGCGCAAGGCCCAGGCCGACGCCCAGCTCGCCTACTACAACTGGGTGAGCGGCGTGGCGCAGCTGGCGGTGGCGGAGCACGCGCTGACGCGCCTCGAGCGCCTCCACAAGGACGGGGAGGCGATGCTGGCCCAGGGCGTGGCCACGCGCGCCGATGTGCTCAGGCTAAAGAGCATGGTGGCGAGCGGTAAGGTCGCCATCACCCAAGCGCGCGCCTACCTGCGCATCGCCGAGAGGAACCTCGCCCTGCTCACCGGCGACAAGGAGCCAAACTACACCATCGGGGAGGACATCCTCGCGGCGCCGAAGGAGCTGGCGCGCTCAAAGGACTTGGAGCCGCTGGTGCGTGAGGGGCTCACCAAGCGCCCTGAGCTGCGCGCCCTGGCGAAGACCAAGTACGCGCTGAAGAGGAGCACCAGCGTGGTGCGCGCTGGCAAGTACCCGAGACTAGACGGCTTCGCTGACTACACCTACGCCAACCCAGGCCGCAACAGCTTCGCCCCCAGCAGCAGCTGGGAGGGCAGCTGGAGCCTCGGCGCGCAGCTCACCTGGACGCTGAACGACATCCCCGGTGCGGAGGCGAGCGCGACGGAGCTGGAGGCCAACCTGGAGCAGGTGATCGCCAATGAGTCCTTGCTGCGGCAAGGCATCGAGCACGAAATCACGGCGGCCTACTTCGATCGTGAGCAAGCGCGCGTCGCGCGCGGCGCCGCGGAGGACGGCGAGGAGGCCGCGCGGGAGGCGCTCGCCAGCAAGATGGAGCAGTTTCGCGTGGGTGAGGCGACCGCCACCGACGTGATCGGCGCCGAGCAGGAGCTGGTGCACGCCACCTTGCTGCGCATGAACGCGTACATCGCCTTGCACGTGGCGCGCGTGCGCCTCGCGTACGCGACCGGGCGCTGAGGGTGCACTGTCAGAGCACCTGACGGAAGCGGAGCCTCCCGGCGCTGAGCCAGCATCAATCAGGGTAGCTGACGGACGGCGCACCCGGGCATCAATCAGAGCACCTGACTACACGAGTCTCCCGCTTCGTACGTGTAGCTGACGTTTGTTTTGGGGGGGGTTGGACGGCACCGCGATGGTGCGCGCTTCAAGGCGCGCACTTCAAGGCGCGGTGCCCCGCGATCCGTCGCAGCTCCATCCCCAACGCCAAGGTCTCGTTCAGCGGCTCGGCGTCCACCTCCCGACGAATGAGCGCGACCAGACGCTCATAGTGCTCGCGGGCGTCCGTCGCACGATCCAGAGCCAGCAGCGTTCGGATGAGGCGCCGCTGCAGATCCTCAGCGAGCGGATCGATCAGCGTCGCCTGACGCAACACCCGGAGGGCATCCTCATGGCGCTGTGAGCGCGCGTAGCGCGTCGTGAGCTCTCGCGCAGCGCGCAAGTACGCGTCGCGCAGCTGCTGTCGGGGCGCATCGAGCCAACCGGTGTAGGGATCGTCAGCGAAGAGATCCCCTTCGTACAGCTCCACGGCCCGCTCAAGCGCCGCTTGGACCTCGGCCTCGCCGAGACGTCCGTCCAGGTTGCGCGCCTGCTGCAGCAGCCGCTGAAACTCGAACAGATCGACGAAGACGGCCGGCGTCGGCCTGAAGAAGTAGGCGTCCTGCTCGTGACCAATGCAGTCGCTGGCGCCGCCGTGATCGAGCGCGGCGCGGAGCGCGTGCACGACCCCATGCAAGCGGTTGCCGCCGCGTTGACTGTCGGCGTCAGGCCAGAGCTGATCGATGAGCAGATCGCGGTGCACGGCGGCGGGGGCGCGCAAGAGCAGCAGCTTCAGCAGCGCCACCGCTTTTTTCCGCGTGAACGCTTGGGCAGACAACAGCTCGCCATGGCTCCAGAGACTGAGCCCTCCGAGGGCGCGAATGCAGAGGGCAGCTCCCAACGAGGCGCGCGGCGCCACCGCTGGGCGCGTCCGCGGCAACCCAGCCAGGAGCAGCGGCTTGAGCCCCTCAAGGCGCGTGAGCAAGGGCATGATGGGGACGCGCGCGGTGCGCCAACCGAGCCCGAGGTAGCCGAGCGGTTCACCATCGCGCGCGAGCGGCACACCGAGGAACGATCGAAGACCGCAGCGGCGCACGCTGGCCCGCAGGAAGACACGATCGTTCTGGAAGTCGTTGGTGAGCATCGGTCGTTGTCGCGCCGTGACGCTGCCGGGGTAGCCCTCACCCAGGGGAATGCGCGTCAACTCAAGCAGCGCCTGCGTATCGAGCCCGGTGCAGCCCGTGTGCAGCACCGCTTCGCGCCGCTCGTCCACCAGGAAGAGCTCGCAGTCGTCGGCGGCGGTGTAGCGGCGCAAGAAGTCGAGCGTCTGCCGCACATCGCCCAGGCTCTCGCTCATGCAGCCGCGCACCAAAACGCGCTCCATCGGATCCTCGACGACGACCATCGGCATCTCCCGCGCGGCCATCCAGATGATCGCCCCGCCCTTGGACGACGGCAGCGGCATGGCGGCGCAGGGCTCGTCTTCCGAGCGTCGCTTGAGCTGGAGTGTGGGCGCTCTAGCGCGCGGGATGGCCAAGCAGGAGCGCGCGCATCCGGCCGGGATGCTCAATGAGCCCGGGTGGATGATCTGCCAGCACCGCTTGCCGATCGCCTCCTCTGCGGCGATGCGCGTCCGCCGCGCCGTCTCTTCCGGCCAGGCGACGATTTGGAGGCTCGCGTCCACTTCGAAGCGCGGACCGTGCAGCGTCGCTTGCTCGGCCAAAGCAGGCTCCTCAGGCACGCACCGTGGCGGCGCCGTCTTGGAAGCGCTTTCACCCACACCCAACTCATCGGCCGCCGCTCGCCCCTTGTCAATCTGAGGCTAATTGTCGCATGGGAACGGCCCCGAGCATTCTGAGACATCTGGACTCGCACCTGGCCAATCTGCGGTCAATCGTCGCGGCGCGCGCCCCTGTAAGGCGACTGTAAGGGAAGCGCCCGATCGACGAGGGAGACAGGGGTGCTTGACGATGTGGACACGGTTCTTGCTGACATTGGCGCTCACCTTGGTGAGCACACAGGCGTTCGCGAACGACGGCAGCCAGCTCTTCCTCCAAAAGTGCATCGCCTGCCACACCCTCGGCGGTGGCAATCGAGTGGGGCCCGATCTGCTGGGCGTGACGAGCAAGCGTGATCCCGCCTGGCTCGACCGCTGGATCCGTGAGCCCGATCGGATGCTCGCCGAGGAGGACCCGACCGCCGTCGAGCTGTTGAAACAGTTCAATCAAGTCCCGATGCCGAACCTGGGCGTCACCGAGGCGGAGTCCAAGGCGATCATCGCCTACATGGCCGAGGCGAGCGCGGCGAAGCAGGGCGGCGGCCCCGGGCAAGGCCCGACCGCTGAGGTGCCCTTGCGCATGGGCGCGACACCGAAGCTCGCGCTCATCATCTTTTCCATCCTCGTCACGGCTGTCGTCGGCGTCTTCTTGATGATCGCGCGCAGCACCCGAGATCCGGTGCCCACCATCAACACCCAGGCCGCCTACAAGGTGCGCAAGGTGTTCTTCCTCACGGCCGCGCTCATCCTCTCGGGCGTCCTCGTGATGACGCTGTCGCGCACGCCCTACCCCGACAACCAGCAGACCCCTGACGCGCTCATCTACGTCGCGGCCCAGCAGTTCAGCTTCGTCTACAGCACTGAGCCCATCACCAGCACGGAGGACCTCGGGCGCGTCAAGCCCATCGAGGCGCTTGAGCTCGACGCCGGAGCGCTCGTTGAGTTCCGGGTCACCAGCCTCGACGTGACGCACGACTTTGCCATCTACCAAGACGACGGCAGCGTCCTCGCACAGGCGCAGGCGATGCCCGGCTATGTCAACCGACTGCGCGTGCACTTCCCCGAGGCTGGGCACTTCAACGTGCTCTGCCTTGAGTACTGCGGCGCCGCGCACCAAGTGATGCGCTCGGAGTTCGTCGTTCGATCAGCTCAGGCCAACAAGGTGTCAACACGATGACCACCGCGACCTCATCCGGCGATTTCTCCATGGAAACTTATGAGGAGGCCCCAGCTCAGCCGAGCCCCTTCGCCCACAAGACGACGCTCGGCTGGATGGCGATCCTGTTCGTCCTGTTCCCTGTCCTCGTTTTGGTCGGCATGTTCATGCGCGCCATCCAGGCGAACACGCTCGTCTCGGCGCAGAGCTGGTTCTACCCCATGATGACGCTGCACGGCGTCGGCATGGCGGGCCTCTGGTGGGTCGCCGCCATGGCGTGCGCCACGCGGGTCATCACACGCTATGTGACGCCGAGCGAGAAGATCTCGCGGCTCGCCCTCTGGGGGACGCTCATCGGTGTGCTGCTGCTGCTAGCCAGCGTCTTCCTCGGGCGCTTCGCCGCCGGCTGGTACTTCCTCTATCCGCTGCCCATCACCGGCGGCACCTGGCCCACCTGGGCCACCGTCACGTTCTTTGTGTCACTGACGGTGCTCGCGCTCGTCTGGTCGATCTGGGTCGTCGACATCCTGCGCGCCATCGCCAAGCGCTACTCCCTCGCGCAGGCGCTCGGCTGGCACCTCATCCGCGGCGCCAAGACGCCGGAGGTGCCGCCGCTCATCATCATCACGACGGTGAGCCTCATCGCCGCCATCGCCTGCTTCATCTCGGGCGCCGCGGTCGTCGTCCTGTTCTTCGCCGAGATGTTCGGAGGCATCACCAACGACGCGCTCCTGATGAAGAACCTGACCTTCCTCTTCGGCCACCTGCTCGTCAACCTGAGCCTCTACCTCGCCGTGGGTGTCCTCTATGAGGTCTTCCCTCACTACACGGGGCGCCCCTGGCACGCCAACCGGGTGGTCGCCATCGCCTGGAACGTGGTGCTCGGCGTCGTGCTGCTCGCCTACTTCCATCACCTCTACATGGACTTCGTGCAGCCGACCTCGTTTCAGTACTTAGGTCAGGTCGCCTCTTACGTGAGCTCCATCCCGTCAGCGGTGGTGACGGTGTTTGGGGCTGTCATCCTCGTCTATCGGGCGCCGGTGAAGTGGAACCTTGGCTTCTCCCTCTTATTCCTTGGGCTCATTGGCTGGGGAGTAGGCGGCATCGGCGCCGTCATCGACTCGACCATCGCGGTGAACTCATCGCTGCACAACACGCTGTGGGTGCCTGCGCACTTCCACAGCTACATGGTCGAGGGCCTCGTGCTGATGGTCCTTGGCTACTTCTATCACTACCTCCAGGAGCGCGCGCAGATGGAGGAGAACCGCGGCCTGCAGCGGCTCATCATCTGGCTGATGGTGGTCGGGGGTTACGGCTTCCTGCTCATGTTCTACCTGTCAGGGGCCACCGGCGTGCCGAGGCGCTTCTCGGTCTACCCAACCGAGCTGTCGCACGGCGCCCTCATGTCGGGCATCGCGCTCGGCTTCATCGCGCTGTTCCTCATCGGGCTCTTGCTCTACCTCCGCGAGGTAGGTCAAAGGTGGCTGAAGGCGCGCGATGCCTAAGTGGCTCGTCCTCATCGCGCTGCTCTCTGCGCTCGGGGCGAACGCCGGCGCCGCGCGCGCCGAAGAGTCGATCGCGCGCCAAGAGGCGCAGCACCTCTTCAATGAGGTCCCAGACACGCGGCTGACGCTCCCACGCGGCGAGCAGGTCAACCTGGCGTCACTCTGGGGCGACAAGCCGGTGCTCGTGACGCTGTTCTATCAGCGCTGCACCGGCACCTGCAGCCCATTCCTGCGCTCACTCAGCGCGGCCATCGAGCGCGTGGGTGGCCTCGGCGAGGACTATCGCGTCGTCAGCATCAGCTTCGATCCAGAGGACACGGCGGAGCGGGTCGGGGAGCTGGCGCGAGAGCTCAAGATAGAGCGGCCAGGCAAGTGGCTCGTCGGCGTCGCTCCGCCCGAGGAGGTCGCGGCGCTCACCGAGGCCATCGGCTTCTGGTACCGCCAGCTCCCGGACACAACGCAGTTCGATCATCCGTCGCTCATCGTGGCCGTGCACCACGGGCGCATCGTGCGGGTGCTGCTCGGCAACACCGTGTCCGTCCCCCGCTTCCGCGAGCTCGTCATGGAGCTCAAGGGGACGCACGTGCCGTACTACACGAACCCCGACGCAAACACGCTGTTTCGCTGCTTCGAGATCGACGAGACAACGGGCGAGCTAGGGCTTAGCTGGGGGCTCGTGGTGCTGCTGGTTCCGGGCTTCGCCTCCGTGGGCTTCGCCTTGATGCTGTTCCGGCGCCCGAGCAGGCGAGAGCGGCCGGCGCGCGCCTCCCGGCGGTGGGCCAGCATCAATCAGGGTAGCTGACGAACGGCGCGTCCTAACACCAATCAGGATAGCTGACGAACGCGGCCTCCCATCTCATTCGGGCAGCTGACGTTCAGTTCCTTTCGGGGGGTTTGGGGGTTGGACGGCACCGCGATGGTGCGCGCTTCACGCCTCCCCTTGGATCGCCTCACGAACGAACAAGTCTTCCAAGGTGGTGTGATGGGGCGACACGGAGACCACCTGGGCGCCCGCCGCGAGGGCCTGGCGCAGCACCTCCTCCACCTGGTCGCCGGGCACCTCCACGCGGGCGCGGTCCCCCGCCCAGGCTAGGCCCAGGCCGGCGGCTTCAAGCGCGCCCGCCAGCGTACCGCCCACCTGCCCCAGCACCACCTCGGTCGACTGCGCTTCCGTGCGGAGCAGCTCACTCAGGGCACCTGACACCACCACCGCCCCCGAGCGCAAGATCGCCACGCGGTCACACAGGGCCTCCACGTCCGCCAAGATGTGCGTCGAGAAGAAGATGGTGCGCCCCGCCTGACGCTCCTCCAAGATGAGCTCCTTCACCTCACGGCGCCCCACGGGGTCGAGCCCGCTCATCGGCTCGTCCAAGATCAAGAGCTCAGGGTCCGCCACCAGCGCCGCCGCCAGGCCCGTCCGCTGCAGCATCCCCTTGCTGAGGCGCCTCACCTGGCGGTCCGCGGCGTACCAAACCCCCGTCCGCTCAAGGCTCCGCCGCGCCCTGTCCCGACACACAGCCCCGCGCAGCCCCGACAGCTGCCCGCACATCTCCACGAACTCACGCGGCGTGAGGTAGGGGTACACATAAGGATTTTCCGGGAGGAAACCCACCCGCCGCAGCACCCGCGGATCGCCGATCGGCGCACCGAGCAGCTCCGCGCGCCCCCGCGTCGGGGTGATGAGGCCGGTCAGCATCTTGATGGTGGTCGTCTTCCCGGCGCCGTTCGGGCCCAAGAAGCCGAACACGCTCCCGGCGTCCACACTGAAGGTGACCCCGCGCACCGCCTCCACGCGCCGCATCCAGAAGCCCTGCACGAAGGTCTTCGAGAGTCCCTCCACTTGAATCATCGGCGCAGCCACGAGGGCCCAGCCTAGAGCGGCCATCCGTTCGCCGCCAGACGACCCGTCGCTGCTTGCCTTCATCCCCCTTTAGGGCGCCGCGGGCCACCTAGCAGGCGCCGAGCCGCCAGCGCCAAACGTCCCTACCGCGAGCGCCACCCGGTGCCGGCGAGCGCTAGCCAACCCCCAACCCCCGAGCCCGAACACCCAGCACCGCCCAAAGCACCCCGATGTCAGCCCCCCCGAACACCCCAGCACGCTGAGGCACGCAGCCGCGCCTCACTGCGTCAAAACGCTCGCATCTTCACGCGAGAGCTTCGGTCGCGCGAAGTAAGGTGATAGAACCCGCCCCGGAGTCGCATTTTTGGCCGCGCTCCGTGTGAGGACGACATGAGAACGAGAGCTGGTTTCGCATCCTTCCTGGCCCTGAGCACCCTGGCTAGCGGCGTCGTCGCTCAAACGGGTGATCCCGTACCCCCAACGGACCCAACCGCGCCGCCCGCGGCCGAGGCCCCTGCGGCCCCGCCTGCTGAGGCTGGCGCAGGCGCGAGCGCCGAGTGGAGCTTCTCTGGCTTCGGGGGCGAAGCGAGCGCTGAAGGCTCAGGCGCCGCCAGTGGCCCCGCAGCCCCCAGCGACCCTGTCGCCTGGCGCCGTGAGTCCTTGAAGATCTCGAACACCCTCTCCGGCTCCACCGGGCTGTTTCGCGTCGCGGAGGCGGGCTCCGCCGCGCCGGGCACCTTCAGGATGCAGTTCCTGACGGGCTTCTACTCTGGGTCGGATTTCCTGTGTGGCAAAGGTGGTGAGCGCACCTGTCCAACCCCCGTTGGCGCCAGCGCTCCGGGCGCTGACGAGGTGAGCCGCCTGGGCGTCAACCTCTCACTCTCCGCGACCATCCTCCCCTTCTTCGAGGCCTACCTGGCGCTCACCTCCTACGCCACGTCCAACGACCAAGGGCGGCCGGAGCTGCTCCAGGTGATGGGGGACACCAACCTCGGCCTCAAGTTCTTTACCCCACACGAGGACGATCAGCTGTTCTCCTTCGGCGGTGAGGCGCAGCTGTTCTTGCTCAATGGCACCGGCGGCGTGGGCTTAGATGGCGGCAGCACCAGTTTCGCGCTGCGCGGCCTCGCCACGTTGGATCTGCACAACCGCACGGCGGAGGAGGAGCGCATCCCGCTGCGCGCGCACCTGAACCTCGGCTACTACTTCGACAACTCCGGGGAGATCGTGGGCGACACGGAGTCGCGCCGTGGGCGCCCCATCTCCCGCATTGAGCGCTTCGGGCTCGAGGTGAACCGTACGGACGCCTTACAGCTCGGCCTCGGCGTGGAGGGCGTGTTCGACATCTTCCGCCCGTTCATCGAGTACACGGTGGACGTCCCCGTGAATCGTCAGGGCTACACCTGCAATCGCTCCTTGGTGGTCGGGGAGCAGTGCCTGGAGGACGGCGCTGGCTTCAGCACCACGCCGCAGCGCCTGACGCTCGGCGCACG
>CAYQAC010000083.1:3657-22395 GCA_964415255.1 uncultured Polyangiaceae bacterium | reverse complement strand
GGCTCCCGAGGCCGTCAGTGAGGCTGCCGGTTTGGAGCTGGCCGCCAGCCAGGTGACCGAAGCGCCTGGGGCTGAAGCAGGGGACGCCACGGCGGCTCCCCAACCCCCCCAAAAAACAGCGAACGATCTAGAGGACGCGCCGGGGGACCCAAGCGCCGCAGCCGACGCCGAGGCCCCGAGCTCCCAGAGCGTGGACGCTGAGGCCTCCCTTTCGAGCGCCGCTGAGACGGCGGACGACGCCCCCAAGGGGTGAGCCGTGCAAGGTCGCCTCTTCACGCTGTTTGAAGGCACCGGGCTGGCGGTGCCGGTCCCGAGCTATTTCCTGCTGCTCGTCGCGGGCTTCATCTTCGCGACGGCGCTGGGCGCGCTGTGGGCCAAGCGGATAGGTCAAGATCCTGACGTGATCATCAACCTGGGCCTGGCCATGCTGCTGGCGGGGGTTGCCGGGGGGCGCCTGCTCCACGTGATCGCGGACGGTTACTTCTGGGATTACGTGCACCTTTGCACCGATCCGTCGCAGGTGGCCTGGCGCATCACGCAGGCGGAGTGCGGCGCGCTTGAGGCCTCCGCGTGGGACGCGGCGGCGGGGGTGTGTCGGCCCACGGAGTCGAACTGCTGGGCCTGGGCGGAGTTTTATCGCGGGGGGCTGACTTACTACGGTGGCTTCATCGGGGCGGCGCTGGTCGCGCGTTGGCTGCTCAAGAGCGATCGCTTCAAGTTCTGGCGCGCGGCGGACATGGCGGGCCTGGTGGTGCCCGTGGGGCTCACCTTCGGGCGGCTCGGGTGCTTGCTCGCGGGGTGCTGCTTCGGGGTGCAGACCAGCGGCCCGCTCGGTTTGGTGTTCCCTTCGCACTCGCCGGCCAGCGAGCAGCAGTGGAAGGCGGGGCTGCTTGAGAGCCCGTTCGCACCGTCGCTCGCGGTGCACCCCACCCAGATCTATGAGTCGGTGGGGTCGCTGATCTTGGCGGCGGTGCTGCTGCTCTGGCTCCACGGTAGGAAGCGCTACGACGGGCAGGTGTTCCTCGGCTTCGTGGCGGGCTACGCCGTGCTGCGTTTCCTGCTGGAATTTCTGCGCGATGACGATCGTGGCGGGCTGCTCGGGCTCAGCACCTCACAGTTGATTGGCGTGGTGCTGGTGGGTGCGGCGGTGTGGGCGCATCGCGCGCGCGTCGCGCGGTTGGCCTAGGTGGGCTCGGCGTCGTAGGCTTCGCTCCTATGACGAGCTGGAGTCTCGGGTTCTCGCGCTCGGCGTTCACGGGGCTCAGCGCCCGCGGCTTGTGGGCGCTCTTGGGGGGCCTGGCGCTGGCTGGCTGCGGTCAAGATCGCGAGCGCCCGCCGGGGATCGGCGCCGGGTGCGTCGGCGCCTGTGTGGGCCGAGGGGGAGGCAACGGGGGTGGCGGTGGGACCGGAGGCGGCACCAGCGGCGATGCCGGGCTGGGGACGCTCACAGGTCAGGTTGCCATACTGAATGACATGCTGACCGCGACCATGGCGTTTGAGGGGCTGGCGCGCGTCACCGCGGAGGGGCCGGACAGCAGCTTCGTGGAGGCGACCACTGACGGGGAGGGGCGCTTCGAGGTCACGGGGGTGACGCTGGAGCCCGGTTGGGTGGGGGTGCAGGCGCTCGGCGCGCCGGATCTCTTGCCCACCCTCCAGCCGATGGACGTCAGTCAACTAACGGACCAGACGCTGCTGCTGGTGCGCGGCTCAACCCTCGACCTCTGGGTCGCGAGCGCTCAAACCATCACCATGCCGCTTGTCACCCATGGGCAGGTGCTGCTCCACGTGGTGGACGCAGAGACACAGAGCCCCAAGGCCGGGGTCAGCGTGCGGCAGTCCGCCGGGGCGGAGCTGGTGCTCTACGACGACGGCCCCAGCCTGAGCGCCAACCTGGAGGCCACCTCGGTGCGTGGGTACGTCGCCTTGGTGAACCTCGCGGCGCGCGCCTACCCAGGGATGCTGGTGCCCATCACCTTGGACGATGGCGCGCAGGTGGTGTCGGTGGAGCTGCGCGTGGCCGAGGGCGCGGTCACGGTGCTCGACGTGGCGATGTGATCAGGCCCATGGGCCAGCGGTCACTTGGGTGCGACGCCAGGGCACAGGTGACGTGCGGCAGGTGGGTGTTCAGCGCGGGCTAGCTGGGTGGCTGGGGCGGCAGCTCATCACCACCGGGGGGGGTGCTCGCGTCAGTATTTGAACGCTGAACCGGGCGAGTGAAGCGGCTATGGTGTGGCCATGTTCGCGCGTGGCTTGGGTTGGTTGTCCGTTGGGGCGCTGGTGGTGGGGGTGAGCTGCAGTCGCTCGTCGCTCGAATTTGAGCCGCCGGGGAGCGGCGGGAGCGGCGGCTTCGGGGGCTCAGCGGCCTCGGGCGGCTCCGCGGCCTCCGGGGGCAATGCTGGGGTGGCGGGCATCGGCGGCATGGCGGGCGGCGGCACCGGCGGCGTCGAGTTTTGCCGTGTGGATACAGAGTGTGAAGATGGGGACCCTTGCACGACCGATCGGTGCATGAATGGGGTTTGCCAGCACTCGCTCCGGGACGACGATGGGGATGGCTACCCGGCGGCGAGCTGCGGCGGCACCGACTGCAATGACCTGAACCCCAACACCAACCCCGGTCAGCGTGAGAACTGCTTCGACGGTGACGACAACGACTGCAACGGGGTCACTGACTGCTTCGACCCAGCGTGCTTCGGGGTGCCAAGCTGCGGCTGTGTGCCGAACCCAGCCGGAGAAATCTGCGACAACGGCGTGGATGACAACTGCGACGGCCGTGTGGACTGCTTCGACGCGAGCTGCGCCGGCACGCCGGCTTGCGGCTGCGCCACGAGCGAGGCGGGGCTGTGCGGCAACGGCTTCGACGACGACTGCGACGGGCGCATCGACTGTGATGACTTCGACTGCATGGGCACCGATGAGTGCATTTGCAGGAACCAGCGCGAGCGCTGCGATGACGGCATCGACAACGACTGCGATGGCCTGATCGACTGCGCCGACAGCGAGTGCGTTGGGACGGCGGCGTGCACCTGCGTGCCGCCGGGCAGGCCAGAGATCTGCAACGACGGCGTGGACAATGACTGCGATGGTCTAGTGGACTGCGCTGATTTGGACTGCGTGGCGAGCCCAGCGTGCTCAAGCTGCCGCCCGGAGATCTGTGATGATGGCGTGGATAATGACTGCGATGGTCGCATCGACTGCGCAGACGACTCCTGCTTCTTCCACCCGAGCTGCGCCCCCACCGCCGAGATCTGCAACAACGGCCTCGACGATGACAACGACACCCTGATCGACTGCGACGACCCTGACTGCGCCTCCAACCCCACCTGCGTCATCAAGCAGTCAAACTGCCTATCGCCGCGCTTCATCCCCGGCACCGGCCAATACCCCGGCGACACCACAGGTAACATCGGGCGCACGCGCGGCACCTGCGGCGGCGACGCGGGGGAGGCGGTGTTCTACTTCGTGCTCGACACCGCCTCGCGGGTGCACCTCGACACCATCGGCACCAGCTTCGACTCGGTGCTCTACGTGCGCCAGGGCTCGTGCAATGGCGGCCGTGAGTTCGGCTGCGATGATGACAGCGGCGGCGTGGCGTGGTCCGCGCGGCTCGACTTCCACATCTTGTACCCCGGCACCTACTACGTGTTCGTGGACGGCTACACGGTGGATCCGATGGGCGGCCCGAACGAGGGGCCCTTCGTGCTCAACGTGGAGATTGAGCCGAACCCGCCGGAGATCTGCAATGACGGCATCGACAACGACGGTGACCGCTACGTGGACTGCGCGGATCCTGACTGCGTGAACGCGCCGCACTGCTTCAACTGCAACAGCGGCCGGCCGCCCACCGCCGAGTTTGGGGTAGCGGCCTGCACGGACGGCCTCGACAACGACTGCGACGGCGTGGCCGACTGCGCGGATCCGGACTGCAGCGCGAGCGACTACTACGTCACCGAGTGCTGCGATGGCCGCGACGAGAACGGCAACGGCATCCCCGATGACTTCAACTGCGGCTGCGCCTCCAACGCCGACTGCCCCGCGGATCAGATCTGCTACACGCACACCTCCTGGGCCTGCGGCTTCCCCTGCACCAACTACTTCGGTGACATCTGCCCGTTCGTCGCGCCCGACTCGGCGTGCAACAGCGTGACCCTGCAGTGTGAGTTCCTCCGCTAGGCAGGGGCGTGTGGTGTACTGCTCAATGCGCCGCTAGGGGCGGGTGGTGCGCTGCTCGATGCGCCGGTAGGGGCGGGTTTCAAACCCGCCCGGCCGTGCGGTGCGCTGCGGTCCGCTGTGCGCGCGGTTGACCCCGCGGGGGGGCGGGTGTAGCAGCCCGCCCATGGCTCAGCGCATCGATGGCAAGAAGGTGGCGGAGGCGGTGCGGCGCGAGGTCGCCCAGGAGGCAGCGCGCTTCCGCGAGCGCTTCGGTCGCGCCCCGGGGCTCAGCGTGGTGCTGGCGGGGGACGACCCAGCCTCAGCGGTCTACGTCCGCAACAAAGAGGCGGCGGCGAAGGAGTGCGGCTTCGAGGGGGAGGTGCTGCGCTTGCCGAAGGAGGTGAGCACGAGCGAGGTGCTCGACACGGTGCTCGCCCTCAATGAGCGCCGGGCGGTGGACGGCATCTTGGTGCAGCTCCCGCTGCCGCGCGGCGTGGATGAGGCGCCCATCCTCGAGGCCATCGACCCACGCAAGGACGTGGATGGTTTCCACGTGGAAAATATTGGTGCGCTGTGGTCGGGCCTGCCAGGCCTCGTCCCGTGCACCCCGAGCGGCTGCATCCGCCTCATCAAGGAGGCGCGGGTGGAGCTCACGGGGAAGCGCGCGGTGGTGCTCGGGCGCTCGAACATCGTGGGTAAGCCGATGGCGGCGCTCTTGCTTCGAGAGCACGCGACCGTCACCGTGGCGCACTCACGTACGAAGGACCTCCCGGAGCTGTGCCGTGAGGCAGACATCCTGGTGGCGGCGGTGGGCCGCGCGAAGCTCGTGAAGGCGAGCTGGGTGAAGCCCGGCGCCGTGGTGATCGACGTGGGGATGAACCGCGACGAGCAGGGCAAGCTGTGCGGGGACGTGGACTACGCCGAGGTGGAGCCGGTGGCGGGCGCCATCACGCCGGTGCCGGGCGGCGTGGGGCCGATGACCATCGCGATGCTGATGCAGAACACGCTCACGGCGGCGCTCGCCATTGAGCAAGCGCGGAGCTAAGCCGGGAGGCGGACGTTCAAACCCCCAAATCCCCACTTAAATCAGGGGGATCGGGGGGTTGGGTAGCGCCCCTCGTCCACCCCGAGCCGCTCACACAGCGCCGCCAGCACCTGGTCGGCTCGGCGGAGCGTTTCAGTCAGCTCCCCTGAGTTGTCAACGATAAAGTCAGCTTGATTGACCTTATCAGCGAGCGGCAGCTGGCTCTCGATGCGCGCCAGCACGGCCTCGCGCGACGTGCCGTCGCGCGCCATGGCGCGGCTGAGCTGCACCTCGAGCGGCGCGCTGACCACCACGATCGGACGCAGCACGTCCGCTAGCCCCGATTCGAACAAGAGCGGCACGTCGTAGCAAACCAGCGGATGACCCAGGCTCGCGAACTCCTGCACGCGCTGGACCGACAGCGCGCGCACCAGCGGGTGAGTGAGCTGGTTCAGTCGCGCGCGCGCCTCCGGGTGCGCGAACACGTGCGCGGCCACCGCCTCGCGATCGAGCTCGCCCTCCGCGGTGAGCACCCAGTCGCCGAACTCACTGGCGATGGCGCTGAGCCCCGGCGTGCCCTTGGCCACCACCTCACGCGCCAACTGATCAGCGTCCACCAGCGGCACCCCCCGCGCCGCGAAGTGCCGCCCGACGGTGCTCTTCCCCGTACCAATCCCCCCCGTGAGCCCGAAGACGTGCGTCATGGGGAGGTTATAGCCGGCGGCGGTGCGGCGGCGCGATGGGGGTGCGTGCGAAGCGCCCGCTGGGTGTCACGGCGGCTGACGGACGACTGCATGAGGGCTGGCGGTGCTCGTCGGGCACCTCGGGTCGGCTGTGTCAGGTTGAGTTGGCGGCTCGCTGGCGCGCTCCCGGTGTGCGCCACCGTGTGCCAGCCGAACAAGATTTGCCGTAATTCACGGCGGGTTCCGTTCGTCGCCACGCTGGCACGAAGGCTGCTTCGCTGGTTCCGTGATAGGACGAGACAGAGGGAGTGCCTGATGCGGTCATGGGTCGGAATCGAGCCGCGCGTTTCACGGTGTGGTTTGCTGGTGAGGGCGCTCCTGCTCGGGAGCTCGCTGGTCTTGAGCGGGCTCACCGCGGCGGCTTGCGGGGAAGCGGACAGCGAAGGGGACTGCCCTGCGGGCATGACACTCACCACGCTCCAGGCTGTGCCCGCGAACGCGGACGGCACCTGCGTGGAGACGGGGCAGCGTGAGTCGGTCGAGTTGTGCGTTGGGGAGGAGCGTCTTGGCTTCGAGGGGTTTCGGTGTTTTAGACGATTGGCTGACGATAAGCAGTTCTGGCTGATGCAGCGTCATCAGAACCAGCCCGCCGTGGGGTGGGCGCTGTGCGACCCCGCGAACCCTCACGAGTCAGTGCCGGTGCCGTGCTTCACCGCCGAGTGCCCGGCCCAGGACCGAGTCGCGCCGATCGCAGCCACCTGCGACGACGAAACGATTCGGGCCATGTGGCAGTGCGGCGGCCAGAGCGCGTGGGACGAGCACTGCTGCGTACGACCTGCCTGCAGCGAGTCGGGCGAATGCCCAGATGGGATGGAGTGCCGCTCGGAGAGCCCGCGCGCGGCCCAGCTCTGCGGCGAGACGGCAACAGGTCAGTGTAGCTGCGCAGGAACGCCTGGCGGCATGGCGAGCCTGTTCTGCTTCCCGAAGGATGAGTGAGGTACCCTGACGATGAGCCGGAGGTCGAAACGACCCAGCCCCTCCTGCTTCCCCAAAGGATGAGTGAGGTTACCTGACCGTAGGGCTCGCTGGGGTGGGTTCGGCTCGCAGCGCCTCCACGAGGGCGAGCGAGAGGCCACGCGCCGCGCGGATCTCGTAGTGCACGCCGTCGGGGCGGATGGTGCGGTCCTCAAAGGTGCGCGCGCAGGTGCCCTGAGGGCATAGCAGGGCGTGCAGATCGAGCAGGCGCAGGCCCTCGCGCTCGCGGACAAGATCGCGGATGGAGTCGTTGATGCAGTCGACCCGGTTGCGGTGGCCTTCGTCGTCGTAGCGGCCGAGCGGGTAGGGGAGGGTCGCGAGCCACAGTCGCCCGCTGCTCGGGTTGGCCTGGACGAGCCAGCCGCTCACCTTGGACTCGAAGGCCTCGTGCCAGGCTGGCTCGCAGGCATAGGTCCACTTGTCATCGACCGTGATTCCGTAGAGAAATGCGCCGCCGAGCACGATCACGCGCTCGCCGGTGGGCTCGCTCGGCCAGGCGGGGCCCGCGTGGTGCATGATGTTGAGCCCGTCTTGCCCCAGCAGATCAACGGAGAGCCACGGCGCGTTCAGGCCGCGCAGGCACCAACCGAGTGAGTTGGCGGTGGAGTCGCCGTGCATGGTGACGTGGAGCGGGGGCTGCTGGGGCAAGATCAGGGCGGGCTCGTCGCTGCGGGCGACGTCGACCCAGGGGCGCGCGTGGGTGGCGGACACCACGAGCAGGCCCGCGCCGCACACGCTGCCCACAGCCGCCAGGATGGGGCGGCTCAGGGGCCAGCGCCGGCGCCTGACGGGCTCTTCAATCAGCGTGAGGGAGAGCCAGGCGAAGAGCACCGTCAGGCCGAGCCGCGTCAGCTGTAAGAGCGCGCCCGAGAGCGGCACGCGCTCGGCCGTCACCACCAGGAAGATGGGCCAGTGCCAGAGGTAGGCGCCGTAGCTGATGCGGCCGAAGAAGCGGAGCGGGGACCAGGCGAGCAGGCGACCTAACCAGGTAGCCTCACCGAGCCGCGCTGAGGTGAGGATGACGAGGACGCCGAGCTCGGTGAGCCACAGCCCGCCGCGGTAAAGCCGCGGATCTTGCCCGGCGAGGGTCACCCAAGCGTAAGCGAGCCCCAAGCTGGCTAAGAGGGCGGCGGCGTTGAGCGTGCGGCGGCGCGCGCGCAGCGCGGCGAGGCGCTCAGGCGTGAGGACTATCGCTAGCAGCGCGCCCGCGAGCAGCCCCGCGGCGCGTGTGTCGGTGCCGTAGTAGGCGCGCGAGGTGTTGTCAGGGTGAAACGTAAGCCAGAGCGCGGCCATCGACAGCAGCGTCAGGACCACGGACACCATGAAGAGCCCTCGCGGGCCGCGCCAGGCGAGCGCCCAGCGGGCGATGAGCGGCCAAAGTAAGTAGAACTGCTCTTCAATCGCAAGGCTCCAGGTGTGTTGGAGCGGCGAGGGCGTGTGGAATAGATCCCAGTAGCTTGTATCAGCGAAGATCTCGCGCCAGTTCGCGACGTAGGCGAGCGTGGCGAGCGCGTCCCAGCGCAACCTCCCAACGCCGCTCGTGGGCGAGAAGAAGAGCGCGTAGAGCGCCACGGCGGGCATCAAGACCACCACCGCCGGCAGCAGGCGCCGCGCCCGGCGCGCCCAAAACCCACGCAGGTCAATCTGGCCGCTCCGCGCGTGCTCCGCCAACAGCAGCGCAGTTATCAGGTAGCCTGACAAAACAAAGAACAGGTCCACCCCGAGGTAGCCGCCGGTCAGCAGCCCGTCAGCGTGGAAGGCGAGGACGCCCAAGAGCGCCACGCCGCGCAGGCCATCGAGCGCCGGCACGTGCGGGAGCGCCGCGGCGCCAGGCTGAGGCTTGTCCTGCGTCATCGGACCGCTGGGTGGAGGGTTCGCGCGAAGTCGCCGTCTGCCATGATCTCGCTGAGCTCGCTCCCGGCGCGCCGCGCGGCGGGAGTATGGGGCACCCGGGAGGCTACACGTCGAGTCGCTGAAGCAGGACTACGCTGACATTTCACCCACTGGGGCAGCGCCGCGCCGCGCTCCAAGGGTTGGCTCACCACGCCAGTGGCAGCCAGCGCACGTCGGCCATGCCCGCTGATGGCGGCGGCCAGGCTGCGGCAAACGGATCGCCCTCTAGCGTGTGATAGTGTATGGATGTTCAGTGAACTTGAAGCGCAAGCTGGCTCGCCTGGGGCCGCCCAGTCAGGCCGCGGGTGCAGCTGGGGTCGCCCCAGCGTCGCCCAGTCAGGCCATGGGGACAGCCGGAGGCGCATCAGTGGCTGAAGGCGCCGCGGCCGGGGGCGAGCCAGTGGCCGAGGGGGAGCAGGGCTCGGGTTCATTTTTTGGGGGTTGGACGGCACCAAGCCATGAGGCCTCGGATGCGCTGGCCGAGCTCAGGCGCCGGATGCAGCTGACCCTGGGTGGGCCGGGCGCGCCAGAGCCCGAGGGCGCGCCCGTCAGTCAGTCACACGAACCACTCCCGTTCAGCGCCGTGGAGCGCCCGGAGGGCCGGCTGTGGCTGCGTCAGGTCAACTTACCAGTGGATTTCGCGGTGGGGCGCGCCGCCGCGCAGCTCGCGCGCACCGCGGCGCCGGAGCTGCTCGCGCTGTTGGGGCTCGACGCCTCGCTGTCGGCGGCGGCGCCGGAGGGCGCGCTTTACTTCGACACGGAGACCACGGGGCTCGGCGTGGGCGCGGGCACCGTGGCCTTCTTGATCGGCATGGGCTGGTTTGATGCTTCTGGGCTCACCCTCACGCAGCTCTTCGTGCGCGAGCCCGCGGATGAGGCCGCGGCGCTCGGGTACTTGCGGGAGCGGGTGGCGGACGCCTCCTTGCTCGTCTCCTTCAACGGCAAGGCCTTCGATTGGCCGCTGTTGCTCGATCGCTACGTCATGAACCAGATGCCGCCACCGGCGGCGCCCCCGCACCTCGACCTCTTGCACGTGGGGCGGCGCCTGCATCGCGCGCGCCTCGGGAGCTGCCGGCTCCAGGCGCTTGAGCGCGAGGTGCTCGGCTTCACCCGCGAAGGGGACGTGGAGGGCGCCGAGATCGCCGCGCGCTACGCGCATTTCATCCGCAGCGGGGATGAGGGCGCGCTCACCCAAGTGGTGCAGCACAACCTGTGGGACATCGCGAGCATGGTGGCCTTGGTGGGGCTCTACGGTGAGCCGCTCGAGGCCTTGCACCCGCTCGATCTGGTGGGCGCCGCGCGTACATTCCAGCGTGGAAATAATCTGGCCGCGGCGCAGGCTGCGGCGGAGCGGGCGCTGGCCCGCGGCGCGGGGGCGCCAGGGCTCGAGCTCACGGCCCGGCTGGCCAAGGCGCGCGGCGATCGCGCCCGCGCGCTGTGCGATTTTGAGGCGCTCACGCGCGAGGTGGACGACCCAGCGGTGCGGCTTGAGCTGGCGAAGCTGTACGAGCACCACGCGCGCGATCCACTCCGCGCCCTGGGTCAGGTGGAGGCCGGCACTGGGGAGGAGCCGCGCGCGACCGAGAAGCGCCGCGCGCGGCTCACCAAGAAGCTCGATCGGCAGTTGGCCGAGGCAGCGGCGCGCATCCAGCGGGCCCAGCGCGCGGCGCGCTGAGCACACTGAGCGCGCGGCGCGCTGAGCGCGGCACACAGAGCGACTCAGGCGCGCCCCGGCGCCGTGAGCTGCACCGGTGGGCGGGGGAGCGCCATGAAGTGAGGTGCCCAACCCCCAAACCCCCGGGCGCTCGGTGAACCGACGCCGCCACCGAGGCTCAGGCTCTGGTGCGCGCGTGTAGCTAAGGCAGGGAGATTGCCGCCTCGGGAGCTAGCAAGTAGAGGCAGCGCATGGCTTATGATCACCGCGTCATCGAGGCGCGCTGGCAAGGGTACTGGGAGCAGCACGAGACCTTCCGCGCGGTGCGCCGCGAAGGCCGCCCGAAGCTCTACGTGCTCGACATGTTCCCTTACCCCTCGGGTCACGGGCTCCACGTGGGGCACCCGGAGGGCTACACCGCGACCGATATTTTCACGCGGAAAAAGCGGATGCAGGGCTACGACGTGCTGCACCCGATGGGGTGGGACGCCTTCGGGCTCCCCGCGGAGCAGCACGCCATCAACACCGGCACCCACCCGCGCGAGACCACGCGGAAGAACATCGACCACTTCCGCGCGCAGCTGAAGCGGCTCGGCTTCGCCTACGATTGGTCGCGGGAGGTGAACACCACGGACACCGGCTACGTGCGCTGGACACAGTGGATCTTCCTGCAGCTGTTCAAGCGTGGCCTGGCGTTTCAAGGCGAGGTGCCGGTGAACTGGTGCCCAGCGCTCGGCACCGTGCTCGCGAATGAAGAGGTGATTGACGGCCGCAGCGAGCGCGGCGGGCACCCGGTGGTGCGCCAGCCGCTGCGCCAGTGGCAGCTCAAGATCACAGCCTACGCTGAGCGCCTGGCCGCTGATCTTGAGGGGCTCGACTGGCCGGAGACAAAACAGAAGCAGGTGGATTGGATCGGCCGGAGTGAGGGCGCGGAGGCGACGTTCCGGGTGGCGGATCAGGAGGCGGAGCTGCGCGTCTACACCACGCGGCCGGACACGCTGTTCGGCGCCACCTACGTCGTCATCGCACCTGACCACCCGCTCACCCTGCAGCTCACGACCGAGGCGCAGCGCGCCGAGGTGACGCGCTACGCCGAGGTGGCGGCGCGCAAGAGCGATCTTGAGCGGACGGCGCTCGGCAAGGAGAAGACAGGTGTTTTTACCGGCGCCTACGCCATCAACCCAGTGAACGATCGCCGCGTGCCGATCTACACCGCGGACTACGTGCTCGGCTCCTACGGCACCGGCGCCATCATGGCGGTGCCGGCGCACGATCAGCGCGATTTTGAGTTCGCGCAGGCGTTCGGGCTCGAAATCGTGCAGGTGGTGGACACCGGCCACGCGGGGGAGCTCACGGAGGCGCTCAGCGAGCCCGGCGTCGCCATGGGCTCAGGCGCCTTCGATGGCCTCCCCACCGAGCAGGCGAAAAAGCAGATCACCGCCTGGCTCGTGGAGCGCGGCCTCGGGGAGGCCAAGGTGAACTACCGGCTGCGCGATTGGGTGTTCAGCCGCCAGCGCTACTGGGGCGAGCCGATCCCGATTTATTTCCCCGTGGAAACAGAGGGGGACCCGCGTGAGGGCGCGGCCTACACCATCGACTACTCGCAGCCGATCGCGCTCGATGAAGCGGAGCTGCCGCTCACGCTGCCCGAGCTGGAGGACTACCACCCGGGGGACCCTCAAGGCCCGCTGGCCAAGGCGCTCGCGTGGCGCTTCTTCCAGCGTGAGGGGCGTTGGTACGCCCGTGAGACCAACACCATGCCGCAGTGGGCGGGCTCTTGCTGGTATTACCTCCGCTACCTGGATCCGAATAACCAGGAGGAAATATTCAGTCAGGCGGCCTACGACGCCTGGATGCCGGTGGATCTGTACATGGGCGGCGCGGAGCACGCGGTGCTGCACCTCCTGTACGCCCGCTTCTGGCACAAGGTGCTGTTCGACTGCGGGGTGGTGAAGCACGCGGAGCCGTTCCAGAAGCTGGTGCACCAGGGCATGATCTTGGGGCAGGCCTACCGCTACTACGTGGCGCTCGAGGAGGGCGCCGGGGGCGTGAAGATTGAGCGGCCCATCTCGGGGCTGTCACAGGAGCTCACACGGGACGCTGAGAGCGGCGAGCTGACCTTTCAGGGGGCGCCGGTGGAGGAGCGCTGGGTGACACCCGCGGAGGTGCGCGCTTCGGGGGGTAAGCACCTGCACCCGACGCTCGACGTGGAGCTCATGCTCGTCACCGAGAAGATGGCGAAGAGCCGCGGGAACGTCGTGAACCCTGACGAGGTGGTGGAGGAGCACGGCGCAGACGCGCTGCGCGCCTACGAGATGTTCATGGGGCCGCTTGAGCAGGTGAAGCCGTGGCAGACGAGCGGCTTGCTCGGCGTGCGGCGCTGGCTCGACCGCGTGCACCAGCTCTCGCAGCGCGGGGTGAGCGAGGAGCCTGCAGATTTGGAGACCTCGCGGCGGGTGCACCGCACCATCAAGAAGGTGGGGGAGGACATCGACACGCTGCACCTGAACACCGCCGTCAGCGCGATGATGATGCTCACGAACCACCTGGCCTCCTTGCCCAAGCCTCCACGGGAGGCGCTGGAGGCGCTGGTGCTCATCTTGAGCCCGTTCGCGCCGCACCTGGCTGAGGAGCTGTGGGAGGGCCTGGGGCACGCGCCGAGCGTGGCGGACACCGCTTGGCCCAGCTTCGACCCGGCGCTGTGCGAGGACGACGTGGTGGAGGTGGCGGTGCAAGTCTTGGGTAAGGTGCGCGGCCGCGTGCAGCTGGCGAAGGACGCCAGCGAGAGCGAGGCCACCCAAGCGGCGCTGGCGGACCCAGCCGTGGTCCGCTCGCTGGCGGGTCGCGCGCTCCGCCAAGTTGTTTACCGTCCAGGAAAAATCATCAACCTGATCGTGTGAGCGGCGCATGGCCTGGCGCAAGACCAGCACGGCGGCTCGCGGCGTCGCGGCGCGCGGTGCCGTGGTGTGGGATGTGGCGGCTCCTGCAGCGGCTCGTTGCGTTGCGGCTCGTGGTGTGGCGGCTCGTGGTGCCGCGCGGATCCAGCCCCAAGCCGTGGCTCCGCGCGGTCCCTTCTCCATGTGGTTTCATGGCGCTGTCCGCGCCGCTCACGCGCCTTCTCCATGTGGATTCAATCACCCAAGCGCCGCTGAACGCCCGCGCCGCTGAACGCTCGTCCGGCTGTGGATAGCCTGTTGTTTCCCGTGAAACCGCGCCCGCTGGGGCGGCGCGCGTTGCTCCATGGATTCATGGGGTTCCTGTGCGCTGGGGTGGCCCCACTTCAGGTGCTGAGCGCTTGTGGATACACGCCCCTCGCGGGGGCTCCTGGCGGGGGCCTGGGCGTGGGCTTGGGGCGCGTGTGGGTGGCGGAGCCCCTCATCGTGCGCGGCGCGCTGCGCGGCGCCCGGCGCCGGCTGATGGCCCACGGCGCGCTCTCAGAGACGAGCCAGGCGGAGCTTAGCCTGAGCCTGCTCCGGCTCGACGAGCGGGCCTCTTCGGTGGGGGCGGCGCCCGGCGGGCCAGCCGCGCGCGGGGTGGAGCTGGTGCTGCGGGCCAGCGCTGCCATCCAGAGCGCGGGGGAGCCAAGCCAGGAGCTTGGGCCTGACGTGGTGCGCCGGGTGGCTCTCGGCGCGCGCCCTGGGCTCGCCTTGGATCGCGACGCCGCGCTCAGTCAGTTAGGGGAGCTGACGGGTGAGGCCTTGGCGGAGCTGGCCCTGGGCCTGCCGGTGGTGCTGTCACCTGACTAAACAGTGCCCAGGACTGAATAGTCATCTTGGCTGACGCATGGGCCGCCGTGAGTTTTTTTGGGGGGGTTGGTAGCGACGCCAGGCGCCGTGCGTCGCCGCAGGCGCCGGGAGCCTACAGCCCGAGCTGCTTCTTGAAGCGCTTGGCGTCCGCGAAGGTGTCCACATTGGCGAACACGTAGGTGGCGTGCTCATGCACCGCCTCGCGCGCGACCTCCGCCAGTCGCTCAATGGCGGGGTCCTCGTAGCGCGACTTGTACCCGGCGGGCCCAGGTAGCCGGTAGTAGGCCTCCGGCCGACGCGAGGCGCCCTGCAGCAGCGGATCGCGCGCGGCGAGCGAGCCCGTCTCCTCGGCGATGGCGTCGGCCTCTTCTGGCTTCCAGCCTTCCCCCAGCTCGAACACCACGCGGCGGAAGCGGCGGCCCTGCATCCACACCAAGAACTCCTTGAGCGCGGCCTTGTTCGCGCGGTTGGCCGCGAACTCTGGGGGCGCCACGAACACCGCCGTGGCCGCGTCCAGCTCCTCAGCCACCTGCTCGAGGCCATCGAGCGCGCTCTCGATCACCTTCCCGAGCCGGAAGCCCTCCTGACCAATCTGCTTGGGGCCCAGCAAAGCGAACTCGAAGCCTGGAGGCGCCTCACGGCGCCATCGACGCAAGGTGCCGGGGCCCGGCGTTTGAAGCTGGGTCTCCTGCACCTCAACGAACAGGTATTCTTTGAAGTACCGCGTGGCGGGGACAGCGAAACCAGCGCAGCCGATGGTGATCATGGCGGCGGAACCGTAACACAGCCGCCGCGATGCGGTAGCGAGAGCCGCCCGCGGCTCGTTAGTCACGTAGACAAAAAGCGCGAAGGCCGCCCAGAGAACGGGCGGCCTTGGCAGGCTTTGTTGAGCGATCAGCCGACGATCACGGGGCTGAGGCGGAGCCGTCGAGGCACTGGACCTCACAGGAGTTCCGCATGCAGCCGTAGAAGTCGTTGGTCGCCACGCTGATGATCCCACACGCTGGGGTGGTGCACTTCGCGATGGCCGGACCCTCAGCCTCCTCGACCGTCTGACCGTTCTTGGTCGCCTCCCAGATCTCAGCGGAGATGCAGGCGGCCTCACCCCAGGGGGCGCCCGTCTCGTCCACGAAGGGGCTGCCGTAGGCGCACGGATCGCCAGGGCCCTGGGCGGAGCAGCTCTCCCACTCGGTGCAGCAGCTAGCCGCGAGGCAGGCCTCGCATGGATCCGTGGTGTCAAACACGCTGCAGCTGCCGGTGGTGGTGGGCGTGGGGCGCTCGCCCTCGTCGGGGTCACACGTGTACGCTGCCGTGCCGCCAGTGCCCGCCGTACCGGCGGTGCCCGCCGTACCGGCGGTGCCCGCCGTGCCAGCGGTGCCAGCGGTGCCGCCTGAGCCAGCGGTACCGGCCGTCCCACCGGAGCCGCTCGAACCGCTTGAGCCGCCCGAGCCGCTTGAGCCGCCGCGGCCGCCGTTGCTGTCTGGATCGTCGTCGCCGTTGATGACACAGCCGGAGGCGAAGAGGGTGGCCGCGAAGCCGAAGACCGCGATCTTATTCCAAGTGATGCTCATGATGCTTACTCCTTGATGCGCTTCGGGGCGGGGGGCGCCCCCAATTCGCTAAACTGTCTAGATACCTGCCTCGCCTGGAGGTGGACCCTGAACTGGAGGTGGACCCTGAACCGGGGCGAGGTGAGTGAGGTGGGGTGAATGGTTGACGAACCCTGAGGACTCGGGGGCGGGGTGCCTTACGCCTGCTCGCTAGGAGAACTTCCCCCGCTAACGCAACCATGACCTAGCTAGGGGGGCGTCGACAAGCTCGTTTCCTGACCTCGTCTTAACTTGGCGGCCGGTAGGACGCGCGGGGGGCGCGTCCTATTCGTTCGCTGCTCCCGTTCGCTGCTCCCGTTCGCTGCTCCCGTTCGCTGCAGGCGAGCGGTGGCTTGGTCGAGCCGCTACCTGATCCTTGAGGAGCTGCGTCAGCCTCAAGCCGCTTGGCGGCGCTTGAGGAGGCGTGAGCGGGGGATGAAGGCGAAGCCCAGGCTCAGCAGGCTGATGAGATACCATGGCGCATCTCCATACACGCGGTAAGGCGTGCCCCCCTGGAGCCAAGCCACCTCCGCCGCGAGCGTGTCCTCTTGGAACGTGCCGGTGTGACCCACCACGCGACCCACCGGATCCATGACGGCGCTCACCCCGCTGTTGGTGCTGCGCACGAAGAAGCGCCGCTGCTCGATGGCGCGCAGCTTGCTCAGCGCCAGGTGGATCCACGGCTCGGTGGTGTCGCCGAACCAGGCGTCGTTGGTGATGTTGACGAGCAGGTCCGCCTCGCCCTCGCGCATGATGGAGTTCACGAAGGAGGGGATGATGTCCTCGTAGCAGATGAAGACGGCCAAGTGGCGGTCCCCGAAGGGGATGGGCTTAGCCTCCGTGCCGGGGGTGAAGCGGCCGGAGTTGCGCGAGATCTCGTAGAGGCTCGGGAACGTCTCCCCGAACGGGAGGTACTCGCCGAAGGCGAGCAGGTAGTGCTTGTCGTAACGACCGACCACCTTACCATCAGCTCCACTGACGAGCGCCGAGTTGAACAGCACGTAGCCACGCGCGTCCTCCACCTGCCGCACCAGCACGCCGCCGAACACGGCGGGCGCGCCGATGTAGGGCGTGACCCGCAGCTGGTAGTGGAGGTTCGCGGTGGACTCGTCGAGCGCGCCCACCACGGCCGTCTCTGGCCACACCACGAGATCCAATGGGCCCTCGCGCCGCACTAAATCTTGGCTCAGCCTGAGGTGCCGGCGCAGGCCCTCTTCACGGTCCGAGCGCTTGCCCATCAGGCTCATGTTGCCCTGCACCACGCCCACCTTCGCCTTTTGCGCGGCGGCGACCGCCGCGTCCACCTGGTGGATCCGCACGGCGCCATAGGCGGCGCTGATGAGCGGCACCGCGGCGAGCAGCGCCAGGGTGCGCCACGCTTCAGCGCGCCCCTGACGACGCGCGATGATGAGGCTCGCGATGGCCCAGTTGAGCGCCACCAGGGTGAGCCCCACGCCGATCGGGCTGCCCAGCTCCGCCACCTGGAGTAGCGCTGGGAGCTGGTGCACCGTGGCGGCGTAGTACCAGGGGAAGAGCAGCGGGAAGAGCAGCTCGCTGGCCACGAAGGCCGCCGCGAAGGCGCCCCCCGCCAGCCACCCGCGCGCGCGCGCGCGCCCATACAGCCAGCCCATCAGCGCGATGCGGCCGCCCTGGTAGGCGCACAAAATGCTCATGAACAGCAGGCACAGCCCGACGCCGAAGCCGCTGAATGTCTGCAGCATCTCGAGCAGCCAGTAGAAGCCGGTCATCGTCATCGTGAAGCCGGCGGCCCAGCCGAGCCCCATCGCGCGACGCGGCGTCTGCCCCTCCATGGCGACGATGAGCGGCACCCAGGCGACCGCCGCGAGCGGCCACAGATCGACCCCGGGGAAGGCCAAGAAATACAGGAACCCTGACAATATCGCGAGCGGGTAAGCGACGCGCGCCGCGAGCGGCGGCGCAGCGGGCTCAGCGCCTTGCGCCTCAGCGCTTTTGGGCGGGCTGTCTTTGGGTGCGCTATTGTCAGTCGGGCTGTCTTGGGGCGCACTCGTGGGCTCCGGCGCCTCAACGTCTTCAGCGCTGCGTTCAGCGCCTTCAGCGCCTCGCGCCTCAGCGTCTTGCGTCAAACTGCCTCCCGCTGTTTCAGCGGCGGTCCCCCCCTCGGCGCCTTCCGCCTCGGGTTCGCTTGGGCCTGGGTGGGTCACTTGGTGCGCAGGATGACGTGGTAGCCAAACTGTGATTCCACGACGCCGCTCACCTGACCTGGGTCGAGGGCGAAGGCTGCATCGGAGAACGGCTTGACCATGCGGTCGCGGGTGAAGGCGCCGAGCGCGCCACCGCGCGGCCCAGAGCCGGGATCTTCTGAATGCTCCTTGGCGAGCGCGGCGAAATCGGCGCCCGGCGCGCGGGCGAGGCCCACGAGGCGCGCCGCTTCAGCCTCTGCCTCGGCCTTGGTGCGGGTCGCGCTGGAGCGCGGCGCGCCGGCGTAGCCCACGAGGATGTGTGAGGCCTCGATGCTCTCACCCTCAGGCTCAAGGGCCTGCGGATTTGGGGGCGCCGGCTGCGCCGCCTGAGCTTGAGCCGGCTGGGCTGCGCCGCGCTGCGTATCGATTTGCGGCGCGGTGAGGTCGGCGCAGCCGAGGGAGAGCAGGGTGAGCGCCGCGAGGCTGGCGAGCGCGCTGAGAGCGCCGGAGGACGGTTCAGTCATGGTGAGTCATCGCGCCCGCCTGGTGGCGGCGCGGCTCGCGCTTTTAGCACAACGCGCCGCAGATCCAGCGCGTGGCGTGACGGCCTCTCCAGGAGCCTTCGTGCGGCGTGCGCAGGTGCTCCCGCGGGAGCGACTGGGCCCAACCCCCAAAAACCCGTGGGCCTCTAGGGTTCATTCGCAGGCGAAATGTGCGACGCTCAGCTGGAGCGTGCCGAAGATCTTGCACATTGAGGATGAGCCCGCGAACCGGCTCTTGGTGAGGAAGCTGCTCGTCGCCGC
>CAYQAC010000083.1:2525-3647 GCA_964415255.1 uncultured Polyangiaceae bacterium | reverse complement strand
TTCATCGCGAGGAGGTGATCGAGGCGGAGGATGGCCTCGAGGGGATCCGCATGGCGCGCGAGACGCGCCCCGACTTGATCTTGGTGGACATCGCCATCCCGGGGATGGACGGCTACGAGGTGACGCTCCGGCTGCGCGCGGAGGAGCATTTGAAGCACACGCCCATCGTGGCGATCACCGCCGAGGGCAACCGCGACACCAGCCTCGCGGTGGGGGCGACGGGCTTCCTGCAGAAGCCGATCGACGCGCGCAGCTTCGCGCGTACGGTGGCGGGCTTCCTTGGGGGGCACCGCGAGGTGGGTGCGCCGGAGGTGAGCGGCGAGCACCTGCGCAAAGAGAGCCAGCGCATCGTCACGCACCTGGAGGAGAAGGTCGCAGAGCTGTCGCGCGCCAACCTCAAGATGGTGGAGCTCGATCGCGCGCGGAAGGAGTTCTACCGCAACATCTCCCACGAGCTGGCCACCCCCATGACGCCGATCGTCGGCTACGTCCGCATGCTGCGAGACCTCGAGCTCGGGCCCCTCACCGAGCCCCAGGGCAAGGCGCTGCGCACCATCGACGACTGCGTCGGCCGCCTGCGCGCCATGATCGACAACCTGCTCGACGTCACTGGGATCGAGACGGGGCGGCTCCGCTTCAGTCAACGGGAGTACGATCTCGCGGCGCTGGCGCGCGCCGTGATCGGCCGCTATCAGGCCGCGATTGAGGCAGCCAATCAGACCCTGGTGCTGGAGCTGCCGAGCTCAAAACAGCTGGGCTACGGCGATCCAGAGCGGCTCGGGCGCGCGGTGGGCCAGCTGCTGGACAACGCGGTGAAGTTCACGCCCCAGGGCGGCCACATCGGGGTGCGAGTGAGGGGGCTTGAGGGGGCGCGCTTCGAGCTGTGCGTGGCGGACACCGGTGGCGGCGTGCCGGAGGCGCTCAGCGCGCGGCTTTTTGAGCCATTTTTTCAGGCAGACGGCTCTCCCACGCGGCAATTCGGTGGGACGGGCGTGGGGCTGTCCATCGTGCGCGGCATCATCACCGGGCACGGCGGTGAGGTGCGCGTGGAGTCGCCGCCCACGGTCCGCATCGGGGGCGTGGCCTTCGGGGGCTCCGCCTTCTACCTCACTTGGCCGGAGC
>CAYQAC010000083.1:0-2515 GCA_964415255.1 uncultured Polyangiaceae bacterium | reverse complement strand
GCCGCGCACCGACGCGTGACGCGCCCCGTGAGCCGCATGGTCAGGTTCTATGACTGCATCGTGGTTCACTGGATGGTCAGCTTACGTGACTGTCTCGTGGCTCGCGACGGGAGCGCCCCGTGAGCCGCGCCATTTACCTCGATTGGAACGCCACCACCCCGCCCGCGCCGGAGGTGCTCCAAGCGATGCATCGCGCACAGGAGCGCGCTTGGGGTAACCCCTCGAGTGTCCACGCGGTGGGCCGTGAGGCGCGGCGCGCGCTGGAGGACACCCGCGAGGCGCTGGCCCAGCTGCTCGAGCTCTCCCCACGCGACGTGGTGCTGACGGGCGGCGGCACGGAGGCGAACAACCTCCTGCTGCGCTCGGCGCCTGGCCTGGCGCTGAGCCGGATGGAGCACCCCTCAGTGGTCAGGGTAGCTGAATACATGGAGGCCAAGGGGCGCCCCGTGGTGTGGCTCCCGGTGCGTCCGGATGGTCAGCTGGAGGTGGCGGCGATCGCCGAACAGTGCCGCGCGCTGCCGGAGGGCAGCTGGCTCAGCCTGATGGCCGTGAACCACGAGACGGGGGTGATCCAACCGCTCGAGGCCGCCGCAGAGGAGGCGCGCGCGCTGGGCCTCAAGCTGCACTCGGACGCGGTGCAGGCGCTCGGTAAGGTGTCGCTGGCGCCGCTCCAGGTGGCGGACGCCATCACCGTCGCCGCCCACAAAATCCGGGGCCCCAAGGGGATCGGCGCGCTGGCGCTCAGGGCTCGCGGTGGTGTGGTGCCAGTGCCGAAGCCGGTCTTGCTCGGGGGAGCCCAAGAGCGAGGCCTCAGACCAGGGACGCAGGATGCGGTGGCGGCGGCCGGGTTCGGGGCCGCCTTGACGCGATTATCGGCGTTAGAGCGGGGGATTTTGGGGGTTGGGTCGCTCCGTGACGCGCTGGAGCGCGGCGTCCAGGCGCTGGCCACACCGAACGGGTCAGCGCCCCGTGCGCCCCACCTCACGAACCTCCATTTCCCGGCGTGGCGCGGCGATGAGCTGGTGGCGGCGCTCGACCTCGCTGGGATCCAGGCCTCCGCCGGCAGCGCGTGCAGCGCCGGCTCACTTGAGCCAAGCCCTGTGCTGCTCGCGATGGGCCGCACCGAAGCCGCGACCCACAGCGTGCGCTTCAGCCTGGGGGAGGACACCACCGCCGCCGACATCGACGAGGTGCTGCGGGTGCTCCATCAGCTGCTCAGCTCCTGAGCCCTCCAGGCCAGAGCGGGCGGCGTAAGCCCAGCACAGCGCCTAGTCCGGCACAGCGCCTAGTCCATCGCTCGCCGGCATCGGTCGAGGAATACTGAACGAATGTGTCGCTTCTGTTGGGGGGTGAGCTCAGCTCCCAGCGCCTGGCTGGCAGCCACCAGCAGGCGCCGATCGATCTGCGAAGGCACCGAGCCCCCGACAGACGCTGTGAGGACGGCCTCCATCTCCTCTGCGTTCAGCTCGTCAGCGATGCGCTGTGCGGCAAGCTCCAGTGCCTGGGACGCCGAGGTCGATTCAGGGACCTGAACGACCGTGGCTGAGGGACGGATGTGGGCTCGGCTGAGGAACGACTGCACCTCGGCGAGCGACAGCTCACGCACGTTGTCCGCTTCCTGCACCAGAGCTCCAGACTGATTCTCACGAGCAGGCGCGATCCCGATCAAATGAACTCGCACGCCGAACTCCTGCGCCTGTTGCACGCCGACGCGGATGTCCTCGTCACCGGTCAGGAGCAGGACATCAGCCATCGCTCGATTCCGAGCTAGGTTGATCAGGTCGGTCACAATGAGTGAATCGACGCCCTTCTGCTGCCCCTGCCGATTGACGAAGCCAAGCCGTAGCTTGACGCTCGGACGATACGCCAGCGCGAGCTGCTGTGGGGTGGGGCCAGTGGCGGTGCCGTCGTACCAGTAGACTCGAAGCAGCGGCAGGCCGGTCAGCTCGGTGACCAATCCACCAAGCAGCGTCAGGACTGCGTCGTGGTCGAGATTTAGCTCGCTGCGCGTGAGCCTCTCCTGGGTGACCAACTGCGAGCCAGCTGCGAAGAGGTAGCCAGCGTCGATGAAGACAGCGGCGCGATCCATGGCTCAGGGGTAGTATAAAAAAAGGCCCCGGATCAACGGGGCCTTCCACAGTACGCCGCCCCATTGCTTGAAAGTCGGGACGACTGGGTGAAGGTGACACCCCGTTGACTCTTCGTCAAGGGCCTAGCTTGTTGCAGCTGAGGGGCGGCCAATATCCATTGGTGCTTGAATATTCAAGCGTCAACAAACCTCAGGTATCGCCTGAGGGAACTCGCTGGGCCTCAGGTGTTACCTTGAAAAGCGCTGTAACTTACTGAAATGAATCACTTATTTAGGTGCTTGTGGCACGCCTGAGGGCGTTCCATTGAATGGAACGCCGGCGCGACTGCCGCGCGTCTGTTCAGGGTTTTGGGAGCCGTGGAGCGCGGTGCCCAACCGGCTCTTCAACCCCTTGCTTAGGATTGAGGTGCTCTCCAGGGCCGCCCG
>CAYQAC010000082.1:22043-22723 GCA_964415255.1 uncultured Polyangiaceae bacterium | reverse complement strand
CGCCAGCAGGCACACGCAGATGCACGTCAGCAGGTTCGCGCGCCCGCGCGCCGATCCGCCCGCGACCGAGCCGCCAGAGATCGCGCTGCCGCTACCCGAGGCTGGCCTCAGTGACCTCCGCCTCAGCTTGCCAGACGCCGATCTGGTGCTCGACGCAGGTGACCCAACGCCAGACCCGCTCTACGCCTATTCTGGCTGGCGCACCTGGGAAGATGGCGGCGTCGTGCCGCCACTGCCACCGACCGCACCCCATGCGGTCCGCTTCGCCGCGGCGCTGTTCCCCTATGCGGGCGCTGAGTTCGCGCCCAATGACGCGCCGAGCCGCGCCGAAGCTAGGGCGGCCGCTGAGCAGGCGATTGAACTGGCGGCCACCGACTTCAACCGCGTGGTAGCCCAAGCACCCAGCGGGAGCCCTGATCTTGGCTTAATGCACCGGGGGATTTTAGAACCTCCGGTGGAGTACTCGCTCTTTACCTTGAAGGTCGGGGCCGTCTCCCCGCTACCCATCGACACACCACGGGGCTATTGGGTCATGAAGCGTCTACGTTGACGCCGCCATAACCTGCGCCTGAGCGCGCGCTAAGCAGCGCCATCTCCAATCCATCGAGCGGCACCTTGAGGGGCGCGCTCAAGGTGGGACGCTTGGCCGCGCCGCCTCACAGTCGCCTCGCCACCAAGGC
>CAYQAC010000082.1:19988-22033 GCA_964415255.1 uncultured Polyangiaceae bacterium | reverse complement strand
GCACAGATGGCTGCGTCCAATGGGCTAGGCATAGCGATTCACAATGGAATAGAGTGGGAGCGCTCTGTCATCACGTCCGTCCCGCTCTCTCCCGAGTGGCTACGTGGCCCTCCGCGCGCGTTTCCCTAACACCGCATGCAACACCCCGAGACCCCCACGCCATCCGAGGTCACCCCAGCCGCGGAGGCCGCCGATCCGAGCTGGGTCGTGGCCACCATCGAGCGCCTTCGTGCCGAACACGACGCCAGCGATAGCCCCGCGCTGAAGGGGGTGCTGCTGCACGAGATCGGCCTACTTGAGGAGACGGCCGGCGACGAAGCCAGCGCCGCGCGCGACCACCTCCAAGCGGTGAACGCTGAGGCTGGCTTCCGAGAGCCCTTGGAGCGCCTCATCAGCATCATCGAGCGCCGGCAGTCGTTCAAGAACCTGGGCAAGCTCCTCGACCGGCTCGTGAAGGTCGCTGAGCGCCCTGATGAGCGCGCCCGCGCCTTGCTCGACAACGCGGCCTACCTGCTCGACCACCAGGAGGAGCCAGAGGCCGCGCGGGAGGCCTTGGAAGAGGCCCTCTCGCTCACGCCAGATGACGAGGGCCTGTGGCTCGCGCTTGAGCTCGTGGGCTGGGCGCAAGACGACCGCGAGCTGGTCGCGCGCGCGCTGGAGCGCCGCGCAGAGCTGGCGGGCGATCCCGCATGGAAAGGTCTGCTCCTGATCGATCTCGCGGAGCTCTGGCGCGAGCAGGCGGACACCGAGCGCGCTGCCGCGACGCTCGAGGCCGCGACCTCGCTGCAAGGGCCCGGCACCTTTCGAGCCCTGCTCGCGCTAGAGCGCCTCGGCATCGCGAGTGGGCGCCTCGACTGGGTGGGACGCGCGCTCGACGCCCAGGCGACCCTGATCCGCTCCACCTCCGAGGCCCGGGCGAGCGGCAGCTCGCCTGAGGCAGCGGCCGCGCTCGGGGTGCCGACCTATCGCCTGACCCCTGGCCACGCGATGGACGCCTGGCTGCGTGCAGCTGAGGCCTACCGCGCAGCTGGCGATCTCCCCCGTGCGGCGCAGGTGCTGGTCCGGGCGGCTGCGGAGCTCCCAGACGACCCCCACCTCTTGCACGCACGGCTGATCACAGCCGAGGCCTCCGGGCAGACAGAAGAGGTGGCCTCCCTCGCGCGGCGTGAACTTGAGCTCGGCGTCACCGGCGCCGTCGCCGCTAGCCTGTGGCTCAAGGTAGCCGAGGCCGCCGCCGAAGCGAGCGATGGCGCCGCGGCGCTGAGCGCCGTGAACTCGGCGCTCTCCCATGACCCAGGCAGCATCCCCGCACGTGTCTTGCAGCTGGACCTGCTCATCGGCGGGGCCGATCCGCCTGCCCTCGCCGCGGCGCTGGAGGCCACCGCCGCTGAGCTGCCAACGGAGGAGGCCAAGGCGCGTTACTTCCTCGCTGCGGCAGACGCCTGGGCGCGCGTGGCGCGCGACACGCAGGGGGCGCGAGCGGCGCTCTCGCAGGCCGCGATGTTCGGCGCCTCACCTAGCCTCGTCGCGCGAGTCGCGCGCATGCTGGCCGCGGAGAGCGGCGACAGCGCTTGGTACATGGAGGCCACGCGTCGGCTGCTCGCTGCGGGGGCGACCGACTCCGAACAGGCAAGCCTTTGGTTCGAGCTCGGCCGCGCGAAGCTGCTGCGAGGCGACCGCGCGGGCGCGGGTGAAGCGTTCGCCCAGCTGACCAATGCCCCCGGCGGCGCTTGGCTCGGGCCCGCGCTCTCTGCCTTCATCCTCCCGCTCACCCAAGACGCTGAGCCCAAGAGCGAAGAAGAAGCTGACGCCTCAGGGGGCGTTCAGGATCAGGGTTTGGCAGCGCTCATCACGGCAGAAGCGACCCCCAACGAGCGGCGCGCGCTCGCGCTTTTGTCCGCTGTGCGCGCGCGGCTCACAGGCGATCTTGCCGGCGCTCGCGACACGCTGCGCGAGCTCCACACAGAGGACCCAGCAGACAGCCTGAGCGCGACGGCGCTCGCCGCGGTGCTGGAAGGTCTAGGCGAGCTTGAGCAAGCCGAGAG
>CAYQAC010000082.1:15579-19978 GCA_964415255.1 uncultured Polyangiaceae bacterium | reverse complement strand
CAATCTCGCTGACCAAGTCGATGAGCCTGCTCACGCCGCCGCGCTGTTGATCGAGGCGGCGCTCATCGCTTGGCGCCGCGGCGCACGAGACGCCGCGGTCGACGCCTTGTCGCGCAGCGCTGAGCTAGCCCCCAAGGCAGGAGGCCCGCTCCTCGTGTGGGCGCTTCGGGCGGCGACGCCCGACGACCCCGCGGCGAGGCGGCGAGCCCTTGAGGTGAGCGACGCGAGCGCAGCCCTGGCCCTGGAGCGTTGGGGGCTCGAAGCCGGCGTCGAGAGCGCCCCTGACGCGGGCCGCGAGGCGCTCTCGTCAGTAGAGCTGACACTCGAGCCGAGTGAGCTGGCGGGCGCGGTGATGCTCGCGAGCGCCCTCTCAGGCGACGAACAGGCGTGCTCAGAGCTAGCGCGGCTAGGTGATGAGGCGCAGCAACTCGCGAGTGCCAGCAGCTACCTGCGCGCGCTGGGCGAAGGCGCCAGCGCGGGGCGCTTGGAGGAGCTGGCAAGCACTTGGGCGCGCGAAGCGGGCGCTCAAGCCAAGCTCGACGCAAACCTCGAGTGGCTCGCCCAGGCGCTCGCAAGCGCACAGCTAGAGCCGGAGATCGCCGCGCGCTCGCGGCTCGGCGCGCTGCTCCCGGCCGAGGCAGGGGAGAGCCTCACCGCTAGCGCTCGGCTCGTGAGCCTGCTCTCAGGGCACGCGCCAGGGCCGCTCGTGCCACCCCGAGGCGCCACCTCACGCCTCGCGAACCTCGAGCTCGCCCTGCCGGGGAGCGGACCAGCGCGTCGCGCCCGCGCGCTGCACGGGGTGGACGCGAGCCTCGGCGAGGACAGCACGGCCTTGGCGCGCGGGCTGGCTGGCTGGAACTACCTCGCGGCTCAAGACTACCCCGCCGCGGAGGAGTGTTTCCGTATCGTCACTGAGGCGCTCCCGAGCGAGGTGCTCGGCTGGGAGGGCCTCCGCGCTACCGCTGAGGCGAGCGGCGATCGCGAGCTGATGGCGGAGGCTTGCGCGGCGCTGGGTGACGCCGTCTCCGATCCAGCCATGGGCGCTGAGCTGTGGGAGACCTCAGCGCTGATCTTGATCGACGAGCTCGGCGACGCGGAGCGCGGCGAGCTCGCCCTAGCTCGCACGATCGAGCGCGATATTCGCCGCGACGTCGCCTTCGATCGCCTGTTCCGCATCGTGCGCGGGCGCAAAGACGGCGCCACCCTGCTCGAGCTGATCGAGCGGCGGCTGGATGTTGCGGAAGATCCTGAAGAGATCGTGAAGCTGTTTTGGGAGCGCGCGCGGGTGCTGCGCAAGGCGGGCGATCTCGACGCCGCCCTAGCGGCGCTAGAGAACGTCACGATGCTCGAACCGGAGCACGTCGGCGCGCTCGCGCTGATGGGAGAAATCGCCCTCAGCACACGGCGGTTCGCCGAGGCCGCGGAGTACCTCGGGCGCCTCGCGGAGCTAGATGAAGCGCCAATCAAGCAGCGGCTGATGAGCGGCGTCGCGGCGGCGGACATCTACGAGAACAAGCTCAATGACATCCACAAGGCGCTCACGGTGCTCACGGCGCTCTACCGCGCGGGTCTGAGCACGCTCCCCATCCGTGAACGCCTGGCGCGCGCGGCAGGCAAGGCGGGCGCTTGGGATCAAGCAGCAGAGCTGCTCGAGAAGCTGATGCTTGAGCGGGAGACCTCCGAGGGGCGAGTCGAGGCTGCGCGGCTGGCGATGGCGATTCACCGGGATCGCCGGGCGCGTCCGGAGGAGGCCGCCTACGCCGTGGAGGTGTTGCTTGGCGAGGCACCCGAAGATGGCGAGGGGCTCGATCTACTGCTGAGCGGCGCGCTGCCTGAGAGCCTCCAGGTGAAGCTCGTGCCCCGAGCGCGGCTGACGCTCGTCAGCCGCACGGTTCAAGACCCCCTGAACGTCGAAGCCGTGAATCGCCTAGCGCGTGTGGCTGAGGTGCTCGCTGAAGCGCCGCTGCGGCAGGCGACCCTCGGCGCGCTCACGGCGCTCGGCGCTGGCACCCAGCCAATCGACGCGGAGCTCGCGGGGCTCGACCTGCGCGTCGCGCGCACCCCACAAATGGCGATCCTGGAGGCAAGCGGCAGCACGCAAGCCTTCCCTGAGCTGTTCGACCCAGAGGACGCCGGGCCCATCGTTGAGCTGCTACATGAGCTGGCGCCAGTCATCACCGAGGCGATTGGCCCGGGGCTCGCCGCGTTTGGGGTGGGCAAACGGGACCGGGTAGACCCGCGCGCGGGACTCCCCGTGCGTAACGAGCTCGCGGCTTGGGCGGGGGCGCTGGGGCTTGGAGATTTTGACCTATACGTCGGTGGTCAAGATCCCCAAGGCATCTTCGGGCTCGCCCTAGAGAAGCCCACGGTGGTGGTGGGGAGCCAGGTCAGCGCGCCGTTGTCACCTGCCCACCGCGCCCTAGCGGCGCGCGAGCTGTTCGCGCTCCGGCGCGGCACCACCTTGCTCCGGCACCGCGATCCAGGCGACGTCGCCGCTCTGGTCGCCGCGGCGTGCCGCTCGGTGGGCGTCAACGTGGCGACTCCGGCCTATGCCATGCTGGGTGAGTTCGAGCGTCAGCTGAGCAAAGCACTGCCGCGGCGCCTGAAGAAGACGCTCCCCCTCATCGCAGCTGGCTTTGTAAACAGTAACCCTAACGGTATTCAATGGGTGCAGGAGCGCTGGGTGAGCTCAGCGAACAGCACGCTTGACCGCATGGCGGCCGTGGCTGCAGGGGACGTCTCGCAAGTCACGTGGTTGTTTGAGGGCAGCGCGCGCGGAACGCCGCCGCAAACCCAGCTCGGGAGGTCGCGCCTGACGCGGCTGCTCAGCTTCGTCCTGTCTCCTGCCTACCTCGATCTGCGCGCCCGCTTGGGCATGGGTGTAAGATGAGTGACTTCCCCAAGAAGCCGGGCTCAACCCCGACCCCCACCCCCTCAGTCGAGCACCAAGGGCTCGCTGGGCGCAGCGCGCGCCCCAGCGAAATCGGCGCTGAGCTGGGCGGGCTGGATTTCGAGCCTGATGCCCTGCTCGACAGCCTGCTCTCAGACGATCCTACGTCGACCCCGCTGCCTGTACCCAGCCGCCCGTCCAGTGACGCATTCAAGGGTGCGCGCGCCGATCAACTGCCTCCCGCACGCCCCCCAGCGGTGACGCTCCCAGACACGGGCGAGACAACGGCGGCCCTGAAGGCGCTGAGCCAAGGTCCTGAGCGCCCAGCTGACGACCCCCCTGAGACACCCCGCAAACCGGACGCCTTTCGAGGCTCTGGCGAATGGAGCCCCCTCACCGCCGGGCCGAAGCTGCATGAGCCGTCGAAGCGTGAGTTCCCAATCGACGACGAGACCAAGACCCACATCATAGCGCGCCCGAACCCCTCGGTCCCACCCGGCGTCCTGGCGGCGCCAGGCGGCAGCAAGCCCCCACTACCCGCGAGCCGGCGCCCACCGCCGCTGCCACGCCCGAGCTTCGACGCCACCCTCAAGCCCCCTGCTGTCAACCCCGCGGGGTTCCCGCCCCGCGAGCCCTTCTTGAAGGCAGTCAGCCCCATCGCCCCACGCGCGAGCACGCGACCGCTGACAACAGACGGCGACGACGCCGAGGCCGACGCGCTGCTCGCCGCGCTGGAGGAGCAGCAGCCCGGGAGTCCACCGCTTCAATCGTCAAGTGAGCTGACCTACTCGGACAGTGCGTCATCAGAGGACCTGTTCATCTCCCAAAGCGCCAACGAAGACGCCGAGCTGGGCTACCCCAACGCAGAGTCCGTTGAGCTGATGGTAGGCGACGACGAGCTCGCCGCGCTGGGGGACGCTGGCCTTGAGGTGTTCGAGGCAGGCGAGGCCGAGGAAGACATCCTCGCTGACTCCTTCGCCCCTGAGGAGCTCGCGAGCAGCGCGACGCGCTACAGCGAGCTCCTGAGCGAGGACGAAGGCCAGCCGCATGGGTTGCATGAGCCGCATGGGTTGCATGAGCCGCATGGGTTGCATGAGCCGCATGAGCCCGAGCAAGACGCCCCAAGGGCGCTGGTAGAGCACGGGGAGCTCGCGGCCTGGCAAGCGCGCGCTGCGTGGTTCGAGGCGGAGGCTGAAGCGCAGGAGGACACCGCCGCTAAGGCGCGCTGCTGGATCGTCGCCAGTGAGCTGTGGGCCATGTCAGGGGAGGGGGAGCGCGCCCGCGCCGCCGCCGCTCAGGGCAACCGCGCGCAGAAGCTCCCGCTCGGGGTACGCCAGCAGCGCTGGCTCACCCAGGCGACCGAAGAGTGGAGCCAAGTCGCCACCTTGCTCGATCAAGAAGCGCTGACCAGCCCCACCCCGGAGAGCCGCTCCCACGCCGCCTACTTCGCGTCTGAGATCCAGCGCCTCGTGTTGAGTGAGCCCGAGCAGCAGAAAAAGAAGAAGAAGA
>CAYQAC010000082.1:11129-15569 GCA_964415255.1 uncultured Polyangiaceae bacterium | reverse complement strand
CGGGAGGACCCAGACGGCGATGAGCGTCACCGCCCACTCGACGTGGCGCTCCGGCTCACCCCAGCGGACGCTCGTCTGCTCACGGCCAAGCTGGCCGAGGAGCTCAGCGCGGGCCCAGGGCCAATCCAGCTGCGGCTACCAGACGCTGGTCACCAGGCGCACGGCGCGCTTCAGGCGCTGAGCGGCGCCATCTTGCAGATGAACGCGCGGCGTGGCGTCAGCGCAGCTGACGATGCCCCGCCCGAGGCGCAGTTTGAGGCGGCCCGGCTCGCCCTCGCCGCAGGCGATGGGGCGACGGCTGGGCGCACCCTGATGGCGCTCCGTCGCATCCCTGAGCTCAACCAGGCAGCGGCTTGGGTGAGCGCCTCATTGCTCGCGCCCAGGGCAGAGACGCGCCAGCTAGCGATCGATCTGCTAGCGGATCTGGTCCAGCAGGAGCACCAAACCCCACCCAGCCACCTGCTCCGCGCCTTAGCCGCTCGATCGCTGGAGGCGGCGCATGCTCAAGGTGTCTCCCTCGCGCTGAAGCGCGCGGCGATCTCCACCTTCACCGAAGCCGATCGCGTGTCCATCGCCGCCTTGAGCGGCGCTGAGCCTGAGGCCGAGGCGCTGACGGCCCTCACTGAGGAGCAGAGCACGCGGCCCTTGGCGGCCGCGGCCTACGCCCACCTCGGTGAGGTGGAGTTGGCGGCGCAGCAGGCGCCATCGGAGGTCGCTGAGCAGCGGCTAGCGCGCGCCTTCCGCTCCGCAGAGCGGCTGCGGGGCGCGCTCGAGCCGTCTCTCACGCGTGAGCTAGCCTCGGCTGCCGACCACCCAAGCGCCGCGCTCACGCGCCTACTGGAGGTGCAGCGCCACATCGAGCAAGGCAACCGGGCTGGAGCCGCGGAAGCGCTAGCTGGGCTCGCCACGTTGGACGCGCCCATCGAGCGGCAGTTGGTGGTCGCGCTTGCTCATGAGCTGGCGGAGGAGTCCAGCGCAGCGCGCGCTGCCTACCAGCGCGCCCACGATCAAGCCCCCGCTTGGGAGGCCCCAACGCGGCTGCTGCTTGAGCACAGCGCGAGCCACCGCGTGGCCGATCTATTCCAATCCACCGCTGAGGCTGCTGGCGATCCAACCCGTCAGGCGCTGCTGCTGACCGAGGCAGCGCTGCGCGTCCAGGCTGACGCACCTCAGCTCAGTGAGCAGCTGCTCGAGCGCGCGCATGAGTCCGACCCAACGCTCCCCTTCAGCTACCGAGCCGGAGAATACGGCGCTCGACTGACCGGTGACGTGCCGGGGCTCACCCGTTGGCTTGAGCGCCGACGCGACGCGGCCACCTGCGACATCGAGCGCGCCTTCGACCAGGTGCGCGAGGCGCTCTTGAGCGCCGATGAAGATCTCGAAGGAGCGGCCGAGTTGCTCGCGGAGGCGGTGCAAGCGCGGCCTCATGACGTGGGCCTGCGTGAGCTCTCCGAACGGATGAGTAAGGATCGCGCGGCGGAGCGTGGGGCGTGGCGTGAAGCCGCCGCGGCGCAGGCGCCGCCGGCCGTGCGCGCTCGACTGCTGCTTGAAGCAGCCCTCGCCTATGAGCGCGACGGCGACCGAGAGGCCGCGGCGCGCGCCGCGCGGGAGGCCGCCGCGGCGGAGGGCGGCGCCTACGCCGAGATCGTCCGTGAGCGCACCGCGCCCGGCACCGAGCAAGCGGCCGATCTCGCGGAGCTGCTCCTGGCGCAAACCAAGACCGCCACGGGCGCTGTGGCTTGCGAGCTGTACGAGCGGCTGAGCGAAATCGATCGAGCGCGTGGCGACTCCTCCAGCGCGCTGCTGTGGCACTCGGCGATCCTTGAGGAGCTGCCCCAGCACCTACCCGCGCTCCGCCAGCTTGAGCACGCCTACCTCGCCGCTCGGCGCGAGGACGATCTGGTCGGTGTCGAGCGGACGCTCGCTTCAGCGCTGCCCTCCGCGACCGGGCTCGCCCACGCAACGCTTGCCCTGCGCCTCGCAAAGAAGGTGGATGAGTGGCTCGCGGCCAAGGACATCGTCTACCAGACGAACCACCCGAGCCCACGCCCCTACTGGCTGCTGCGCCAGCTCGCCGCCTACACCCAAGCCACGGGCGATGATGAGCGTGCCTTACCCGTGCTGAAGGAGCTAGCCGCCGTGGCTGAGGCTGATCTGGACGCGGCCACCCTGTACGTCCGGGCGGCGGAGGCGGCGGCGCGGCTCGGGCAGCGAGAGGACGCCATCGCCCTCCTCGACCAAGCCACGGAGCGGATGCCGGAGCACCTCGTGGCGCTCACCACGCGGGCGGACGTGCTGGAGGCGAGCGGCGACGCCGAGCGCGCCGCGGAGGCGCTTGAGGCGGCGGCGCGCGTGAGCGCCGTGGCGCGGCATCAGCTGGAGGCCTGGTACCAAGCGGGGGTGCTGTGGTTGGATCGCGCGGCCAACCCAGCCCGCGCGCGAGCGGCGCTGGGGCACGCCGCACAGATCGACGTCACCCACGCCGATGTGTTCGACAGGCTGCGCAGCCTCTATGTGGAGGACGGCGACGCGACCTCGCTCGCCTCGCTGCTTGAGCTTCGCCTGAGCCGCACCTCAGATCCTGACGAGCGCGTCGCGCTTGAGGTCACGCGCGCCAAGGCGCTAGCCGACATCGGCGATCCAGCCGCGGCGCGCGGAGCGCTGGTCGCGGCGCTGGACGCGAACCCAGAGCACGTGGACGCGCTCGCCGCCTTCGCTGAGCTGTGCACCACCGAGCAAGACTGGCCGGAGGCCGAGCAGGCCTGGATCCGCCTCGCGCGCCACGTCCCTGACGCCGCACGCCAAGCTGAAATCTACCGTCAGCTCGGCGGCATCTACGAGGCCTCCATCCCCAACCCAGAGCGCGCTGAGGTCGCCTACCGTGAGGTGCTGAAGCGTGAGCCGAGCGACATCCCAGCGCGTGAGGCGCTGGTGCGAGTGTACTCCGCGAGCGGCTCAGGGGAGCGCGCCCTCACGGTGCAAAACGAGCTCCTGAGCCAAGCCAGCTCCCCTGACGAGCAGCGCGATCGCACCATCGCGCTCGCGGTGATCCACGAGCAGGTGCTCGGCGACGCGCGCCAAGCGGAGAACATCCTTGAGCAGCTCCGTAAGGCCGCGCCGACCGATCCTGAGGTGCTGCGCGGCTTGGCGGCGCTGTATCAGCGCACGGGGGAGTCGCGCACCTTGAGCATGCTGCTCGACCGCACCGCGAGCGACGCGCGGCGCGCGCTCGGCACCGGGCGCTTCGAGCTCAGCTTCTTCGAGCTGCTCGGCGTCGTCGCCGAGCTGCGCGGCGACGCGGACGCCCAGTCAGTCACCCTGGCTACCCTCTCCGCGCTCACCGCCGGTGAGCCGGTGGCGGTGCGCGGCGTCGGCGCCGCCGCAGGCAACCGCGCGCTAGATGACGCGCTCGCGCCGGATCTGCTCACGCTGCCGCTGCGCGCCTTCATCGCCAAGACCGGCGCGGTGATGGACGCCGCCTACCCGATGGACACCCGCCTGCTCAAGGCGCAGCCGCTCCCGATGGAAGCGGAGGCCTTGCGCCAGAACCTGATGCAGCTCGCGAGCGCCTTCGGAATTGGTGAGCTCTCCGTACTAGTCGCGCCGGGGCAGGGCTTCACGGTGACGCCGGTCAGCTCCACCCCGCCACAGATCTTGATCGGCAAGGAGCTGCTGGAGGCGGGCGACGACGCCTCGCTCTACTTCCTGGTGTTCCGCGCGTTGAAGCTGATCCAGGGCCGCGCGTCGGCGCTCGCGCGCGTGGCGCCGATCGATCTGTGGCCCACGTTCGCGGCCATGCTCGGCCTGTTCGCGCAGAACTTCCGCCCGCAGGGCGCTGACGCCAAGCGCTTCGCGGTCGCCACCGGCCGGCTCCGCGCGGCGCTGCCCAAGCAGCTGGATGAAGATCTCCCGGTGCTGGCGCTGGAGGTGATCGGCGCCATCGGCAACCGCGCCAGCCAGCTCGCGACGGCGCTCCACGAGTGGGGTAACCGCACCGCGCTGCTCGCCATCGGCGATCCGCGAGCGGCGCTCCGCGCGCTGCACGGCGGGCCCCTGCTGGAGGACGAGGCCGAGCGCATGAAGTGGATCGGCCGCAGCGAGGCGCGTGATCTGGTGATCTTCAGCGTCAGCGAGAAGTACGGCCAGGCGCGCACCGCATCAGGCGCTTAGCGTCCATCGTCAATCACCCTGACGATTGGTTTGGGGGTTTGGCACCGCGCTCAGGTGGCGGCGTCAAGGCACCGCTCCTGACAGCTGCCGCGCGGCGCTGCGCAGCCCCCCAGGTGCTGCCTCCCCCCCTCCCCAAGCCGCAGCTAATCCCACTACTCGGACATCAGGTGCCACCTCAGCCCCCTCCCCGCGCCGCAGCCCCCAAGCCCCCTTGAGCCTGAGCGCCGCTGCCCTCAAAGTGAGGTGTGACGCGCCCCCCTCCGCTCAGGC
>CAYQAC010000082.1:0-11119 GCA_964415255.1 uncultured Polyangiaceae bacterium | reverse complement strand
ACCTGTCCGCGCCGGTCCGCCGACCGTTCGGCGTCGCGCTTCTGGCGCTCAGCGCGACGCTCGCACTGCTCTCGGCGCCCACGTCCGCCGAACCAGCGCCCAACGTGGCGCGCTTCCCTGACGCTCCAGGCGCGCCCCCCAGCATCACCCCTGCGCCAGCGCCCAAGCCGAGAGAGCCCAGCTCCAAGCAGCCGAGCGCCCCCCCGGCGCGAGCACCTCAAGCGGCGCCCGTGGCGGCACCCGTCAGCTGGGCTACCCGCGCGGCGCGCGAGGAGACGCTGCGCGGCGACGCGTGGTACGCGCGCGGTGAGCTCCCCCGCGCCCTCACCGCCTACACCCGCGCCATCCAGCTCGACAGCAGCTACGCGCCTGGCTACCTGGGGCTGGGGCGCTCACGTGAGGCACTGGGCGACCTACAGGAGGCCGAGCGGGTGTACACGCTCGCCACGCGACTCGGCGTGGAGCGTGGGCAGGCCTTCGAGCTGCGCGCGCGCCTGCGCCGCGCCACCCATCGCCACGCTGCGGCCAACGCCGATCTCGCGGAGGCGCTGCGCCTGGAGCCCGAGCACCATGGGCGGCTGCTGCTCGCCTCGCGTTGGTACGTGGAGGCGGAGCAGTGGGCGGCAGCGCTCGCGGTGTGGCGCCGCCTGGCAGCCCTGCACCGAGAGCGCGGCGACACCGAGGCCGCGCGCGCCGCCCAAGTGCAGGTGCGCGCCCTGGTGATCCTCGCCGGCGAAGCCGATCCCGTGACCCAGCCCACGCGCGGCTGGGTCGGCCAGAGCCTGGCGCGCATCGCCCGCCGCGGTGGCTAGCGCTGAGCCAAGCGGAGGGAGCGAGAGACACTGGCTATTCTAGTCAGTTCTACTAACTTACTCGAGGGCCGGCTCAGCTGCCCCTTCAGCGCCACGTGCAGCCGCCGAACCTCAACCCGTATCCAGTCAGTGGCTCTGACGGTGACCTCGACGCTCAATAAGTCAGCTGCCTTGGCAGGCGACCTCGACGTCGATCTGCGCGTTATCGTCCACCTTCACCACGTCGCACAGGTTGGGGCACAGGTTGATCTGGGTGGGCGCCGTGTTGCTGTCCGCGTACCAGCCGCGGCCGCCCGCGGTGCCACACTGGCTCTCGTCAGTCACCCGGACTAGCGTCTCCGCCGAGCCGCCACCCGGCGTGTAGATCACGCTGATGCCATCTAGGTCGAGCAGGCCGCTGTCCGGCTGCGGCAGCGAGAAGGTGCAACCGATGGCCGACGCCTGGATCTGCTGCAGGGCGTCGACGAAGGCAGCTGGGCTGCCATTCCCCACGTTGTAGTGGCGGCAGGAGGCCATACCGCCACCGCAGTAGTTGGTGTGAACCGCGCCGCCCGACTCGCTGGCCCAGTTCTCCAAGCGGCTGAAGGTGGCGCCCGTCATGCCCACCATGAAGGTGGGGATGCTGTGGTTGTTGTAGAGGTCGCGCGAGATGCCACGCAGCGTGGCGTCGTTCTCGTTGCAGGTGTAGGGATCACCATCCGTGATCAGGATGCCGATCATCTGGCGTCCGGCGCGGCGGTTCGCCACCGTGTAGGCCGCGATCCCCCTGAGCGCGGCCTCAATGGGCGTGGCGCCGGTGGGGCCAGCTGCGTTGAGCGAGTTCCTCAGCGTGGTGAGGTGGTTCGGTAGGGTGTCTAGTCCTACGCCCGTCGGCGCGCCTGGCTGGTTCAGGGTAGAGCAGCTGGGGCGGTTGTTGATGTAGTTGAGCGCGACGCCCATCCCCACTGAGGTGGGCGCCTCAAAGAAGCTATAGAGCGCGTTGATCCCGTAACACCACTTGGAGGTGCCAGTGCTCCCCACAGTGCAGTCAGTGCCCATGCTGCCCGAGTCATCCATCGCGATGTACATGTCGAGCGGGATGGGCTCCGCCTCGATGCGCGTCGCGGCGCAGGCGTCCTCCACGATGATGGGCGCGTCGTAGTTGAACGTCACGTCCGGGATGCCCGAGTCAGCGATGCCGCCCGAAGCGCCGTTGCCGCCCGAAGCGCCGTTGCCGCCCGAAGCGCCGTTGCCGCCCGAAGCGCTTCCGCTGGTGGCGCCATCGCCACCCGAGGCCCCGCTTCCGCTGGAGCCCGCGGCGCCGCCGTTGCCAGCAGCGCCACCATCGCCACCGCTGCCACCAAACAGCGAGCCGCCATTGCCGCCACCTGCGTCGCCTGAATCCCCGCACCCCGTGAGCGGGAACAAGAGGGGCATGGCGAACGCAAGGGAACCAGCGACCAGGTAGCGCATGCCCCTAGTCTCTTCTAGCGCGCGGCCCAAAGCAAACCCGACTTTCGCCCAAGGTTCATCTGGTCACCGCCCCTCTAGAGCGCCGATCAGTTCACCGCCAGACGGACCAGAAAAACCGCCCCCATGCGGGGCGAGGGCGCGGTTTTCCTGGTCCTCTGCGTGCTGCTGCTTCCCTTCGCACAGCGAAAGTTGCTGATTTGAGGACGGGGCGCGCCGCGTGGGCCCCAGCGCGGCGTTGCCGGGGTTTGGCGAGGCGCTTCGGGCCACCCAGCACTCAGCCACCGTGACAGGCACACCTACCTGCGCGCGGTCGTGTCGCTTTAGGACGGTACCAGCCCCGCCGCGAGATTATCGTCAGCTGCCCTGACAGGCGACCTCGACGTCGATCTGCGCGTTGTCGTCCACCTTCACTACGTTGCACAGGTCGGGGCACAGGTTGATCTGGGTGGGCGCCGTGTTGCTGTCCGCGTACCAGCCGCGGCCGCCCGCGGTGCCGCACTGGCTCTCGTCAGTTACCCGAACTAGCGTCTCCGCCGAGCCGCCACCCGGCGTGTAGATCACGCTGATGCCGTCGAGATCCACCAGGCCGCTGTCCGGCTGTGGCAGCGAGAAGGTGCAGCCAATGGCCGACGCCTGGATCTGCTGCAGGGCGTCGACGAAGGCAGCTGGGTTGCCGTTGCCCACGTCGTAGCTACGGCAAGGCGGCGTCAGCCCGGCCCCACAGTAGTTGCTGTGGAGTGCGCCACCCGACTCACTGGCCCAGTTCTCCATGGCAGCGAAGGTGGCGCCCTGCATGCCCACCATGAAGGTGGGGATGCCGTGGTTGTTGTAGAGGTCACGCGCGATGCCGCGCAGGGTGTCATTGCCCGTGCCGCAGCCATTGGGCGCCCCGTCCGTCACCAAGATGCCGATCATCTGCCGGTCAGGGCGGCGGAGCGCGACGGTGCGGGTCGCGATGTCGCGCAGCGACGGCTCGATCGGCGTCGAGCCGAAGTTGGGGGCGCGGCCATTCAACGACGTCTGCAGCGCGCTCAGGTGGTTTGGTAGGGTGTCGAGCCCCACCGACAACGCGCTCAGCCCAGTGCAGTTGGCCAGGCGGGACCCGATGTAGCCAAGCATCACACCCATCCCCTCCGAGGAGGGAGCGCTGAAGAAGTTGTACAGGGCGTTGACCGAGTAACACCACTTGGAGGCCGTGCCGCTGCCGATGTTGCAGTCGCTGCCCATGCTGCCGGAGTCATCCAAGATGATGTACATGTCGAGCGGGATGGGCTCCGCCTCGATACGCGTCGCGGCGCAGGCGTCCTCAACGAGGATGGGCGCGTCGTAGTTGAAGGTGACGTCCGGGATCCCCGAGTCGACCACCGTGCCTCCGCTGCCACCGGCGCCGCTGCCACCAGCACCGCTGCCGCTCGTCGCGCCACTGCCGCCGGCGCCACTGCCGCCAGCCCCGGTGCCGCCCGCCCCGCTGCCGGCGGCGCCGCTTGTCGCGCCGCTGCCCGCCGCCCCGCCGATACCCCCCGTGCCACCGTCGCCGCCGCTACCGCCAAACGGGGTGCCGCCTCCGCCAGTCTCGCCTGAGCTGCCACAAGCGCCAACAGAGAGCAGCGCGGGGAGCGCCAAGACCAGGGAGCCGAACACGAGGTGCCGCATAACAGTAGTGTCGGATAAAACGCGCATCAACGCAACACCCGAGCGGCGCTCGCCAAGCGCCAGGCAGCAAACGCGAGCACCCGACGCAGACGAGCGGGTCAGCGTTTGCCACCACCTTCAGGCCTGCACCACGAAAGCTCTCTGATCTAAGCCTGGTTCGCGCGCGTCTCGGAGTGAGTGCTCAGATCTTCCTGGGTCCTCGGCGGCGCCGAACCGCTACCCTCCCTGGCTCATGTATCCCTACGAACGCCCGATCCGCTTCCAGGAGATCGACGCCGCCGGGCTGCTCTTCTTCCCGACCTTCCTCAGCTACTGCCACGAGGCGATGGAGAGCTGGTGCGCGGCGCTGCCGGGCGGCTACGCCGGGCTCGTCGGCGAGCGGCGCATTGGGCTCCCGGCGGTGCAGGTGGAGGCGAGCTTCCGTGCGCCGCTTCGCTACGGCGACGTGGCGCGCGTCGAGCTCACGGTGACGCGCGTCGGCAGGAGCAGCTTGGGGCTTCGCTACCAGCTGTCACGCAGCCTCCCTGACGACCACGCGAGCGCAGGCGGCGCGCGCGGCGCCGTGGGTGACGCCTTGTGCGCGGTCATCGAGCAGGTAGTCGTGTGCACCGACTTGAGTCGCATGCAGAGCCTGGACCTGCCGCCTGAGCTCCGCGCGTTGGCAGAGCAGCACCTCTCCCCCGAAGCTTGAGCGCCGGGCGCTGGTGGTCAGCTTAGCTGGTCATCAGTGAGCCTGCCCAACCCCCAGCAGGCGGGGCGACCGCTTCACGGCGTCGACCAGCTGGCGCCGAGATCCTTCGAGATGAGCACCGGGTAGGTCATCTCCGGGCGCGGCGCGCCGCCGTAGAGCATCAGGCGATCGTCTAACACCAGCAGCCGCGAGGGCGCCTTGACCGCGGTGTTGACGGGGCTCGAGGCCTCATCAAAGGCGACCGTGAACGGCGTCCAGGTCTTGCCGTCGTCGCGGGTGGAGGCCACCCGCACGATGCCGTGGCGCGTGGTGGCGATGATGGTGGTGCCCTGACTCCGCGCAATATCCATGGGGTAACGCGGCTTCTGACCGCTGAGGCCTAGATCCGGCAGGGCCAGGCCGCGGCAGGGCTGACGCGCAGGGCAGAGCGCGACGTTCACCTCTGAGCCGCTCGCCCGCCGCGTGACGGCGACCAACGCCTGCTCGTCACAGCTGGCCGCGATCAGCTGCTCCTTCGCGAACGCGAAGCGCGTGGTGAACGGCTCGAAGCCATCCATCAGGGAGGTCACGACCCAGTACTCACCGTCCGCGTCGAGCGCCACCGTGTAGGCGCGCCCATCGCCCGCTGGGCAGCGCTCAGCGAAGCTAGACAGCTCAGCGCCCTTGATCGTCGCGGAGCGCCACTCGACGCCGCCATCGCGTGTTTGAAACGCGGCGAGGTTAGCTGAAGCGCCCATCGCCACCGTGAACACGCCAGCGCCGTAGCTCTTCACGGCGCGATACTGCACGCGCCACGACGGCAGCCCCTTGCCCACCGCTGGCGGCGGGAGCTCGCTCGGGTGGGGCGCGCCCTTGGCGGTCGAGCTCGGCTTGATCAAGCGGCTGTAGCCGCCGCGGATGAAGGGCCAGCCCTCCTCAGCCAGCTTGCTGAGCGGCTTCACGCCGACGCGGAGCCCGTCCAAGGTGGCGCCTGAATCCCCTCGCTTCGCGGCGTCAGCGCCGTCACCGCCATACTCCGCGAAGGACCACGCCTGCACCAAGTGCAGCCGCTCCACCGCCTCGCTCTTGGTGAGATCCCTCCCCAAGCTGGCGCAGGCCTCAAACGGTCGATCAGCGGGCAGCGCTGACAAGAGCCGGCGCCGCAGCACGCGCTTGAACTCGCTTGGGTTGTCGCGGATGAGGCTCGGGCCTGTCGGCCCCGCCATGCAGAGCGCGTAGTCGGCGAGCTTCGTCGCTTGATCGTGGAGCGACCACGCAGCGATCGCGCGTGGGTAGCCCACCCAGCACAATCCACCGAACATCAAGAGCAACAGCAGGTGGCGCAGCCTGAGCGGCGGCCCTTCATCCTCCGCCTCATAGGCGAACGCCTCCTCGGCGGGCTCATCGAGGGGCGGCGCGGCCCGGTGGAGCGCGCGGGAGGACGGGGGTCGGCCGGTCTCCATGCACCCTGCTCCTAACCAAAGGCGCTGAGGGCGGCCAAGTTACGGGGGCCGCGTCAGCCGAGCGCCGCCTCGAGATCGCGCCGCAGGTCGCCAGCGTCCTCGATGCCGACGCTGAGCCGCACCAAGGCCTCACCGATGCCCGCCCGCTCACGCAAGGCGCGCGGCATGGTGGAGGCGGTGGTGGACGCCGGGTGCACGATCAAGCTGCGAACGTCACCCAAGCTGACCGCATGGCTGAACAGCCGCACCCGCTCGACGAGCCGACGCGCCGCCGGGTAGCCCCCTTGGAGTTCGAACGAGAGCAGCGCGCCGTAGCCGTCCATCTGCGCCCGCGCGATGGCGTGCCCCGGGTGGTCAGGGAGCCCTGGGTAATGCACCTGGCTCAGCTCAGCGCGCGTGCTGAGCCACGCCGCGAGCTCCGAGGCGCTCGCGCTGGCCTGGCGCTGCCGCAGCGCCAAGGTGCTGAGCCCGCGGGCGATCAGCAGGGCATTGAACGGCGCCAACACGCCGCCGAGCCCCTTCACCACCAGCTCGGAGGCCTGGTGCATCAGCTCGGCGGAGCCACACATCACGCCGCCGATGGCGTCCCCGTGGCCGCCGAGCGCCTTTGTCATGGAGTGCACCACGATGCTCGCGCCGAGGTTGAGCGGACGCTGGTGCACCGGCGTGGCGAAGGTGTTGTCGCAGATGAGCCGCGCCCCGAGGCGACGCGCCAGCGAAGCCAGCGCGGACAAATCGCACAGCTTGAGCATGGGGTTCGATGGGGTCTCGGCGTAGAGCACCCGGGTGCGCTCCGTCGCCGCCTCGGCGTAGGCCTGAAGCTGGCTCCCATCCACGAAGGTGGTCTCGATGCCGAGCCGCGGCAGGTGCTCACGCAAGAGCCGCGAGGTCTCCCCGTAGCAGCTGACCGGCGCCACCACGTGGTCGCCAGCGGTGAGCGAAGCGAGCAGGGCGCCGCTCACCGCGGCCATGCCGCTGGCCGTGGCGACGGCGGCCTCAGCGTCCTCGAGATCCGCCAAGCGACGCTCCAAGTGCGCCACCGTGGGGTTCTTCCAGCGTCCGTAGACGAGCTGGTCGTTCTCACCCCGAAACGCTGCAGCGGCGTCCTCCGCCTCCCCCAGGTGGTACGCGCTCGAGAGCACGAGCGGCGGCTCTAAGCCGGCGCCCGCCTCCGCCTCAAGCTGAGCGCCATGCACGGCGCGGGTGGTCAGCTGGAGCCGCGCGTCAGTCACAGCGTCACTCATGAGCGTTCAAGCTCACCTCACACAGCACCACTTCAGCGCCTGGTACCATACTGCGCCCGGCACTGCACTGAACTCACAGCGGGAGCGGGATGATCTTCTCGCGCTTACGGCGGCGACGAGCGGCCTCGCTCATCTTCTTGCGCTTCTTGACGCTCGGCTTCATGTAGTGACGCCGGCGCTTCAGCTCGCGCAGGATGCCCTCGCCGGCCATCTTGCGCTTCAGGTGCTTGATGGCGCGCTCAATCCCCTTGTCTCCGACGGAGACCTCAAGGGGCTTACACTGGACTGCTGCTTCTGGGTTTGCCAAGGGGCGAGCTGTATGACAGACGCCCCCGGCCAGCGCAAGGGATATCGACCTTTAGCTGAACAGACGCGCCGCTCCGCGCGGGGCCCGCCGCCACCCCTGCAACTCACCCTGGCCTGACCTATAACGCCAGCCATGTCGACGGATCTTCGCACCCGCCCAGCTGGGGTGAAGGCCCCACACGGCGCGCTATCCCTTGAGGTCGCGTGGCGCGACGGGCACACCTCCACCCTGCCCCACGACGTGCTGCGCGGCTACTGCCCTTGCGCCGGATGTCAGGGCCACGGCGGGAGCATCGTGTTCAAGCCCCCTGGCCCCGCGCGTCACACCCTGGAGCTCACCAGCGTCGACTCCGTGGGCAACTACGCGCTGGCCCTCACCTGGGGCGACGGCCACGCGGGCGGCATCTACTCCTTCACCTACCTGCGCCTGCTCGGCGATTTGACGGAGGCGCACGGCGCCGACATCAGCGCGATCCACCCCGAGCTGCCGCGCTGAGTGCGGTCAGTGACGCTGACCAGAATGAGCGCGGCGTGACGCGGACCCTGGTCGTCAGTACGTCTTACCCCGCGTGGGAGGGGGACCCGAGCGGACACTTCGTCGCCAGCGAGGTGGACGCGGCGCTGGCGCGCGGCGAGCAGGTGACCTTGATTGTCCCGGCCGCGAGCGCGCCGCGCCAGGTCGCCGCGGGGCTCCGGCTCCACGAGCTGCCGGCGGGCGAGGCCTTCGGCGCGCCAGGCGTCGCCGCGCGCCTGCTGATGCCTGGTCAGCGCCTGCGGCGCGCAGCGGGCGTCCTGCGCTTCCTGGTGAGCGCCAGGCGCTTGATCGCGCGGCTCAGCCGCGCTGAGGGGCGGTTCGACCTCGCGGCGCTAAACTGGCTGATCCCCTCGGCGGTCCCTGTATTCCCGCGGGGTAGCGCGCGGCGCGTGGAGGTGCTGGTCCACGGCGGCGACGCCCGGCTCCTCGCGCGCCTGCCGCGCCCCTTAGGGCGCGGCGCGCTCCACCTGGCCGCACGCTGCGCTCCACAGACGGAGCTTCGTACCATGAGCCAGGCGCAGCTCGACCTGCTCACGGCCTTGGCCGGCTCAGCGCGGTTCTCGAGCCGCCGCGTCGCGCCCTGCGCCCTCTCCTTGGGTGAGGTGCCGAGCCGTCAAGAGGCGCGCGCCTTGCTCGACGTGCGCGGGGAGCTCCTGCTCGTGGTGGGCCGGCTGGTGGCGAGCAAGCGCGTCCACGTCGCGCTCACCGCAGCGTCAGCGCTCGCCGCGCTGCGCCCAGTGCGGGTCGTCGTGATCGGCGATGGTCCCGAGCGCCAGCGCCTTGAGGCCGCCTTCCCACACGTGGAGTTCACCGGGACGCTCCCGCGCGATCGTTGCCTCACGTGGCTCGCGGCCGCAGATCGCCTGCTCTCAGCCTCGCGCGATGAGGGCGCGCCCAGCGTGGTGCGCGAGGCACGACAGCTCGGGGTCTCGGTGGTGTGCTGCGCCGCTGGAGATCTCATCGAATGGGCGCAGCTCGACCCAGGGATCGTGGTGGTCACTTGAGCAGCAAACGACCGTGAGGGTGGGCTGACCAACGGCCTTTGAGGCGAAGGTGTGATAAAGGTCGCCACCATGGCGATGCTCCCTCAGTTTCAAGCCCCCGGCGCACAGGCCCCCACCCCACCGCTCACCCCCGGCAAAATCGAGGTGATGCGCGCGGTGGGCTTCGCGCTCGAAGATCAGGAAACTCGCGTCATGAACATCGGGTTCGGGCTGCTACTGCAGTTCATCCCGGTGGTCGGCCCGCTCACTCAGATGGGCTGGCACACCGAGATCACCCAGCGCTTGGTGCGCCAACACCCGCGGCCGATCCCCAAGTTTGATTTCAACGACTTCGTGCACTACCTGCAGCGCGGTCTGGTGCCGTTCGGCGTTCAGCTCGTGCTCGTGCTCCCAGCTGTGTTCCTCTGGTACCTCTTCACTATCATCCTCACGATGGCAGGGGGTTGGCTCGGCGCAGTCTTGGGCATGGCCGAGATCATGATGCTGCTGGTCTTCGCGACGATGGCGCTGACCAGCGTGCTCCTGCTGGTGTTCCTCATGGTGTTCGTGAGCGCCGCCACGCTGCGCGCGGAGCTGTGTGAGGACTTCAGCACCGCCTTCTCCTCGGGCGCCATCTGGCGCTACGCCGCCGCCACCTGGAAGCGCGCCCTCGGCTATGGGCTGCTGATGGCGCTGCTCGCCATGGTCGGCACGTTCGTTGGGCTCCTCGCCTTCTGCGTCGGAGCGTACGTCGTGATGTCCATCCTCACCTTCGCTCAGACGCACCTGCGCTACCAAATCTACGCGGCCTACTTGGCGGAGGGCGGCGAGCCGCTGCCGATCAAGGACGCCGTCACGATCCCGAGCGAGCTGGCGACGGCGGGAGCGGCGGCGCCGGCGCAGCACTACCAGCAGCCTCCTCAGGGTTAATTCCACAAGTTAAAGGCCCCATGCAGCGTCGCGCGCGCCTCTGGCTCAGGGTCACCACGCTGTGCCTCGCCTGCGCGGCCTGTGGTGGGCGCGCCGCCTCCTCGGGCTCGCCCGAGCCGAGCCCCTCTGAGCAGGGCGCGAAGCTCGCGAACTCAAGCCAACCGAGCCCAGGGTTGCCTCCGTTCAGGGGCACCGCCGAGCGACCGGACGCTAGCGCCGCGCCTAGCGCTGCCCTGAGCGCCGCGCCGCCACCCGTGGAGCCGGCCGAGCTGCGCCTGTCAGGCGGCGTCGGGGCCGTGGCGAGCCGCCTCGGGGTGGTCACCTCGGTGGAGGCGCAAGCCACCCAGGCCGGCGTGCGGATCTTAGAGCAAGGCGGTAATGCGGTGGACGCTGCGGTGGCCGTCGCCTACGCGCTCGCGGTCACCCACCCGAGCGCCGGCAACCTCGGAGGGGGCGGCTTCCTACTCGTCAGGCCTCCTGGCGGCCCAACGGTCGCCATCGACTTCCGCGAGGCTGCGCCGCAGACCATCACGGAGGCGGACTTCAGGGCCATGCTGAAGGATCGCGGCGTCGGGCCGGCCGCCTCAGGCGTGCCTGGGAGCGTGGCCGGCCTGAACCTAGCGCACGCCCGCTACGGGCGCCTCGCGCGCGCGGAGGTGATGAAGCCAGCGATCACGCTGGCGCTCGAGGGGCAGCGCATCAGCGACCGCACCGCGCTCACCCTGCTCTGGAATCACCGCGCCCTGCGCGCCGACCCCGAGGCGCGCCGGCTGTACGCGCCGAACGCCAAGCCGCTCGCCGCCGGGCGCCGCTTGGTCTTGAAGGACCTGGGCCTCACCCTGAAGCGCATCGCCCAAGACGGGGACGCCGGCTTTTACCGTGGAGAAACAGCCAAGGCCTTGGTGCGCGCCATGGGGACCCGCGGCCGCATCACCTTGAAAGATCTGGAGGACTACCAGGCCAAGGAGCGCCCGCTGATCACGGTGGGCTACCGCGGCCTCAGCGTGGAGTTGATGCCGCCGCCGTCAGCGGGGGGCGTGGCCGCGGCGGTGCTGCTCTCGCTGCTTGAGC
>CAYQAC010000081.1:841-23523 GCA_964415255.1 uncultured Polyangiaceae bacterium | reverse complement strand
GGCAGCTCCCGCCGCCTTCGCGGCAACGCCGCACTTTGTCGACGAACACGCGCGTGACGCCGAGGCTCGGCCCCACCCGGAGCCCGCGGGTGAGGTGGACATCGAGGCCCAGCGCCGCGCGCACCGCGGGCCCCGCGCTGGTCTCGTCGTAGCGCGCGCGTCCGCCCGCGAGCTCTGGCTCCTCTTGTTGCGTCCCTAGCGCGCCCCCCCCAACCCCCAGCTCAACGTAAGGATCGAGGCGGCCCTCCTCCAGGAAGTACACGCGCCCGACCAGCGCTAGCAGCGCCGCACCAGCTTGCGCTTCGCGGTACTCGGCTTGCTCCGGTTCGTTCGCGAAGCCCACCACCGAGAGCGCGCCGCCCCACGCGAACCACGGTGTCACCCGCCACAGCGCCATCAAGGTGAGCCCCATGCCCCCGCCCACCCCAGAGCAGCGCTCCGACGAGGCCTCCCCCGCTTCACAGTGAGGGAGGCTCAGGGCAAGCCGCGGGATCAGCTCCACCGCGCGGCGTGGGATCTCCAGGCGCTCGGCGAGCGGCGCTGGGCGTTCGTCGATCACGAGCGGCGGGGGCGGCGCGAATGACGAGCTCGCGTAGGGGGGTGGTTCGTCAGGCTGTTTAACTGACTCCTCCGCCGCGCGTGTGCCGGACACGCGGATGTCCGAGGGCTCGGCCCCGTCTGGAGCCTCCTCGGCGATCAGCACTCGGTCGTCGTCGCCGCCAGGCGCCGCCGCCGCGGTGCGCAGCCCGAGGCTGGTCGTCAGCAGCGCCACCGCGAGCCAGCTGAGCGCCTTGAGCGTGCGGTGCGACCGAATGCCGCGCGCTGCCGGCTCGACCAGGCGCCGCTCCGAGCTTGGCAGCCGTGAGCCCCGCGGCGTCAGCGCGCCAGCGTGAGCTGCTCCCTGGCTGCTTGGAGGAGGTGTTCCGCTCATGCGTCGTGTCCCAAGGTAGAGGGTAGTATGGAAGCCCCGTCGTGTTCCGAGGGATTACGCCTTCGGGGTGACCGCTTGGGGATTGCGCCCCGGGCGGTCCAGCTGCAGAGGGGATCTCGCTGGAGAGGCTCGCGAGGGGCGCGTTCGGCTCGAAGACGAGGGAAGTTGCGAGATGGTGCGTCGGCTCACCGTATTACAGAACCCTGATCCGGAGGATCAGGAGGCGGCGGAGCGCTCCCCGCGGGCGTGGGTGGGCGTGGGGGCCATCTTAGGGTTCACCACGTGGCTACCACTGCTGATCGTGGCTCAGTGGCTGAGTGGCCGGCTGGTGCTCTGGGTGGCAGGGAACCCGGAGGCGAGCAGCAGCTCACTCCTGGCGGCGCACCTTGGGCCACTGCTCGTCAGCCTGGCGTTTGCGACGGGGTTCGCGGGGGCGCTGGTGGGGCGCTTCGGTGGGCGAGCTCGCGCGGTGCATGCGGGCGGCTCGGGCTTGGTGATGGCGGTCGCGGTGGCGCTCTTCACGCTGTGGGCCGGATCGTTCCCGTCGCTGGTGGTGGCCTTGGGGGGGATCTCGGTGCTGCTCGCCGTCTCAAGCTTGAGCGCCTGGCTCGGTGGTCTCATCGGGGTGCGTCGTCGTCCACGGGGGTGAGGCAGGCGCTCGGGTGGGCTCATCGCCGCACGCGCGGGCGGCCGAGGCTCATGGTTCTTTTCTTGGGGGTTGGGCAGGGCGCTGGCTGACGCGGGTGCTGCCCTGTGGCGGTTAGTCGCAGCGCGTCACTGAGAATCCCCCTGTGCGGACAGCCGCTCGGCGCTTCGAGCGCGCCGAACGTCGCCCGTCGGTCATGCTAGGCTCTCCGAGATGGCGAAGCTGGATGACGAACTCGAGGCCGCGCTGGCTGACGCCGAGGCGCGCGCGCCTAAGTCCCATGAGGCTGCGCCGGTCGCGCGGGATGTCCCCGCGCCTAAGAAGAGCCAGCGCAGCCTGGGTCTGCTCGCGGCCCTGCTCGTCATTGGCGGGGGCTTGCTGGTCTTGGTGTTCACCGGCTTCTCGGACGACGCCGTGTACTCACGCGGGGTGGATGAGCTGCTGTCGGAGAAGGACGGCATCGAGCGGCGGGTGGCCCAGGGTGGGGACCCTGACGCTCCGCGCGAGCAAGAGCGGCTGCTGAAGCGCAACACGCGGGTGACGGGGCAGCTCCAGAAGGGGTCGCTCAGGCACCGTGAGCAGCCCTGCGAGTACCGTTTTAATGTGGAAAAAGGCGGGCAGGCGCTCGCCGTGCGCTACGCCCAGTGCGTGGTGCCGGACACCTTCCGCGACGTGCCTGACATGGACGTCGAGGTCACGGTGACAGGGAAGCTGACCAGTGAAGGGCACTTCGCCGCCGATCACATCATGGCCAAGTGCCCCTCCAAGTACGAGATGCAGGAGCGCGCCGCCAAGGGCGAGGCGGCGCCCCACGGCGAACTGGGCTCGCAGCGCGTGAACTGAGCTGCAGCGTCATCAAGCTGCAGCGTGCACTGAGCTGCAACGCGTGCACTGAGCTGCGGCGCGCCTGAGTGCGCTGGGGTGTGCCCGCTGCACGCGGTGATTTGAGTCGCAAGATCTCCACGCGGCGATTGAGCTGCGCGGCGCCATGGCAGCGCCGCTGAGCGGCTCGCCAAACCCCCAAACCCACGAGCAGGTGCGCTGCTCTGTCGCTCGTGGGGGCACAGCTCGTGTTCGGGTGGCTGAAGGGGGGCAAGCGTGATAGCCGGGGGCCATGTGGGACCGTTTCCTCAGGGCCTGTCGCGGTGAGCCGGTGGACGTCACGCCGGTGTGGTTCATGCGTCAGGCGGGGCGCTACATGCCGGAGTACCGCGCGATCCGGGCGCGTCGCACGCTGCTTGAGATCTGTAAGGAGCCGGAGCTCGCCACGGAGGTGACGCTGCAGCCCGTGAACGCCTTCGCGGTGGATGCCGCGATTTTGTTCGCGGACATCTTGCTCCCGCTGGAGCCGATGGGCGCGCCGTTCGAGTTCGCCGCCGGCGAGGGGCCCCGCGTGTTCGACCCGGTGCGTGACCGCGCGGGCGTCGAGCGCCTGCGCCTGTTCGAGCCGGAGGAGGGCCTGGGCTACGTGCTCACGGCCATCAAGAATATCCGCAAGGAATTAGATGGGCGGGTGCCGCTGATCGGCTTCGCCGGCGCGCCGTTCACCTTGGCGAGCTACCTGGTGGAGGGCGGCAAGAGCGCTCACTACGGGCTCACCAAGCGCATGATGTACGCCGAGCCTGAGCTGTGGGCGGAGCTGATGGGCAAGCTGAGCGAGGTGGTGCGGCGCTACCTCCGCGCGCAGGTTGAGGCGGGCGCGCAGGCGGTGCAGCTGTTCGACAGCTGGGTGGGCGCGCTGTCGCCGGCGGACTACGTCGCCTTCGTGCAGCCCCACGTGGCGCACATCCTGAAAGATCTTGAGACCACCGGCGTGCCGGTGCTGCACTTCGGCACCGGCACCGCGATGCTGCTCGAGCACCAGCGCACAGCGGGCGGGCACGTGCTCGGGGTAGACTGGCGCACGCCGCTCGGCTTCGCGCGCCGCGTGGTGGGCGAAGGCGTGCCGCTCCAGGGCAATTTAGATCCGCTCTTGCTCCAGGCGCCGCGTGAGCTGCTCGCGATGCGTGTTCGCGAGGTGCTCGAGGCGGCGAAGGGTGGTCCCCACATCTTCAACCTGGGCCACGGCATCCTCCCGGAGACAGATCCTGACCAGGTGAAGTTCGTGGCGGAGTACGTGCACGAGCAGAGCGCCCGCTCATGAGCCACCCCGCGCGCCCAGCACAGCCCATGCCTGTCGACGAGCAGCGCACAGCGTCAGTCATGCTGACTTGTGCGCTGCCATCAGTGAGCGCGCTCAGCCAAGGGGAGGGCGCTGAGCGTCGCCCGACGTCAGCGCTGCTGACTCATGCGCTGCTGTCGGTGAGCGCGCTGCGCCAAACCAAGCCGCTCAGCACCCCTGAGCGGCGCTCAGCGTCAGCGTTGCTGACTCACGCGCTCTTGTCGCTGAGCACGCCGCGACCCATGGACCCACCCGTGAGGTCCATTGACTGACGCTGCGGGGCCCGCGAAGGAGCGCCACGTGGTGGTGGTGGGCGGCGGCGTCACCGGGCTCACCGCGGCCTACCGCCTCCACACCGCGCGCCCCACCTGGCGCGTCAGCTTGCTCGAGGCGAGCGGGCGCCTCGGCGGCAACATCCAGACGCTGCAGGCTGGTGGCTGCGTCATCGACGGCGGCCCAGACTCCTTCATCAAGGCGAAGCCCGCGGCGCATCGCTTGGCGCTTGAGCTCGGGCTCGAGTCGCAGCTCATCAGCACGGAGCCCTCCGCGCGGCGGGTGCTGTTCGCCCACGCCGGGCGCCTCACCCCAATGCCGGAGGGGATGGCGCTCGGGATCCCAACGCGCGCGCTCCCGATGCTGAGCTCCCCGCTGCTCAGCTGGCGGGCCAAGGCGCGGCTGTTGATGGAGCCGCTCTGCCCGGCGCGGCGCGCGCGGGGCGAGGAGTCGATTCACGACTTCCTGAGCCGCCGCTTGGGTGAAGAGGCAGCCTCACGGCTCGCGGCGCCGCTGCTCGGAGGGATCTACGCGGGGGACCCCAGGGCGCTCAGCCTGGCCGCCACCTTCCCGCAGCTCTCGGAGCTCGAGCGTCAGCACGGCAGCTTGGTGCTCGGCACCCTGGCGCAGCGCGCGGCGATGATGGCGCGCGCGGAGGGGGCCCCGCCAGGGCGGCTTCGGCGCCTCACGACGCTGCTCCGCGCGTCGCGCGCGGCGCCGCCCAGCCCCTTCGTGTCGCTGCGTGGTGGCATGATCACCCTGATTGACAGCTTAGCTGACCGTTTGCCGCCGGGCGCCGTGCGCTGTGGCCAAGCGGTGCGGCGGCTGACGGCGGAGGGCGCGCGCTGGCGCGTGACGCATGAGGCCGGTGAGCTGGTGGCGGACGCCGTGGTGCTCGCCTGCCCAGCGCGCGCCGCGGCTGAGGCGTTGGCGGAGCCTGGCGTCTCGGCCTTGCTGATGGGCATCCAGTACCTGTCCACCGCGACGGTGTTCTTCAGCTTCAATCGCGGTGAGGTGGCGCACCCGCTCGACAGCACCGGGTTCATCGCGCCGGAGGGGGAGGGCGAGCTGTTGGCTGCCACCTTCGTGGACTCCAAGTGGGCGGGGCGCGTGCCGTCAGGGCAGGTGTTGATCCGCGGCTTCCTGGGGGGCGCGCGCGGGGGCGAGCGCTTAGCGTCGCGCTCAGACGCCGAGCTGAAGCAGGTGGTGCTGAGTGAGCTGCGGCGGCTGATGGGGCCGCTCGGTGAGCCGCGCGGCAGCTGGGTGTTCCGCTTCGCGGGGAAGAACCCGCAGCCGCACCTGGGGCACACCGAGCGCGTCGCGGCGGTGCGGCGCTTGTCGCCGCCTGGGGTGTGGCTCGCAGGCGCCGCTTACGACGGCGTGGGGATCCCGGATTGTGTGGCCCAAGCGGAGCGCGCCACGAGTGAGCTCTTGGCGTACCTTGGCTGAATCGTCAGGCGGCCTGCTGAGCCGCGGCGCTCGAGGTCTTGGTTCTGGCGCTAGGACTCGAACCTAGATTCAGGGATTCAAAGTCCCTTGTCCTGCCTTTAGACGACGCCAGATCGAGGGGGGAGCTTAGTCGGCGCGCGCCTCGCTTCAAGCTCCTCGCGATGGGTTTTTTGGGGGTTTGGCACCGCGCTCTGAGCAGCCGGGCCAGGCGCTGCCCAAGTGGGAGGTCGCCCCAAGGCTTGAGAGCGTCGCTTCGCTTGGCGAAGCGCGCGCTGTTCGTCGCCAAGACGCCATGAAAGGCCGCTTTTAGCCTCACACGGCCCCCAGGGCCCGCCCCAAGGTTTGAAGGCGCTGGGGGCGCTCCGAGAGGCTGCCCGCCACCACGGTTGCCGCTCTAGGGTGGAACCTGCCCGCTTCGCGGGTGTCTGAGTCCGGATGCCCGCGCCGCGCCTGAGCATCGTCCCCTGGGCGCAGGGGGTCCCTCTTCGGTGGGTTTCCGCGATAGGCTCCGGCGCTGAGGCTTGATGGAGCGTGCCCAACTCGGATGAGGCCAGCGAGCGCAGGTTCATCGAGCGCCTGCGCGCCCGAGACGAACGGGCGTTCAATGAGCTGGTGCAGCTGTACCAGCGGCGCGTCTACGCGTTGGTGCTGCGCATGGTGGTGCGCCGCGATGAAGCGGACGACATGACCCAGGAGGTCTTCGTCCAGGTGTTCAAGGCGATCGGGCAGTTTCGTGGCGACTCGAAGATCAGCACCTGGATTTACCGCATCGCGGTCAACCTCTGTAAAAACCGCGTGATGTACCTGGCGCGCCGCAAGAGCGATCGCCAAGCAGAGTACGAGCCGATGGCGGAGCGCTCCCAGCTGGGCGGCGCCAAGGGCGTCACCGTGGGTGACGTGGCGCGCCCCGACCACCTGGTGGAGGGCCTCCAGATGGAGCGCCTGGTGAAGCGCTGCATCGCTGAGATAGACGAGGACTTTCGTCAGGTGCTCGTTTTACGTGACGTGGAAGACCTCAGCTACGAGGAGATCGCCGAGATCACGGGGCTACCTCAAGGCACGGTGAAGAGCCGCATCCACCGCGCCCGCGCGATGCTGAAGGCCAAGGTAGAGTTGGCGCTAGGGGAGAAGATTTCATGAGCGACGACAAGCGCGAGCCAGGCTCACCCTCGCCCGTAGGGGCAGGTTTGCAACCCGCCCCCCCTGACGGTAGCTCCGATCAGATAGACAATGCACCTGATGAAACGCGAGGGCCTGAGGAGCTCACGGAGCGCAGCTCCGTTAGCTCCCTGCCAGAGCTGAGCGATGAGGAGGAGGAGGAGCTCCGGCACTGGCTGCGCGGCGCGCTCGATGACGAGGAGGGCGGCGCGCAGCTCAACGTGCTGGCGGGGGTGCAGCAGAAGCTCCGCGAGCGCAGCGGCGGGAAGTTCTACGCCGATGGTTGGAGCACCGCGAACGAGCAGCCCGTCGCCACCTACCTCGTGACCAGCACGTTGATGCTGGTGGTGCTGCTGGTGATCTACGCGGTGCTGGGCCCCATTTCGGGGGTGGCGACCGAGGTGCCGCTGACCCCAGCGCCCGTCCACGTGATCCCGGCGCCGTGACCCGCTATGAAGTCAGTATGGCGTACTGACGTCGCAGCTTGATGGCGCCGCCGCGCCCTCTTCAAGCGCAAGCGAAGGAACGCGCTACTGGATCCAGCGGGCGAGGACGCAGGTGATGTTGTCCGGGCCGCCCCTATCGTTGGCCGCCTCAATCAGGCGGTGCGTGGCGGTGGGCAGATCGGGCGCCGACTCGATGATCTCGAGGATTTGCTCGTCGGTGATGGGGCCGCACAGGCCGTCGCTGCAGAGCAGCATGGTGTCGCCCGCCTGCGGGCGCTCGAAGCGGGTGTCCACCTTGACGGTGTCCTTCATCCCCAGCGCACGCACGATCACGTTCTTGTGTGGAAAATTCTCGATCTCTTCGGGCGTGAGCTGCTTCATCTTTTTGTAGTCATTCAGCAGCGAATGATCTTCCGTCAGCTGCTCGATCTTTCCATCGCGGACGCGGTAGCAGCGGCTGTCCCCCACGTGCGCCACGTAGACGCCATCCTCCACGGCGAACAGCGTGGCCAGCGTGGTGCCCATGCCGCGCTGCTTGGCGTTGCGGTGTGAGTTCTCGAAGATGCGCAGGTTCGAGAGCTTGATGCCGGTGATCAGCCGGTTCTCCTCGTAGCCCTTGGTGCGGTCCATCTTGTAGGGCCAGGTGCGCTCAGGGTCGTCCGCGGTGGACGCGAAGAAATCCGCCATGGTGTCCACCGCCAGCTTGGAGGCGACCTCACCTGAGGCGTGACCACCCATGCCATCTGCGACGATGTAGAGGCCGTACTCCGCGAAGATGGCGAAGTTGTCCTCGTTGTGGGCGCGCTTGCGCCCCACGTCCGTTTCGCCGGCGACCTCGATGCGTAGGGGCTGTGACACGATCCTCTTATAGCGGCTCGGAGCAGGCTGGGTCGAACGCCGACACGCGGCGAGGGTGCTGATGGTGGACGAGGTGCGCCGACCCTGTCAATCGGCCGCGGCGGCGATTTGCGTGGCTCGCCCTCAGCGGCGCCCGGCCAGCAGGGCCGGGCAGCAGGGTAGCCGGTGGCGATTGAGAGGGCTAACGCGGCTTCGGGCCGGGCGGCGTGCGGCGGAGCGGGCGCACCTCAGGCGGCTTCGCTAGCGGTTTGTCGCCTTGGGCCTTGCCCCCCTGGGCCTTGGAGCCCGCCTTGGCGGGCTGGCTCTTGGCGCCTTTGGCCCCAGGCTCCGGCGGGGCGGTGGTGAGCGCCAGCGACACTTGGCGGAATTTCCCGCCGCCGAACAGGAGCAGCTCCACGCTGTCACCCACCGCGCGCTCGTTGACGGCGCTGGCCAGCGCCTCGGGCGTCATCACCGGGGAGCCATCGAGCGCGACGATGAGATCGCTCAGCTCACCGCTGCCAGCCCGCAGCCCGGCCGCCGCCGCGGCGCTCCGTGGGTGCAGCTTGAGCACCCGCACGCCGCGCACCGGGCCGGCGTCTGCTGCCACCCCTTGGAGCCCAAGCCACGGCGCCGGTGGCACCGCGCTGCGCGGCACCGTGCGCAAGAAGGCCCTCACCGCCGTCACTGGCACGCCGAACGGCACCGTCTGACAGTCTTGCCCTGGCACTGGGGCGCAGGCGCGCCCCACCATCCCCACCACGCGCCCGCCGTCATCGATGATGGGGCTGCCGACGTCCGTCGCCTTCAAGCGGCTGCCGAGCTCAATCGCGTCGCGCAAGAGCTCACTGTCCGCGCCCTGCATGGTGCGCAGGCCGCGCACGATGAGCCGCGACGGCGCCAGCTCCCCCTTGGCCACCGGCGTGAAGGTGCGCAGGGAGGCGCCGCTCTTGCGCGCGTCCGTGCTCCCAGCGCGGAGCCCCTGCGTCCAGCGCCCGCTCTGCGGCACCAGGAGCGCCAAGTCCCAGGCGCGGTCCGAGTGACCCATGCGCAGCGGCATCAGCGAACCGTCAGCTAACCTGGCGTCGATGCCGTTGCCGTGCCCCACGTTGGAGAGCGCCGTGAGGATGCGGCCATCGTCATGCAGCACGGTGCCGAGCCCGATCAGCTTGCCCTTGCGCTCCAGCGTGACGACGCCATTTCGTGCGTTCTCCACCGGCGCGTCAGCGGAATCAGCGCGCTCGATCTCGCTGTCCGCTACTTCGTCAGCCATGCTGGCGGCGGCGCGCGCGGCTTGCCCCGCGGCGCGCGCGGCCTCCCCCGCCTCTTTGGGCGGCGGCTTCGCTTGAGCGGAGGCGCCCGGCGCCAAGAACAACATCAACGCCAGGCCCGCGACAGTCACGCCGCGCGGCCGAGCCCCCAGGAGTCGCCGCGTGTTCACGGGCGGAGTGTAGCCCATCTGTGACGCTTGACCCACCGCCGCACGGGAGGGAGCTGACGAGGGGTGGTGATGACGGGCGCGAGACGAGGGAAACGGCATGATCTGCTCCTCGCCCGGGTGAGGCGGGCGTCGACGGACGCGGCCTGAAGAGCCGGGCGGGAGGCTGTTTGCAAGTCGCGGGCCTACTCGCGCGATGCGCGCCCGCTGGCGGGATAACAAGCGCTCAGGGGCGCTCAAGCTGCCGCACGCCGCCGCTGCCAGCGACGATCACCCGCTCTACCCGATCGATGAAGAGGCCCGTCTCCACCACGCCGGGGATCTGCCGCAAGGCGCGGTCGAGCTCGCTCGGGCGCTCGATTGGGCCCACCGCCACGTCGTAGATCAAATGGCCGCTGTCCGTGCGGACGGGCGCGCCGTCACGCTGGCGCAGGGTGGCTTGGCCCAGCGCCGCCAGGTGCCTGGCAGTCGTCAGGTGACCGAACTGGACCACCTCCACCGGCACCGGCCAGCGCTCACCGAGCCGCTGTGAGAGCTTGCTCTCATCCACGATGATCAGGTTCTGGCGGCTGGCCTGGTTGACGATCTTCTCGCGCAGGTGGCAGGCGCCGCCGCCCTTGATGACTTGCAGGTCGGCGCTCACCTCGTCGGCGCCGTCCACCGTGACATCGATGTCCCAGGGGCCGTCGTCGCCGAGCAGCGGGATCCCGAGGGAGCTCGCCAGCGCCTGGCTCTGCGCGCTGGTGGGCACCCCCACGAGCTGCCTGCCCGCTTTCACCAGGCGCGCCACGCCTTCAATGAAGGGCTTCGCGGTGGAGCCAGTGCCGAGCCCAATGACGCCCGACTCCGGCAGCAGGGTGAGCGCCGCCTCGGCGGCCTCTCGCTTGCGTTCTTCCGCGCTCATGGCGGCGCTAAGCACCACCACTTTCACCAGGAGTCAAGCGGCGCGCGAGCCCTTCGGCGCCATGAAGTGAGGTGCCAAACCCCCAAACCCCGATCCGTGAAGTCAGGGGCGGAGCTCTTCGGGGGGCTTGCGGGTGAGGTAGAAGAAGTCGCGCATCGCGAGCTTGCCGACGTACTCCTCTTCACCGTGCTCGAAGCCTTTAGTCAGTGAGACTGCCTTGAGGCCGCCCTCGGGCCGCGGCTCGTAGAGCACGAATTTGGGGTAAGACCAGTTGACGTCCATCTGCGCCACGGTGCTGGCGCCCGCGTGCTTCACGCCGTCGGCGAGGGCGCGCGCGGTGGTGTCGTTGGTGATGGCGACGAACAGCGTCTCGCCGCTTGGGTCGATGCCCACCGCGCTGCGGCGGATCACCGTCTCGCCGTCGAGGGTCGCGCCCCAAGCGCGGCTCGAAGGATCCCTCAGGCCAGGGTGCATCTCCCCGCCCTCGTACATGCAGCCGGGGGCCTGACGGAACCACGCCATGCGATCTTCAATGCCCTCTACGGATTGCCACGTGGCAATCTTCACGGAGCCGTCCTTCAGCATGGCGAGGGTGCAGGCGTTCTTGCGCGGCTTCACCAAGGTGACATCGTCGATCTTCATGCCGTACCAGCCGTGCTCCGTCTTGAAGCCGCCGTTGAAGGCGCCGAGCAGCACCCGGTGGTGCGCCTCGGGGATCTTGGCGGTGCGCTTGTAGGCCTTGCCCGCTGTCTCAAAACTCTTGGGCTCTTGCCAGCCCGCGACCGCGTGCAGGGTCACGCGCCTCAAGTCCACCGCGACCACGAACACCTCCGCCCAGGAGCGATTCCGATCGGAGTGGAGCAGCGTCTTGTACATCACGGTCTCGGCGTCTGGGTGCTGCGCGTCGGGCACCGGCACCCACTCACCGTCGCCCGGCGCCGACCACGAGGTGTGCACCGGGCCGACGTTCTGAGGACGAAACGGCGGCAGCTGGGGCGCCGCGTCAACACCCGCGTCGGCCACTTCGTCAGCTTCCCTGATGTCCGCCGTGGCGGGCACCTCCCAGTGGGCCTTGGGCGCCTCGTCCTTGCGCCACCAGCGGTTGAAGCGGTCTTGCACGCTGTAGGCGGTGTCCTGAATCGCGGTCACCGCCTCCGCGCCGATCACCGCGCGCAGGCCATCGGCGAGCATCGGCCCGAGCCAGGGCAGGCGATGCGCCGCGATCCACAGCGCGGCGCCGAGGACGAGCATCACCACCGGGGACCACTTCATCACCCGGACCAGGCGCTGCCTCCACCGTTTGTTTTTTTGGGGGGGGTTGGGCGGCGCCCCCTGCGAAGCACCTTCAGGGGCGCTCTTGGGCGCTTCCGCTGTGCGCCGCGAGTCGCTCTCCGGCGTGTGCTCCGAAGCGCGCTGTGACGCGGGTGCGCTGGCGCCCGCGAGGGTACTCTCGGGCCCGTTGGGCTCGCCTTCAGCGGCGCCTTCGGGCGCGCTCTTGGGTGGCTCGGGGGTGGCCATGGCTGACTCTAGCCTCGTTTATCGGTTTGTCTGGCGCCTATCCAGGTATACAGGCCGAGATGAAGGCGCGGGTCGCTGCTGCTGGAGGGTGCGCGCCTCAGCATGGCGCCTCGCGCAGCGATCGCTGGCCGCGCCGCTCAGCGCGCGCTCACGTCCGAGCGCTGTGGTTGTGCTTGATGGCCTTGCTCGGGGCGTCGCCGCTCGGCGCGGAGGAGCCTGACGTGGACGAGCCGGCGGCGCTCGAGGCGATCCCGACGCTGCGGCCGCGCGCGCCGAGCCCGCTCGCGGGGCGGCCGCTCGTGGCGATCGACGTGGTCACGCGCGGCGGGCGCTGGGCGGCGCCAATCACGCTCCGCAACACGCGGGTGGGTGAGCTGTTCTCGGAGCCGCTCGCGCGGCGCGCGGCGCGTGAGCTGGTGGACAGCGGGCGCTTCGCGGAGGTGGACGTCGCCGTCGCGGCGGAGGGCGCGGGCGTGCGGCTCACGCTCAGCGTGTTGCCGCGCCGGGTGGTGGCGGCGCTGCGCGTGACGGGCGGCAGCCTGGATGAGTCAGAGATGCTGACTGATGCGCGGCTCGCGGTGGGCGGTGAGCTGACGGCGCCGGAGCTGCCGAAGCTCGCCGAGCGGATCCGCGCGTTCTACGTGCGGCGCGGCTACCTGAAGGCGAAGGCCAGCGTGGAGGCCGTGGACACGGATGAGCCGATGGCGGTGCTGGTGCGGGTGGAGGTGACGGAGGGCGCGCCGACGGCGCTCGCGCGGCGGCGCTTCCTGGTGGACGGCGCCTCACCTGAGCTGCGCGCTGAGCTCACCGAGTATGAGCTCGATGCGGGAGACCGCGCCGACCAAGAGCTGCTCGCGCAGGCCGATCAGGCGTTCATCAAGCACCTCCAGCGCCGGGGCTGGCACCAAGCGGAGGTGAAGAGCCGCCTGGTGCAGCGTGGTCAGCATACCGAACTTTACGTGGCGGTGGAGCCTGGGCCGCTCATCCGCCTGCGCTTCGAGGGCAACCGCGCCTTCGACGCGCAGCAGCTGACCGACGCCTTGGAGCTGGAGGAGACGGAAGATCGCGCGCCCCTCAGCCTGGCCCAGCGCGTGCGCGCCTTCTACGTGGAGCGCGGCTTCCTGGACGTGCAGGTGGACGGCGGCCTGCGGGGTGGGCCGCGCGATCGGGTGCATCACCTGGTGTTGGCGGTGCGTGAAGGCACGCGTGTGCGGGTGGTGGCGCGCGAGTACCCGTGCCTCACTGGGAGCCGCAGCGCCGATCAGGTGGGCAGCGAGATAGACAGCTTCTTGTCCGAAGAGCTGCCTGGCGGCGGCCTGTTCGGCAGCGTGGACCCAGCGCGCGTCGATGAGGGGCTCGGCCCCACGAGCGGGGCCGGCAGCCGCCCGGCGCCGATGGAGCTGAACCCCTGGCAGACCTACGCGCCCGAGGTCTACGAGCGCGCCATCAAGCACCTGCAGGATCTATATCGTTCGGAGGGCTACCTAGCCGCCACGGTCGGCCCCGCGGTGTTGTTCCGGCGCCGCTGCGCCATCGGTTCACCGCCCGGCGGCTGCCACCCCGTCGGCCCCAGGCCGCGCGTCAGCGCTCAGTGCGCCCACGACGAGCGCGGCCTCCCGCGTGAGGAGCCGCCGCCGCCGCCGGGCTCCTCCTGTGTCCCCGACCCGCGGCGCGGCATCGACTGTGAACCTGACGTGGTGCTACGCATCCCGATCAAGCTCGGGCCGCGCACTCAGCTGTACGACGTGGCGTTCGAGGGCAATCAGCGCATCGTGGAGCGCGTGCTGGCGGACGCCCTGGAGCTTGAGCTGGGTGAGCCGCTCAGCCAGGTCGCGTTGGATCAGGCGCGGCGGCGGCTGCTCGACGTGTACGCGGAGGAGGGCTTCGCCTTCGCCGAGGTGGAGACGCACTTAGATCTGAGCCCTGACCGCTCTCGCGGTCGCGCGCGCTTCGTGATCAGCGAGCGCGAGCAGGTGATAGTCTCTGGTGTCACGGTGCGCGGCGCTCGGCGCACCAGTGAGTCGCTCATCATGAGCCGCGTGGCGCTCACCAAGGGGCTCCCGTATCGACGCAGCTGGGTCCGCCAGACAGAGGAGCGCTTGGCGACGCTCGGGGTGTTCGGGAGCGTTAACGTCTCGCTTGAAGATCCGTACGTGCCGGCGCGCCGCAAGCGGGTGGTGGTGAGCGTGCAAGAGCGCGCTCCACAGTACCTCGAGGCGCGCCCTGGGTTCGGCACCGGGGAGGGCTTCCGCGTCACCTTCGAGTATGGGCACCGCAACCTCGCCGGGCGCGCAGTTCAGCTGAGGCTCCGCAGCCAGCTCAGCCTGCTCCCGAGCACGCTCATCTTCGATGATGAGGTGCGGGAGAAGGTCGATCAGCTGTCGCTCGGTAAGCGCCTGGAGCGGCGCAACACCGCCTCCTTGGAGTTCCCTGACGTGGGGCTCGGGCCGCTGTTTCGCCTCGGCGTCGACGGCGTCGAGGTCAACGACCTCGCGCGTGAGTTCTTGATCACCAAGCGCGCCGGCATCCTCACCTTGATCTACCGCCCCACGCGTGTCTTCTCAGCGCAGCTCGGCGGCTCGGTGGAGCTGAACGACGCCGAGATCTTGGGCTTTGACAGCAACGCACGCGACGCCTTCCGCGCCTTCTTGCGGAAGAACCCGATCCCCGAGGGGGAGAGCCTGGTGGTGGCGCAGCGGATAGGCGTCGCTTGGGATCGACGCGACGTCCCGTTCGGGGCTACCTCCGGCACCTTGCTGGCGGCCTCGGTCGAGCACGCGCGCGCCTTCCCGCTAGGGGAGACAGAAGAACGGGTCGCTGACTTCCTCCGCCTGTCGAGCCGCGCGGCGGGCTACGTGCGCCTGAACGACAAGGGGCTCGCGCTCGCGGCGAGCTTCGCCTGGGGCTATAATCACCACCTCATCCCCGATCGTCAGACCTACCCCGATCGTCTGTTCTTCTTCGGCGGCATCGACAGCGTCCGCGGCTTCCCTCAAGACTCGGTCATCCCGCAGGACATCACCGACGAGCTGCTCGCCATCTCGGACGCTCAAGAGCGCGACCGCTTGCTGCGGGATGTCGTGTTGCGAGGTGGGAATGTGATGGTGAACCCGCGGGTGGAGCTCCGGGTGCCGCTCGGCGGCGCGCTCGCCACGGCGCTGTTCATCGACACCGGCAACCTGTGGCTCGAGCCAGAGGCCGTGCGCCCGTTCGACCTGCGTTACTCCGCGGGCAGCGGTCTGCGCGCGGACACGCCGGTGGGGCCGCTGGCGTTCGACTACGGCATCAACCTGGATCGGCGCGCCTGGGAGGATTTTGGTGCGTTCCACTTCAGCATCGGTCTGTTCTAATCAGCGGCGCGAGCTGGCGGTCGCGCCGCGCCGGTAATTTCCCGCTTGAAAACAGCGAACAGGCCGGCGCCTTGTTGAGCGCCACCGTCACGGCTTGCGGTTGGCAGGCGGGCGCTCTATGGCCTTGGCGCCTCACGCGCGGCGCCCTCCCTGTGATCTCCCCAGCCCCTAGCTCTAGCGTCCCCGTCGGTTTGTGGGACCAGTTCCAACGCCACGGCCAGCGCTTCGGCGCGGGGATGGTGCTGCTCGCGGTGTACCAGTACCTCCAGTACTGGATCGACACGCGCATCGCGCTGGCCATCAACTCGGCGACCTCCGAGGCGCTCGCGGTGACCCAGTCGAGGCTCGCGCTGGAGCTGGCGGTGGGGATCATCATCGTGGCCCTGCTCGCCTTCGTGGTGCGGGTGTTAAGCCGCGTGGTGGTGTTCAACGCGGGGCGCATCGCGGAGTATGAGCTCCGGGTGGGGCTGCTCGCGCGCCTCTCGGTGCTGTCCCCGTCGTTCTACCGCCGGATGAGCACCGGGGAGATCATGAGCCGCGCCACCAACGACCTGGCGCAGGTGCGGTTGATGCTCGGCTTCGGGGTGCTGAACGCCATCAACACCCTGTTCGCGCTGGTGAGCGCGCTGTGGGTGATGCTCCCGCTCTCGGTGCCGCTCACCTTCGCGGCGCTCGCGCCGCTGCCGATCTTGATGCTGGTGACGCGCTCATTTTCCAAGCGGATATACACCTACACCCGGGATAACCAAGACGCGATCGGCGCCCTGAGCGAGCAGGTGCAGACGAGCATCGCCGGGGTGCGCGTGGTGCGGAGTTTTGCGCTGGAGGGCGCCGAGCTTGCGCGCTTTGACGAGAAGAACCTGGTCTACCTCGACAAAAGCCTGAAGCTCGCGCGCCTCCGCGGCTCCTTCGGGCCCATCATGCAGTCCATCACCGCGCTCGGCAGCGTGATCGTGTTCTGGTACGGCGGCTACCTGATGCTCGGCGGCTCGCTCGCGGCGGGCGATTTCCTCGCCTTCTCCCGCGCGCTCAGCCGCCTCACCTGGCCGCTCATCTCGCTCGGCTTCTTGGTGGCGATGGTGCAGCGCGGCCGCGCCTCGTACTCGCGCCTGGCGGAGGTGTACCAGGCACAGCCGGAGATCACGAGCGGCCCGCGCTCGCTGCCTGAGCCGGTGCACGGGTCGCTCCGGGTGGAGGACCTCAGCTTCAGTGTTGGTGAGCAGGCGATCCTCAACGGGGTGTCGTTCACCCTGGAGCCGGGGCGCTCGCTCGCGGTGGTGGGCAAGACCGGCAGCGGCAAGAGCACCCTGGGGGCGCTGCTCGCGCGCCTCTATCCCACCCCCGCGGGCGCGGTATTTTTAGACGGCGTGGACGTCTGCGAGCTGCCGCTTGAGCAGGTGCGCGGCTGGGTGGCCTACGCCCAGCAGGACGCCTTCCTGTTCTCCACCACCGCGCGCCGCAACATCGGCTTCGTGCTCGACGAGCCAGACAGTAAGCCTGCCTTATTGTCCATCCGTCAGGCCGCCGCGGAGGCCCAGGTGCTGGACGAGCTGCTTGGCTTGCCAGACGGCCTGGACACCGTGGTGGGGGAGCGCGGGGTGCAGCTCTCTGGGGGTCAGAAGCAGCGCGTCGCCCTGGCGCGCGCGCTGATTTCGTCACCTAAGCTGCTCATCTTGGATGATCCGCTGAGCGCCGTGGATGGCCGCACAGAGAAGCTCATCTTGGAGGCGATCGATCGCCAGCGGAGCCAGCGCGGCGTGGTCTTGATCACGCACCGTGTGGCCGCCGCCGCCCGCTGTGATCAGATCTTGGTGCTCGACGGCGGCCGCGTGGTGGAGCAAGGCACCCATGAGGAGCTGGCCAGCGTTGGCGGCCTGTACACCAGCTTCGTCGAGGAGCAGCGGGTGGAGTCGGAGCTCGCGGCCATCGCCCGGGCGGAGCTCGAGCTGGCGGAGGCGCAGGCGTGAGCGACCGAACGCGCCAGTCGTCTGATGAGGGTGTGGAGTCGTCAGGCAACGTGACGGAGCCGAGCACCGCCGTTGAGCCTGCCGCTTCGTCAGGTAACGTGATGGAGCCGAGCACCGCCGTTGAGTCTGACGCTTCGTCAGGCAACGTGACGTCAGAGGCGGACAAGGGCCTCAGTCATCAAGAGACGGAGGCCATCCTCAATGCGTTTCACGAGGAGCAGAGCTTCGGCAAGGCTTATGATTGGGAGCTGACCAAGCGCCTGTGGCCGTTCCTCAGGCCCTATCGCGCGCTGTTCTGGCTCACGGTCGTCGTCGTGGTCATCACCGCCGTGGGCGCCTTGGCCCAGCCGCTCATCATGCGCTGGGCCATCGACCATGGGGTGGCCACGCAAGACCTCTCGGTGCTAACGCGCGGCGGCCTCGGCGTGGCGGCCATCGTCATCATCGCTCAGCTGCTGAGCTTCGTGCAGATCTACACGATTCAGGTGGTGGGCGCGCGCGCGATGACCGATCTGCGCCGCGCGGTGTTTCAGCACCTGCACCGGTTAAAAGTCAGCTTTTTTGACGTTCAGCCGGTGGGGCGCCTGGTGACGCGCGTCACCAACGATGTGGACGCCATCTTGGAGTTGTTCGCGTCCGGCGCCATCGGAGCCGTGGGTGATCTCGTGCGCCTGGTCGGCATCGTGATAGCGATGCTCCTGCTCGACGCCAAGCTCAGCCTGGTGGCGTTCGCCGCGGTGCCGGTGGTGATGCTCCTGGTGCAGGCGGTGCGGCGGCGCTCCCGCGAGGCTTACCGCGACATCCGCGCCAAGACGGCGCGCATGAACGCGATCATGAACGAGCAGGTGAGCGGCATGTTGGTCGTGCAGGCTTACCGTCGTGAGCACGCCGCGCTGTCGGAGTTCGACGTTGTTAACCGCGACTACCGCGACGCCAACATCCGCTCGGTGAAGTACGAGGCGATCCAAGACGCCGCAATCGAGATGGTCAGCGCCGTGTGCCTGGCGAGCGTGATCTTGGCGCTGGGGTACGAGGGCGCGAGCTTCGGTACGCTGGTGGCGTTCAACGCTTATCTGGTGATGTTCTTCGAGCCGGTGAGCGCGCTGGCGCAGCGCTACACCTTGCTCCAGAGCGCGATGGCGGGAGCCGAGCGCGTGTTCGGCCTGCTCGATTTGAAGCAGCTGGACGCCCCGCGTGAGCCCGACCCACAGGACGGCGACACCAGCCTCGCGTTCGAGCTCGATCAAGTGGAGTTTGAGTACAAGCCCGGCGTGCCGGTGCTCCACGGCGTGAGCTTCAGCGCGCAGCCGGGCCAGAAGATAGCCTTAGTTGGGCCGACGGGCGCGGGCAAGACCACCATCGCGGGGCTGCTGCTCCGCCTGTATGACGTGCGCGGCGGCGTGGTGCGGGTGCAGGGCCGCGACGTGCGTGGCCTCGAGCGGGAGGATTTGCGGCGGCGCTTCGCGGTGGTGCCTCAAGACGTGTTCCTGTTCCAGGGCACCATCGCCTCCAACATCGCCGCGGGGGAGGAGCCCGATCTTGAGCGGGTGCGCGCGAGCCTCCAACAGATCGCCGCGCTCGAGCTGTTCGAGCGCCGCCCCGGCGGGCTGCTCGGGCCAGTGGACGAGCACGGCGCCAATTTTTCCGCGGGGGAACGCCAGCTGATAGCCTTCGCCCGCGCGCTGTACCGCGACGCGCGGCTGCTCATCTTGGATGAGGCCACCGCCTCCGTGGACAGCGACACGGAGGCGCAGCTCCAGCACGCGCTCGCCCAGCTGCTGGTTGGGCGCACCGCCCTCATCATCGCGCACCGGCTCTCCACGGTGCGCGCCGCCGATCGCATCGTGGTGTTCCAGAAGGGCCGCGTGGTGGAGCAAGGCCGCCACGAGGAGCTGCTCGCGGCGGGGGGCCTCTACGCGCGGCTCCACCAGCTCCACTTCGCGCGTCAGGCTGACGCGGAGGCTGAGGGCGCGGGGCCAAGTGACCTCGGCGTAGAGCCTGGCGCTTGAGGCCCCAGGCCTGCTAAAGCAGGGGCTATGACGTGGCGCCGGTTGTTCTCGCGGGGGCCCCTGGCGCTGTGCTTCACGGCGGGGGTGGTGCTCTGCACGGCGAGCGCGGTGAGCTGCTCTTCGCCCTGCGACACGGACTACGACGAGGCGCGCGTCGCGGAGGTGCGTGACGTCGCCCCCCAGGGGAACACCTACGCGAGCAGCAGCTGGGAGGGGCCCTACTTCCCGTTCCCAGCTGGTCAGCGCTACGAATTTTATCACGGCCTCGGCCGCGCGCCGACGGTGGTGGTGGTGAACGTCTCTTTTGAGGAGCGCCCGCTGCCCGGCGCCAACGTGAGCCAAGCCGCCGGTGATGCCTCGCTGATTGAGGCGGTGGACGCCGAGAAGATCCAGGTGCGAAATGACACCTGCTCCGAGCTCTGGGTGCGCGTCTCCGCCGTGGCACCTTAGGAAGCGTCGCTCCTCTTTGCCCGGCGAGCTACAGTCGGCGCGTGACGGATGAAGCGGACTCGCGGGGCGTGGTGTGGCTCATCGGCGCGGGCCCGGGGGACCCGTGGCTGATCACGGTGCGGGGGCGCGAGCTGCTCGAGCGGGCGGACGTGGTCTTGTACGACGCGCTCTCGCACCCGGCGCTGCTCGAGTGGTGCCGGCCGGGCGCCGAGCTGCGCTGTGTGGGGAAACGCTACGGTGAGCGCAGCCCCGATCAGGCTTGGATCACCGCGCAGCTGATTGAGGAGGCGCGCGCGGGGCGCAAGGTGGCGCGGCTCAAGGGGGGGGATCCGCTTCTGTTCGCGCGCGGCGCGGAGGAGGCGCAGGCGTTGGCGCGGGCGGGGGTGCGCTTCGAAATAGTCCCCGGCATCGCGTCGCCGGTCGCGGTGAGCGCCTACGCGGGGATCTCGATGACGCATCGCGAGCTGTCCTCCAGCGTCACCTTCATCACCGGGAGCGATCGAGCGGGCAAGGAGTGGTCGCCGGAGGCGTGGCGGAAGCTCGCCACCGCGACGGACACCATCTGTGTGCTGATGGGGATGCGGCGCATCGAGGCGATTTGCGACGCTATTTTAGCGGGTGGGCGCGCGCCGAGCACGCCGGCCGCCGTCATCCACTGGGGCGCTCAGGCGGCGCAGCGGGTGGTCACTGGGACGCTCGCCGACATCGCCTCACGCTCGAAGGCAGCAAAGCTGACGAACCCTGCTTTGATCCTGGTGGGCGAGGTGGTCAGCCTGCGTGACGAACTCGCCTGGTACGACCAGGCGCCGCTGTTCGGGCTGCGGGTGCTGGTGCCGCGCCCCGCGGGGCAGGCCCGGGAGACGGCCTCTTTGATCCGCGAGCGCGCGGCGGAGCCCTTCGTGCGCCCGACGATCCGCGTGGAGGCGCCGCCGGAGCCCGCGCGCTTGACGGCGGCGATAGGGCGCGTGGCTGACTATGACTGGGTGCTGTTCACGAGCGCCAACGGCGTCACGGCGAGCTTCGCTGAGCTCACGCGCCAGGCGCGCGACGGTCGCGCCTTCGGGCGCGCGAAGATCGCGTGCATTGGCCCCAAGACGGCGGCGGCGCTCGGGCGCTACGGTATCCGCGCGGATTTGATCGCACAGGAGTACGTAGCGGAGGCCTTGGTCGCGGCGCTCAGGGAGCGCGGCGTGGGGGAGGGGAGCCGCGTGCTCCTGCTGCGCGCGCTTCAGGCGCGCGAGGTGCTCCCGGAGGCGCTCCGCAGAGCGGGCGCGACGGTGGACGTGGTGCCGGCCTATCAGACGCTGCCGCTCTCCGCCGAGGCGGCGGATGAGCTGAAGGTTGCGTTCCGTGCGTCGGTGGAGGCCTTGGGGGGCGCTGTGGAGTCGCGAGGCGAGATGGAGTCGCGAGGTGCTGCAGAGTCGGCAGGCGCTGTGGAGTCGCGAGGCGCTGTGGAGTCGCGAGGCGAGATGGGCGTGCGGCCCCACAGCGCGGGGGTGGACGTGGCGCTGTTCACCTCAAGCTCCACCGTCCACAGCTTGGTGGACGCGCTCGGCGCGGACGCGCCCGCGCTGTGCCGCGGCACCTTACTCGCGAGCATCGGGCCCATCACCTCGCAGGCGCTCCGCGAGCGCGGCTTGTGGGTCGACGTGGAGGCCACGGAGTACACCGTGCCGGGGCTGCTCGACGCGATCGAGGCGCACCTCATGGCGCGGCGGGTGAAGGCGACGTCACCGTGAGGGCGCCTGGGCTAGCCGAGTGGCGCTGCACGAGCCTGCGGATGATCCTGGAGCCGCTAGCGAAGACGGGGCGATTGGAGCGCGCAGGGGTAAACGTCAGCTGGGCAGACTAGCGCGTGGATTGCGCTGCCGCTTGAGGAGCTGCCGTGGTACGCTGCTGTTTGGTCTGGAGAGTGGTGATGCTGCGAGGCGTGCTGGCTTGCTTGGGGTCCGTTGGGGTTGCGCTCCTGCTGGGCTGTGGGGGCTCGGCTGGGGACGGCCCAGGTGGTGGCAGCGGCGCTGAGCTGACGTGCGAGGTGTTTTGCCATGAGGTGATCGCGACGGGGTGCTCTGGAGCGGTCACCGAAGCGAACTGTCCTGCGGCGTGTACGCAGCTAAGGCGGTGCGCTGAGTGGGAGCCGTTCGCGGAGTGCGCGGGGCCAGCGCCCCGCTTCGTGTGTGATGGTAGCTTCCCAGCCTCTGAAGCGTGTCACGCGAGCTTCCGCGCGCTGACGAAGTGCGAGCCGAACGGGGCAAGTGGGGGGAGCGGGGGTTCGGCGGGTGGTGGGTGCTCCGACGACTGCGAGACTGTCGTCGGTCCCTGTGACTGCCCCGGAGGGGGGCAGGGTTGGCAGAGCTGCGAGAACGGGGGATGTGGGCCATGCCAGGGTTGTTGAGGCGCGTCGCGGTGCTCGGGTTGGTGTTGATAGGTAGCCTGACCCTTGGGGCCGGTGTGCTCGGCGGTGGGGCGTTGGTGAGCGGCTGCGGCCCGGGCTGCACGGAGGACGCCGTGTTCGCTGCGCTCGTGCTGAAGGTGGTGGACGCCAGCACGGGTGAGGAGCTGTGCGACTACTCGGCTTGGCTGGAGCAGGAAGGTCAGCGGAGGGGTGTGGTTTGTGACAGCTGCCCGTGCGTAGCCGAAGCCATGTTCGGGGGCGGGGAGCGGTTCACGCTGGTCGTGTCGGCCAGCGGCTACTTGAATGGGACGCGAGCCGCCGAGGTAGAGGTGGACCGGTGTGACAAGCCTGAAAGCGTACACCTCACGGTGGCGCTCACGCCGGAGTGAGGCGCACCGGGCGCCATTTCAGCACGAGTAGTGACCTGCCAAACCCCCTGATCCCCTACTGTCATCGGCTTCGACAGCGGGGATGGGCTCGTGAAGGCTCAGTCCGTCAGGTGACCGAACGGGTTGGGTGAAGGCGCCTAGCTCAATCCCGGAGCGTGGAGAACGGGCAGTAAGCCTGGATGACATCACGGTCGCAGGCCTCGCCGCTGCAGTCGTACTCTTCGGCGCAGCTGGGGTTCTGGAGGCAGCCGCAGCCGCAGTCGCTGACCACCCACTCCGTGTTCGGGGGGCACTCCGGCGTTCGCTCGGCGCAGGCCTCAAGGTTTGCCTCCACCCGGTTGAAGCCGGTGAGGTCCTCACA
>CAYQAC010000081.1:0-831 GCA_964415255.1 uncultured Polyangiaceae bacterium | reverse complement strand
CAGCCGCAGGCCATGGTGGTGCAGCCCAGCATCGCCTCCCCAGCTTGGAGCGCGCAGGTGCAGGCGTTGCAGCCATCCGTCGAGGGTGCGGCGCCGCCCGGCGCGTAGCCCCGGCCGTACACCTGGCACAGCTGCCCATCCGTCGGCTCAGCTGACCAACAGCCTCCCTGACAGGTCACCGCCGCCCCGTCGAGGGTGGCCTCCGCGCCCTCCGCACAAGGGAAGCAGCCCTTCGGGTCCTGACAAGGCTCACCGCAAAGCGGCGTCTGTCCGGAGGCGGCCACCTCTCCAGTGTTCTGTGGGTTCCCCGTTTCACCCGTGTCGGACTCCTCTGAAGAGCACCCCAGCACGAGGCCCAACGCGCCCACCGCGAGCCACCCTATTACCCTGTTCATCGTCTCCATCATCGCCTCCTGTGACGCTGGCTACGGCTAAGGCACAGCCCCGTGACGCAAACACGGTAGCACGCCCCCCCCCGTATGCAATAGGTCTCTCTTTTGACGCGAGCGCGCGGCAGCTTGGGCTCGCAGCACGCGGTGGACGCCTTCGTCGTCGCCACCGCGCTTGAGTTTGAGTCCGCCGTCATCGCCACGGGTGACCCGACTGACATCAAGCGCCTGGCTGGCGGGTACGCTCAGGTCAAGGTGCTGGCGCTGTGAGTTTGGGGGCGCCGGCGGCGCGCGCTAGGAGCCCCACGAGCTGCTCGCGGTTGCGGGCCGTGGCGGCGCCGTGGGTGGGCACCACGCGCTGCACGTCCAGGCTGAGCAGCCGCTGAAGCGAGGCGCGGTACGCCGCGCGGTCCTTCACGGCGAGCTGCCAGATGCGGCTCTG
>CAYQAC010000080.1:19668-23567 GCA_964415255.1 uncultured Polyangiaceae bacterium | reverse complement strand
CATCGACGCGGCGACCATCACCACCACGGAGGGTGCCACCATCATGGCGGCGACCACGACCACGGCGACCACGGCGACCACGACGAGCGCGGCCCGGAGGGGACCGAGTTCTTGCACCTCGAGCCGACCGCAATGCTGGTGGGTGAGGCCATCGCGCTCGGCCCCAGCATCATTCAGGAGATCTTGCGCGACGCGATCCGCCAAAGGCTGGAGGCGCGCATCGGCGCGGAGCTGCGCGCTCTGGGCACGGCCGTCGCCGACGAGCTGGCAGACGATCTTGACACGAACCTCGCCATTGAGCGCTTGATCCAAGAGCGCCAATCCGTGCGGGAGGGCCTGGGCGAGCGCCTGGCGACGAGCCTGCTCGAGCCAGAGCTAGAGCCCGAGCCAGCGCCACCGAAGGCGGCCAAGCCTGCCCGCGCTAAGGCGGCCGCCAAGGCCAAGCCGGCGACCCGCGGCGCCCGCCGCAAGGGCTGAGCACGCGGGGAGGCTGAGCGCGCGACTGGGTGGATGGTGGGGTGGTCAGCCACCCCACCTCGCCTCATGGAGGACGCGCGGCGCGCGCCGCGTGAGCTGACGTGCCGAGCGCGCGCCGCATGATATAGCGCCGGCGTGAGCTCCCCGGCAGACCGCGCGGTCACCCCTGCCCCCGCGCCGACGTCACCCGCGCGGCCCACAGATGAGCCGAGCTCGACACGGCAGCCGGAGCCGTCAGGGGAGGAGCGCCAAGGCGCTCGCCGCGCGCTGGGCTTAGCGCGGCTCTCCATCTTGGCGTCGGCGGTGCTGTTCTCGACCGGCGGCGCCGCCATCAAGCTGACCACCCTGAGCGGCCCGCAGGTGGCGAGCCTGCGCTCGCTGGTGGCGGGGGTGGTGCTGTGGCTGGTGTTTCGTCAGAGCCGGCGCGGCTACGGGCTACCCACCTTGATCGTCGGCTTCAGCTACGCCAGCACGATGGTGCTGTTCGTGTTGGCGAACAAACTCACGACAGCCGCCAGCACCATCTTCCTCCAGTCCACCGCGCCGCTGTGGGTGATGCTGGCGGGCCCATGGCTCTTGAAGGAGCCGATCAAGCGGAGAGACATTGGGTTCATCTTGGCGGTGGCGCTGGGCCTGGTGCTGTTCTTCTTCGAGCGCACGCCGCAGGCCACAGCGCCCAACCCACCGCTCGGCAACCTGCTCGCCTGCATCTCCGGGGTGGCCTGGGCCGGCACCATCATGGGGCTGCGCTGGCTCCACACCCAAGGCCGAGAGAGCTTGACGGCCCTGGTCACTGGGAACCTGATCGCGGGTCTCCTGTGCCTGCCTTGGGCGCTCGGCGGTGAGCCACCGCTCAGCCAAGCCGGGCTCTCGGACCTGCTCGCGGTGCTGTACCTCGGCGTGGTGCAGATTGGGCTCGCCTACCTGCTGCTCACCTGGGCCATGCGCACGCTGCCCGCGCTGGATGCCTCCCTGCTCATCTTGCTCGAGCCAAGCCTGAGCCCCCTGTGGGCGCTCTGGCTTCAAGGGGAGGTCCCGGGCCCACCATCGATCGCCGGGGGCCTGCTACTGCTCGGCTCGAGCGTCCTGCGCGCCATCAGCACACGCGGGCGGCGAGCCCCTAGTTCGCCGAAGCGGGCGGTCTCCTGAAGCGCTCAGCGGCGGCGCGGAGGCGCTGCGACGTGGTGACGCGGCAGCGCTGCGACGCAGCAGCGCTGAACAAAACCACCACCCGGCGAAGGACCAACACGCGCGGCGTCGAAGGGAGCGCTATTTAATCCTCGGAAAAGCTATGTTACGGGTGCTGAATGCGGACCACTCTCGCGGCAGTCGCCGTCTTAGGAGCAGCTCTACTCGCTTGTAAGAGCGAGACCACCGGCACGGTCACCGTCAACGGCGCGCCGTTCGTGGTCGAACAGTGCCGCTCTGGCCAGGCCAACACCGGCGCCACCTTCAGCGGCATCGCGCTGCTCGACAGCGCGGGGAACCAGGTCCGCGTCGCCGGCAAGCCGGAGGGCGGCTTCCGCGTGTTCCACTTCACGGCGGGGCAGCAGCTGGGCACGCTGGTGGGTGAGGACTGCGGCACCTTCGTCATCAACCAGACCAACACCCAAATCAACGGCGTGTACAACGTCGAGGGCAACTTGAGCACGAACTGCACCGGCAGCGGCTTCACCATCATCGCCGCGCTGAACTTCGCCGCTTGTCACTGACGTGAAGCAGGCCTCCTTGCCTCTAGAGCCACGGCTCCCTGCCGCCGGAGCCGCCGCAGCGCGTGGGGTGCAGTGCCGTCAAGCCGGCTCTTCAATGTCATGACTTGGCGTGGCAACACTCTTCAAGGATGCGCGGATCCTCTCGTAAGAGAGGCGACCGTGACCGCTGTGTCGTCCAGTGCACCCATGGCGTCCGTGGAGACTCTCAGGGCGTGTCAGGAGGGAGTGCACCCCCGATCCTGCCCCCTGACGGGCTACGCCATGCAGTCAGCTGTGCTGACTGATGTCACGCCTGAGCGTCACACCCAAGCGTCTCACCGTCAGCTATGCTGACCGATACGCCACCTGCGCGGAGATCTGGACATGAGCCCACCGTCACCTGAGTCAGCTGGGCTGACCGATACGCACCGCGCCTTCGCGGAGACGTGTCGGCGCTTCGCGCGGGAGCGCATCACGCCGCACGTGGTGGAGTGGGAGGAGGCGGGCAGCTTCCCGCGCTCGCTCTACACGGAGGCGGCCGAGGCGGGGATCTTGGGGGTGAGCTTCCCGGAGGCGTACGGCGGCGGCGGGGGCGACCTGCTCCACTCGATGCTGCTCGTGGAGACGCTGCTTGAGGGCGGCTCGAGCGGCCTGGTCGCCAGCCTGGGCTCCTTGGGGATCGCGCTGCCGCCCATCTTGGCGCTCGGCACGGAGGAGCAGAAGCAGCGCTTCGTCCCGAAGGTGCTCCGCGGTGAGCACATCGCGGCGCTCGCGATCACCGAGCCCGGCGCGGGCAGCGACGTCGCGGGGGTGAAGACGCGCGCGGTGAGGGACGGCGACCACTATCGCCTCTCGGGCGCCAAGCTGTTCATCACGAGCGGCGTGCGGGCAGACTTGGTGACGGTGCTGGCGCGCACGGGGGAAGATGCGCACGGTGGGCTGACCTTCTTCGTGGTGGAGCGCGGCGCGCCGGGCTTCAGCGCCAGCCGCGCCTTGAACAAGACGGGCTGGTGGGCGAGCGACACGGCGGAGCTCAGCTTCGACGACGTGAAGGTGCCGCTCGATCAGCGCCTGGGTGAGGAGGGCAGCGGCTTCCTCGCCATCATGCAGAGCTTCCAGGCGGAGCGGCTCTCGCTCGCGTTCTATGGCCACGCCACCGCGGAGATCGTGCTGGCTGACGCCATCGCCTACGCCAAGGAGCGCCAGGCCTTCGGGCGGCCGCTCACCGGCTTTCAGGTGACGCGGCACAAGCTGGCGGAGATGGCCACCAAGACGCGGGTGGCTAAGGCCTTCAACTGGGAGCTGGCGCGCCGCGCCGCCGCTGGGGAGTACCTGGTCACGGAGGTCAGCATGGCGAAGAATTTCGCCGCCCAGGTGGCGCAGGAGGTCTGTTACGAGGCCGTGCAGATCTTCGGCGGCATGGGGTACATGCGTGAGACGCGGGTGGAGCGCTTCGCTCGAGACGCGCGGCTCTTGCCCATCGGCGGTGGCACCACCGAGATCATGAATGAGATCATCGCCAAACAGTTGGGGCTCTAGCGATGGCATGACTGAAGGCGACATCGGCGTGGACATGGGCGGCACCCGCATCAAGGTGGGGCGCGTGTTAGAGGGCCGCATCATCGACCAGCGCGTGGCGCCCACGGCGGGCGGCGGCCCGCTTCAAATCCTCGACGTGGTCGCTCGCTTGGTGAAGGAGCTCGCGCCCACGCCGCCTCACGTCGGCTTCGC
>CAYQAC010000080.1:15936-19658 GCA_964415255.1 uncultured Polyangiaceae bacterium | reverse complement strand
CCCCGGGGAGGTGGACGCGAGCGGCCTGTGCTGGCGCCTCCCCAACGTGCCGGGCTTCCAAGGCCTGAACATCGGGGCGGAGCTCTCGCTGCGGCTCGGCTGCCCCGTGGTGGTGGAGAACGACGCCACGGCGGCGGCGCTCGGCGAGCGGGAGCACGGCTTCGGCCGCCGCTACCGCGACTTCTTGGTGGTGATGCTGGGCACTGGGGTGGGTGGGGGCTTGGTGCTGAGCGGCCAGCTGCGCCGCGGCGCGCTCGGCTTCGCGGGGGAGATCGGGCACCTACAGCTCTCACGGGATGAGGCCGCGCCGAAGGACAGCGCCGGCCTCAGCGGCACCTTGGAGGCCTACGCGGGCACCCAGGCGCTGCTCAGGAGCTTCCATGAGCTGGGCGGTGAGGGGGCGGAGGTGCGCGACATCGCGGACAGCGCTGCGCGCGGGGAGCAGGCAGGCGTCCTTACCTTTGAGCGGATGGGGGCTGCGCTGGGTGAAGGCTTGATCAGCATTCAGCACCTATTGGATTTGGAGGCGGTGGTGTTCAGCGGCGGGATCTCGGCGTCGTTCGCCCGGCTTGAAGCGCCGATGCGCGCGGCGATGCGCGCGCGAGCTTATGCGCCGCCGCTCGCGGAGCTGCCGCTCGTGGTGAGCGAGCTGGGGGACGCCGCAGGCGTGGTGGGCGCGGCGCTGCTGCCACGGTTCGCGCACTGAGCACACCTGAGCACGCCTGAGCATGCCTGAGCGCACTGAGCGCACCTGAGCGTTTTTGAGCTGTGCGCCCTGCGTACACTGAGCACGCCTGAGCGCACTTGAGCGCACTGAGCGGTGCGCCCGTGCTAAGCCCGGGCGATGCGCGCCGTGGTCATCAAGGAGTTCGGAGGCCCTGAACAGCTCAGCATCACTGACTTGCCAAACCCCGAGCCCGGCCCCGGGGAGGTGCTGATCGCCGTGCGCGCCACCGCGCTCAACCGCGCGGATCTGCTGCAGCGCCGCGGCCTCTACCCGCCGCCTCCGGGCGCCACCGACGTCTTGGGGCTCGAGTGCGCCGGGGTGGTGGAGGCGCTGGGCCCAGGTGTTACTACACGGAAACTAGGTGAGCGCGTGATGGCGCTGCTGCCCGGCGGAGGCTACGCTGAGCAAGTGACGGTGAGCGAGCGGCTCGCGGTGCCGCTCCCGGAGGGCATGCGCTTCACCGACGCAGCCGCCATCCCAGAAGCCTTCCTCACCGCGCAGGAGGCGCTCTTCACCTTGGGCAACTTGAAGCCGGGGCAGCGCGTGTTGATCCACGCGGCGGCGGGCGGCGTCGGCTCCGCCGCGGTGCAGCTCGCGCGGCGCGTGGGCGCGCGCGTGGTGGCCACGGCGGGCTCCCCTGAGAAGTGTGAGCTCGCGCTGGCGCTCGGCGCAGAGCTCGCCATCAACTACCGAGAGGCGGCCTTCGGCTCGGTGTGCCGTGAGGCGCTCGGCGGGGTGGACCTGGTGCTCGACTTCGTCGGGGGCAGCTACTTTGAGGAGCACGCGAAGCTGCTCGCGGAGGGCGGTAAGCTGGTGGTGGTGGGGGTGCTCGGCGGTGCCAAGGCGACGGTGAACCTCGGTCAGTTGCTCGCGCGCCGCCTGCAGATTTTGGGGCTCGTGATGCGCTCCCGCTCCCTGGAGGACAAAATCGCGATCACGGAGCGCTTCACCCAGAGCACCTCGCCGGGCTTCGTGAGCGGGGAGCTCAGGCCTGTTGTCGATCGCGTGTTCGCGTTCAATGAGGTCCGGCTCGCGCATGAGCGCATGGAGCAGAACCTGAACCTCGGCAAGATCGTGCTTGAGCTGTGAGGGCTCAGGTCCCGATCGGACGCAGCCGCACTAGGCCCGGCCCTGGCTTCACCCGCGCCTGACACGCGAGCCGGGAGCCCTCGCCATCGTCGAGCAGGTCGAGCAGATCTTGCTCCTCCTCACTCGCCGGCTCGAGCAGCTCCGCTCCCTCCAGCACCTGCACCTGGCAGGTCCCGCAGCTCGCCGAGCGGCACGAGAAGGGCACCGGCGCGAGCACTTGGTCGCACAGGTCGACCAACGCACCGCCCTCCGGCACATCCACCGCTTTATCGCGCGCTTTGGCGCCACCCACGAACTCGACGCGAGGCACGTGGCTCGCTTAGTCGAAGGCGCCGGCTGGCACAAGTGGAGCGCCCTTGAGCCAACCCCCTCCCCCACGGCGCGCTACCAGCGCAAGCGGGGCGCTGCCTCAGCCGTCCATGAACGTGACGGCGCGATCCTTCTCGAAGCCGAGGCTGTTGTAGAAGTTCAGGACGCCAGTGTCCGCCTTCACGAGCGGCGTCACCTTGACCTTCGCGGCGAGCGCGAAGCTGTCACGCAGCCAGCTGATGAGGCGCCGCCCCACGCCCTGCTTGCGACGCTCAGGATCCACGAACACCTCTTGGATGAACAAGACGAGCCCCGTGTCACGCTCGAACGAGTACGAGAGCACCGCGCCGATGATCTTCCCCGCGTCCAGCGCCACCAGGCAGCTCTCCGGCTCAATGCGCTGAAACTTGGCGAGGTACCGCTGCGCGCCCGGCTCATTCCAGCTTGAGCCGTAGGCCTTCAAGTAGAGCCGCGCCACTTCTGGGAGGTCCGCCTCCCCCATGCGTCGAATGTCCATGCCCCCGATCTAGCTCAGGTGCCCTGCCTGGCGCCACCCGCTACCGCGCCGTGGCCGCGACCTTCAGAACTGCTTGCGACTGTCGAGCAGCAAGGTGACCGGCCCATCGTTCTCGATCGACACGCTCATGTGCGTCCGGAAGCGACCCGTCTCCACCACGGCGCCACCCTGGCGCGCCACCTGACAGAAGCGCTCGAACAGCCGCTCCGCGCCCACCGGCTCGTGCGCCGCCGTGAAGCTTGGTCGCCGCCCGCGCCGAGCGTCCCCGAGCAGGGTGAACTGACTCACCGCCAAGAGCGCGCCCCCCACCTGCTCAAGCGACAGGTTCATCTTCCCGTCCGCGTCCTCGAACAGACGGAGCCCCAAGACCCGCTCCGCCAGCCACTCGGCGTCGCGCTCGGTGTCCCCCACCGCCACCCCCACTAGCACACAGTACCCGCGCTCAATCGCGCCCACCCGCGTGCGCTCCGTACCCTCCAGCACGTCCACGTGGCAGCGCGTCACCCGCTGCACCACCGCCCTCATCCGCTCACCTGTCAGCCCAATTACCAGCTAAGCTGACTACTGCAGCCGTACGCCGAGCCGTTCATGAAACCCGAGCGGCTCGCGCCGCGAGCTCAAGACAGCACCCTTGACGAGCAGCCCCCGCGGCTCAGCGCGGCGACGACGACCGAGCAGCACCAGCACGAACAGCAGCTCGAAGAGGAGCAAAGTCAGCACCATCCCGGGAGCGTCACGGAAAAACTCCATCCCTTCCCCTTGAAGGAAGAGGCGCGCGCTGGACAAATATCTGACGCGGAAAAACCATGCCGCGCCGCGCCAAGCGCCAGGGCGCCACCCCAGGCTCGCGCACGACTCAGCAAAGCGCACGGCTCAGCCAAGCGCATACAGCTCAGCAAAGCGCATACAGCTCAAAGCGTCAGGCCCCCGCACCAGCGTCGCTATCAGGCGCCTGACCACCTCATTGACGCTGCGCGCCATAGCCACCCAAGGCTGCCCAGGCTAACGGGGTCCCTCCATCCATGACGCGCCGGTCCCACCGCTCGCCGCCGAGCCACGCCGCAGGGCACCTCAGCCAGG